>CAKUYY010000018.1 GCA_934717555.1 uncultured Clostridium sp.
GCAGGTGCTCTCCCAGCTGAGCTATGCTCCCATCCTTTTCGCTTTCCTGCTCTTTTCCTTGAGCTCTCTCAGCGACGCGATATATCATACTATATTTTGGAAGAAAAGTCAACAGATTTCGACTAATTTTTTTATTTTTCTTCTTTCCAAAAATCTTTGATCACCTGTTCCGCCTGATCTATGTTGTGCAGGAATCTTGCTTTTTGCCAGTGTACCGGAAATAAACGCAGGTATTCCGTTGTATGGAAACGGTCGTCAATCAGCACTACCACTCCCCTATCCTTTTCCCCTCGGATCACCCGGCCAGCCGCTTGCATCACTTTATTCATCCCTGGATAACGGTAAGCAAAAGCAAAACCTTTTCCCTTCTCTTTCTCATCATAATATTCCCGGAGAATCTCCTGCTGTCGGTTTATCTGTGGCAGCCCTACGCCTACAATCACTGCTCCCACCAGACGGTCCCCCTTCAGGTCAATCCCTTCCGAAAAAATTCCACCCAGCACGCAAAAGCCTACCAGTGTTTCTCCGCCCGGTTTATCAAAACAAGACAAGAACTCTCCCCGTTTTTCTTCTTCCATCTGCGATTCCTGTACAATAGTTTGGATATTGGGATAGTACTCCGTGAATGCCTCATATACTTGCCTTAGGTATTGATATGATGGAAAAAACACAAGATAGTTCCCTATTTTCCCTCCAATTACGGTATGGATTAATTGACAAATAGGCAGAATGCTCTTTTGTCTGTGTTGATAGCGTGTATTAATCCCATCCTCTACTAGAAGGCATAGATGAGAGGGATCGTATGGAGAAGGCAAGCTATACGTCTTAGATTTTTCATCTCCCCCCAGCACGGAGCGGAAATAATCTAAAGGAGTAAGGGTTGCAGAAAATAAAATGGCTGACTTCCCTCGATCCAATGCCTGTCTCAACAAAAAAGAAGGATCTAAACAAAGCTGTTTTACCTTCACTTCACTTTTCTTTTTTTCTATATAAGTGACATACCGTTCATCATAAAAGTCCGTAATTCGCAGGTAAAACAGCACATCAAAGTAAACAGAAAGCAGTTCCTGGCGAAGGGGGGAATCCGGTTCTTGAGAAAGCCATTCCTCACAGCACGCGCTAAATTCCCAGAGCTGCCTGTTAAAAGAATTGACTCCCTCCTTTTGGATGGATATTCCTGCCTCCTCACAGGATTTTCCCAAAGCAAGAAATTCCTTATAAATACGGTTTACACTGCGGGTAAGCTCCTTGTTTTCCTTTCCCACTTCTTTCTTTAATTTTAAAAACATGGATTTTTCTAGTGACGCTGAATACATTTCCCGGGCACGGTCCACTAGATTGTGAGATTCATCAATCAAAAAACAATACTCCCCCTGTGTATTGGAAAAAAAGCGTTTCAAGGATGCGTTGGGATCAAACAGATGATTGTAATCCCCGATCACCACATCGCACCATTCAGAATAATCCAGCGCCAATTCAAACGGACAGATTTTTTCCTGTTTTGCATAAGCTTCCAACTTTTCTCGGGTAACGCAATCTTCCTGCTCTAATAGCTTTTTTAATACCCCATTGATACGGTCAAAATATCCCTGCGCATAAGGGCATTGATCTGGGTTACAGGCGCATTCCTCCAGAAAACAAATTTTTTCCTTGGCTGTGAGCGTAACGGACTTGATCCGAAGTCCTTGCTCTCTCAATTGGGAAAGGGCGTCCTCCGCCGCACGCCGGGCGACTGTTTTGGCCGTTAAATAAAAAATGGTTTCCGTCTTCCCCTCTCCTATGGCTTTGACGGCGGGAAACAGTGCGGAAATGGTCTTTCCAATTCCGGTGGGCGCCTGGCAATATAATCGTGCCTGGGAAGAAATGGTACGGTATACCGCCGCTGCCATTTCCCGCTGCCCTTTACGGTAAGAAGCAAATGGAAAATGCAACATTTCGATGGAACGATTGCGAATCTGTCTCCACTCCGCCTGCCATACCGCCCATTCTACATATCGTTCCAGAAGCCCTTCATAAAACTGCCGGAGGCTATCCCTGGAAAATCTTCGGGTAAAACGTTTGACTTCTTCCGTCTCCGTCTGATAGTAGGTGAGCCGTATCGTAATAGAGTCTAGATTTCGCTGTACACACATAAAATACCCATAACATTGTGCTTGGGCCCAGTGCGGTTCTTGAAACGATTCGGTAATCATATCCATTGGCACACTCGTTGTCTTAATTTCGTCCACTGTCACGCCCTTTTCCCCGGTAATAATCCCGTCCGCTCTTCCTTCTACGAGAAAATGTACCCCTTGATAATCACAGGCGAAGCTTAACGGTACTTCTGATTGATAATCGTCCCCCTCCTGTTTCTGTAAAAGGCGATGGATTCGGGAGCCTTCTTGCATACGGTTAGGCCTTCCCCCAAAACGGTTGTCTATGCTCCCACTCTTCAAGACAAAGCCTACCAATTCTCTCACTGAAATTTTACATTCTATGACGGGATTCTGTTCCATATTTTCTTCCCTCCTTTGTTTATTGTAGCATAATTGGTAATATCCCGCCTAGACAGAAAAAGGAATCGCAACAATTGGATATTGTTTCGATTCCTTTTCATTCTATTTTTTCGATAAATTTTCTTTTGTCATTGATACTAGGCCATGAGAAATCCTTATACCTTTTTCATTGTTGGTGAAAAGGGGCGGAATCCCTTGAAAAAAAGAACAGAGCTGTGATATAATAAATAAAATCTTTTGTTTTATTTCTCCAAAATATATTTAAAGAATGGTGGTTCCATGAAAATAAAAGAATCCGCGGAAAATTATCTGGAAACAATTTTAATTCTGAATAAAAAAAAAGGTTCTGTCAGATCCATTGATATTGCTACAGAATTAGAATTTTCTAAACCCAGCGTCAGTGTTGCAATGAAAAACCTTCGGGAAAATGGATATATTGAGGTAAGCCCGGAAGGTTATATTATCTTATTGGATAAGGGGCGTGAAATTGCTGAAAAGATCTATGAAAGACACACTCTTCTTGCCGAATGGCTTACTGCTCTGGGCGTTGATCCCAAGATAGCGGTAGAAGATGCCTGCCGTATGGAACATGTGATCAGCTCTGAAAGCTTTTCCGCTATCAAACGTCATGTCCAGAAAAAATAACAATTCTTTTTTTAATTGTACTCCTTCTGCTATCGCAGAAGGAGTTTTGTTTTCTTATTTTTTATATTCTTTCAGTTATATGTAACTAACCATATGAAGTATCATACTGCTATTCTTATTTATTATATCTGACTTGCCACCTAGGTCCAGTCGTACTCAAATTTATTTTTTTACGATATTTCTTCATAAATCTTTTGATATCCATTCCACTGACGATTTACACCAATAAGAACCAAAACTTTCTTATTTAAAAAAGCAACTGGAAAACAACAGATACTACCTACCATTTTGGATGTTAAAAATCTTATTCAAAGAACTTTTCCAGTATAGGGCTATATCAACTTAACAGTCTAAATAGATAATTTCTATTGTTCCTGCATAGTGAATAATAATCCAGTAAGCAATCAATATAAAGATTAATGCCGCCATCATACAAATAACTGCTGTCAGCCACAAAGAGCGACGATACGATTTCCATATCTCCTTTGCCCCGATAGTTTCCTGAAAATCTTCAAAAATGTTAGCAGGATGCCCCCAATATTTATGAAGGTCTTCTATCGTTGCCATAGGGTTAATATCTAAAAATTCCTCTCCGGTGGATGCCATCAAGTCATATAATGCCTTTTTATGTTTTCTGGAGCAACGAAAGCGGTAGCTATATGGTTTCATATAAGATTTGACTTCTTTTTTAACATTTATCTTCATATTTTTCCCTCCTTTTTTCATTTTATCATTTAAAATAAATTTCGTTATACTTTGTGAAAATTTTACACGATTTTTTCAACAAAAATAAAAAATGAGAACTATAACATATTTTTTAGGGATAAGTACAGAAAAATTTTTTTGATTTATGATTTTATTTCCTTTTTTCTAAAAACTCAACCGATCTTATCACTGCTTTTATGCTTTTTCTTTTCTATTGGATCACAACCACCCGCCAAACAGGTAGTATGAAAGGCTAAAAGCCTAGGTTACGGCCCAGCGTCTAAAGGCGCTGGTTTTCGTTTTTACAAAGGTTCAATCCTATTTTTTCCTCTTTTACCGCCCCCTCAAGGGGCATCCGTATTACTTGCTACCCTTAAAAGGTTCTTCGTACTCTTTTACACTCAGCTTATCCAGCGCTATATCGTGCTTTTCCTGGTCCTGGATGTATTTCCGTATCGTGGCCTCATTGAGTCCAACTATCGAAGTATAATACTCTTCGGAGCAAAAATGCCTGTTTCCATACTTGTACTTCAAGTTTGCATGTTTGTCGAACATCATCAAAGCACTCTTCTCTTTCAGGTATTCCATAAAACTTGACACACTCATTTTCGGTGGGATACTTACCAGTAGATGTACATGATCTGGCATCATATGCCCTTCCACAATCTCCACTCCCTTGTACTTGCACAGCGTTTTGATGATCTCTTGCAGGTCTTTCCGGTACTCCTTATAGATAATTTTCCTTCGGTACTTTGGACAAAACACTGCATGGTACTTGCACACCTACTTGGTATGTGTCAGACTGTTCGTTTGGTTTGCCATACACACTCACCTTTCTTTTGCAATAGGCCTGAACACCTTTATTGTAATCGATTGGTGAGTTTTTTAGATAAAAGTTTTTTCCCACCCGCATAGCAGATGGTTGCTTGTTTCGCTTCGCTCAACTGCCTACTAAAGGCAACAATAAAAGGCACCTCTTCTTTATCAAAATAGATAGAGAAGAGGTGTTTATCGATTTTAAAATCTTCTGATTAAAACTTCTTAACAGCGTTACATTTTATCCCAATACAAATGACCGCAACTATAGTATCATAATAGTGTCTAGAGGTAAACAATACTTTGAATGAGGATTCAGTTAACATTATCGATCATTATGTACTCCTTCTGCCTTTTCAATGAAAGGTAACATTTATTTCTTTTCTGAAAATTCCGTCCACTGGGTAGGCGGTTCCCAGGTGTTAGCGTCCACATTACTGGTATACCGTTTACCGTTGTGTGTGACTTTCGCCCCTTTTGGGTAAGCGTCATGGGCGCCAGCGGGCTGTTTCCACTGAGGCCATTCCTCCGCCGGGTCACTGACCGCCACCCACAAAGAAATCGCGGTGTCCGGCATCCAATCATCCTGGGAAGTATGGCTTTGCAGACACTTGTAAAGCTGGTTTTGGTAGCAGATACGGTCGTCTTTCACATAGGAAACACCGCTTTCCCATTCCGGGAACAGGGTGGGGATTTCCATCGCCTCCTCATCAGGGAGGGCCTGGGCTGTCTGCATCATCAGGACGCGGGTCTGTCTGGCCCGTTCCCCGTCGTCCGCCGCTTCGCCTGCCCCCAACAAAACGCCCAGCATATTTTCCACATCTTCCAGGCGTGTTTCTGTGGTCACGGGAGGCTCGCAGTCCTCACGTCCTTTGATGATCTCCAGCACCTGGTCCTTGACTGTTTCGGAAATATCTCCTGTAATCCATAGCTTTTTTGCAATCTCGATCAATTCTTCCTTGTGGTATGTCCCATTTTGTGCCCGGTTTACCAGTACCTTTTCCAGTGTATTCATGCAATCATCCTCCTGTTACATTGGCTTCCAGGGCGTTGAGGCGCTCCTCATAGCTCTGGTTCTTTTTTTCCTGTTCCGCTTTCAGCATGGTCCAATCCTGCACCGCTGTGGACTGGATATCGGGGGCTGGTTCCCCCTCAGCTCCTGAGACAGTGAGGGTAACATTGCCTTTTCCTGTTGTCAGGGTCACCGGCGAAATCTCAACCGCCTGGGATTTTGTAGGCTGATACCACACCTTCACAACGCTTCCCGATTCCTTTTGAGAAGATAGCCAGCTTTTAAATTTCTCTACTTTCTGGTTATCATTGTCGCTGTCTATGATGCCCAAAAGGGTATTGGGCATGGCTATAAAAGTGGCGTTGTGCATCCAGATATCACCGGGGACAAGAGCCCCTGCATTTTGGGCCTGTTGAAAATGAGTGGAAAAGACCCTTTTTGTTGTACCCTGCGTATCCTGATCGGAAAGGGTAACATAAAAAACAGTTCCTCCTACAGCTGTTTTCCCGCTTTTTTGCCAGGACTCTGTACCGATTAACTCAATTCCTTTCCATGTTGTTTCCCCTTGCCCGGTGGTCAGGTTGAGATAGTCATCTGCATCAATCAACGGGTATGGGATAGGGATCATCTTGGGTTCGATTCCTGTGATGGATATGGTGATATTCCCGCTGCCTCCTACAAATGTAGGAGAAATAGGGGCCTCCGGTGTGGGAGTTCCCTCCTGTATATGAGCGCCATAAATGATACATTCCTTTAAGGATGTATCTATACAACTTGGGAGCTCTACAGAGCCTTTTTTAGAAACTGTGACGAGGGGTAACAAGTTATAAATATTGGCCGCCGTCTTTCTAACTTCCTGTACATAGGTTTCTGCCTTCTCGATTTGACGTGCTGCCTCTTCTGCTCGATTTACCAGATCTTCCATTTCTTCCAGCTTTTCCAGGACGGTATCAAACTTTTCAGAAAGTTCCGACTGCACTTGTTCTACAACCACCCGGTCAGCAGCGGTAGAATCCTTATCCTGTGCTGTTTGTTGTGCATATTTTCCGGCTCGTTCCGCAAACTCTTGGGCCTTTTGGGAGATTCCCTCTGTGCTCTCTTCCAGTTGATCCATGCGTTCCTGATATGCTTGTAATACAGAGGGAAGCATGCCTGAAATGGGATCATCCACATGGAGGGATTCCCGTACAATGACATGGGAAGTATTTGTCAGCCATACAACTTCCTGCTTCACATTTTCCGCCACAAGCTGGAAGGGGTGATTCCCTTCTACCTCTGTCGTACGGCTTTCAATGTTCCATTTTACCTGTAAGGTATCACCCTCTTCTGTGAAAGATAAGGGGATTTTATCATATCCCTGGCCGTCCACAACAGACACAAAGAAATTACAATCAGAAAGTGTTACGCCCTCATCGATTGAAGGTAGCAAGAAAATAACAGGATTTACTTCACTGCTTCCCTGTTGTACAAAAAGTTTTACATCAATGAACCGATGGTTGATTGTGATATTCAAGTAATCCCTCCTATTTGATACAAGATAAATCTTATCCTGTCTTTTTTCTTATTCTACTTACATAAAACCTTTTCAACGTATAAGGAGGACCCCTTGTCCAATATTTTCGTCTTATTTTTTCTGTAGGGATGACAATCAAATAGAAAAACTGCTGCACAGATTCTGTTTCTTTTTTGTACGTATACACTTCCATTCCTCTAGTAAGTCTAATAGAATACATTGATTAAACCTGTCCCCAAAAATAGTTTTTTATTCCATTTCTATATCACTCCTCTTCTTTCCGTATGATACATACCTTATAATAATTTTATTTTTTGTTATATGATTCTTATCAGTTAAGCTCATATTCTATAAGAGATTTTATTTTTCCCTTGAAGATATTGATACTCTATATTTCTAATTTGATATTTTTAGTACGAATATAATAGTACGAATAATTCTTAAATACAAGATCTTGTAAAGAAAAATATTACTAAATTTTGTAATTATGCTTTTAATCCAGTAAATTATTCTATATTTTTATAGTTATTTTATTTTATATTTTCAATTTTAGTTTTTACTATTAATAAAGTTCCTATTTTTCTATAGAAAGAGTAATTTATACTTTTCTAGTTCATCTTATAAAAACTAGAAAAGTGTCCATGCCTATTTCCTCCGCATAGGATGGAACAGAAGCCCCTTTCACTTATAATTTAGGAGGAAATATAATGGGTATTACAAACTCAAATAAACAAATCAATATAGACCGCATTGACTGTAACGGAACATTGAAGGTAACTCTTGCACTTTCCGCCTCTCCCGATATTTCAACCAATCCTACAGATATCGTTTTGGTACTAGATCGTTCCGGTAGTATGGCGGGTAGCCCACTCACCAATATGAAAGCCGGCGCTAAAACTTTTATTGATATTATTGACGAAGCTACTGATAATTCTCAGGATGGTAATATCGGCTCTGGTAGCCGGATCGGTATTGTTAGTTTTTCCGACACCGCCGTTACAAACACTCAATTGATTACTTCGGTAGCGACGCTCAAGAGCGCTGTTGACAGCCTAACGGCAGGCGGTTCCACCAATCACGCAGATGCCTTTGAAAAAGCAACTCAACTGTTCGATCCCCTTTCAACAAACGCAAAAGTTATCGTCATGTTTACTGACGGGAAAACAACCGCGGGACCACCACCAGCACCTGTTGCCGCAGCTGCAAGGGCGTCTGGTATTATTATCTATTGCATCGGCCTGATCGGATCGGATGGGATTGATGTAAATGTTCTCAACGATTGGGCCACCGATCCAGATTCTTCTCATGTAGCTGTAACCCCAAATGATGCCGATCTTGAGGAATTATTCAAAGGACTAGCTGCCAATATTTCAAAGACAGGTGCCACAAATATCGTCATTGATGAAGTAGTCAACCCCGATTTTACGATTACTAGCATAACAACTCCCACAAAAGGGACAACTATGATCACCGGATCAAATACCCTTCAGTGGAAAATTCAGGAGCTGGGCGTTTCTGCCAATGAAGGGGCTGCTTTGGAATTCTATATCCAACACACTGCGCAGACATCGGGAGAAAAACTGGTAAATCAGTCTATCTCCTATTCTGATAACGAAGGGAATACGGTTGTATTCCCCACACCAACTGTCTTAGTAGAATGTGAGATTATCGTAAATCCCGAGCCGTGCCCCGTACCTGTAGAGTTCGCCATAGATGGATGTGAAGATTCTGTTGTAATAGATGCAGGCGATGTGTATTTGGAATCTCTGGGCCGAATTCTCCAGATAGATGTTACAGTAAAAAATGTCTGTCCATACAAACGAGTGGCGTTAGCGGTTCTTCTTTCTGAACTTGCTCCTAATGGAGCAGAATATTCTCGGGGGATGAAAACCATCACCATTCCCGCGCATAACTATCCAAGTTGCCGCGATGTTTCTGTAAAATGTATCAAGTTTGTGCTTCCTGAGGATCTGGATGTATCAGGTGGTACACCCAATGCCATGTGTAATGCAAGAAATTTTAAAGTGCGTTTTATCGCAAATTTTATTGATACCGATTTCCAATGCTGTCCTTCAACAGTGACTATACCATAACGGAAAAATCAGGCCACAGGTGGGTGTATTTTCGCCTGAGTATCTTCTTGATAAAAAATAGAGGAGTATTTCAAATCCCCTAAGATTGATTTTAAATATTATAAAAAGGGCATATTATAGAAAGTTTTTCTACAATATGCCCTCTTTACTGGGTAACTAATTTTTATACAGTTCTAATATCTATATATCAATCAAATAAACTCAACTGTTTTCCTGTCAACGGCTGGCGGTTTCCCTGATATTCGACCTTTCTCAGGCATTGGGATGGGATCTCAGACAAAAAACAGGAAGGATGTTGGGATGTCATCACATACAATTCCTCCTTAGCGCGGGTCATTCCTACATAGAAAAGTCTTCTTTCCTCCTCTGTATCAGCGGGACGATCTGGCCTCTCCAGAGGAATTTCTCCCTCTTTGATCCCGCATAAAAATACCACGGGAAATTCCAGGCCCTTGGAGCCATGCAAAGTCATCAGATGAACGGCGTCAGAAAGATATGCCTTTCCCCCGCTGCGCATAATATCTCCCTCCTGCCCCAACAGCAGGTTTTCCAAAAATTCCTCCATGTTGGTGTGAAACACCGCCATATTCTGTAATTGCTCAATCTCTTCACTGGGTAACAGGCTGTATTCCTGGGCCCATTCCTCTATGAGTTTTTGAGGCTTTTCCTTTTTCACCTTTACATGATAGCGCTTGATAGCCTCTATCCATTCTACCATATTTTCCAAATCGGAAAATTCTTCTTCTACTCTTTGCAACCGTTCTTCCCAGGAAAGGATTTCCGCCCGCTTCTCCCATGCACTGGCAAAACCTTCCGCCAGGTCGGCAGGTATATGGCCCACCGTTTTCATAGCGCATTTCAGGGAAAGGGGTTCCTGGGGATATAGCAGGAACCGGAAAAATCCAATAATCCCCTGCACCGTTTCCTTTTCTAAAAAACTCTCTCGCCCCGCCACAGTGTAAGGGATTCCCTCTTTTCGCAGGCATCGCTCCAATTCCCGGGCCTGCCGATGAGTACGGTAAAGCAGGGCAATATCAGAAAAGCTTCTGGTTTTTTCCCGCTCCTGCCGTTCGGATACCGTCTGAGCGTCCAGCATATCAATCCCCCCTACCATCTGGTTGATCTCCTTGGCCACGGCAATCCCTTCGGACAGGTCGCTGGGGGATTCCATCCAGTGGACGGGAAGCCCGCTTTCCTGATTGGCCAGCAACTCCCGCTTTTCTCCGGGATTATGGGAGATCACTGGGAGGGCACAAGCAAGGATTTCCGGGGTAGACCGATAATTCTGTACCAGCCGGATCTCCCGACAGGAGGGGAAATCAGTTTGCAGCCGCTCAAAACAACGGGCCTGGGAACCGCGAAAACCATAGATAGACTGATCAGGGTCTCCTATGACAAATAAGCTTTTCCCGCCTTGGCTCCACAGACGGATCAGATGATATTGAATGTCGTTGATATCCTGGAATTCATCTACCAGCAGATAAGGGAATGCCTGATTTTTTTCTTTCTGATTTTCTTGCCACATGGCAGCTGTCTGCAACAGCAGATCGTCAAAATCCAGAACTCCTGCTTCCTGTAATTTTTCCTGATAACGGGTATAGGCGCTGTCCTCCCCCCATTCTCTTTCCGGTTGATTTTTCCTCTGGGAAATCTCCCGCAAAAGGGCCTGCGGGCTCCCCTTGATCTGTAATTCCTGGATGACCTCGCTAGCAATTTCTTTGGCTTGGTAGGGATCCAACAGGGTCACCGGTCCCTTTTTTTTCGTGATCCATTGCAGGCAAATGGAGTGGAAAGTACCGACGGTCAGTCCGTGTATCGCCCGCTTACCTCCAAGCTGCCTTTCCAGCCGTTCTCTCAGTTCTGCCGCCGCTTTGTTGGTAAAGGTCACAGCGGTAATTTGGGAGGGCTTTACGCCGCACTGTTCTACCAGGTAAGCGATACGGGTAATGAGCGTTTTGGTCTTTCCGGTACCCGGTCCAGCCACTACCGCTACGATAGGTTCTGAGGCCAACACTGCTGTTTTCTGTTCTTGATTAAGCTGTTCCAACAGATCTGTCTGACCCTCTTTTTTCTCCGGAACAGCGGAAGCCTTACCATCCCCTTTTCTCTTTACCTGTGGGGATGTCTGTCCGGCCTTTTTTCTGGTCTGTGGGGATAGCGCCCCGAATAGGCTGATCTGACCATTTAAACTTTCTCGTTCCGAGGGGTCCAATAACCGGATTACGCCGTATTCCCCGTCGTATCCTGGGTCACGTTCTACCTGTCCCGCCCGCAGCCGGCGGATTCCCTCCTCAACACAAGGTCCGGCCAATCTGCCAATATCCTCCAAAGGCACTTCTCTTAAAATATGAAATTCCGATCCCAATTCTTTCAGTAGGATTTCATACTGTGCCCCCACCTTTTTGCTGGTGGCGGAAAGTCCGGTAGATGCCGCGATTACCTCGGGCAGGGGAACCAGGCTTTCAAATGCCGCCGCATGAGGCGGGGTATATCCTTCCGGCCTGTCCGCCAGCTGCTCTACCCGGTGTTGCACACCAATGGTGATCTTTTTTCCACAGATTGGGCATTTTCCCCCCAACTTTTCTGTCTCCGCCGGGGTAAGGCACAATTTACAGTTGCGGTGCCCATCATAATGATATTTTCCCTCCTCGGGGAAAAATTCAATGGTACCTGCAAGCCCCGCTTGTACACCTCCCTGCAATGCCCTGGAAAGTGCTGGGTAAGAGAGCTCTGTTTGCAATAGGTTCGCTTCTCTTCCTAGCTTTGAGGGGGAATGGGCGTCACTATTGGAAATCAAATGATAACGGTCCAACGCGGAAATCCGCCAGTTCATAGGAGGGTCAGAAGATAACCCAGTTTCCAGCACGTGGATATAGGGGGTTAGATCCTCAAAACACTCCTCAATGGTGTCAAAGCCGGAAAAAGCTCCAAACAGGGAGAAATGAGGGGTCCAAATATGGGCAGGGATAAACACCGCCTGAGGGCAGGATTCCAAAGTAATCTCCAACAGATCCCGGCTGTCCAGGCCTAAAATGGGGCGGCCGTCCGAATGGATGTTGCCGATAGCCTCCAGCTTACGGGACAATATTTCTGCCTCTTCCAGCCCTGGAAGCAGGATAACGTTGTGCACTTTGCGTACCTTGCCGTTTTTCTTATAGATAGAACTGATCTCCCCAGTCACCACAAACCGGGTTTGCTCCTTCCCCGTCGTGGTATCCTGGACGATACGAGCCTCTTTTTTCAGCGTATATAGTCCTTCTTCCGCTGGTATCAACTTATCTTTCAGTTCCTGCCTCCAGGCGGGATGCGTAAAATCTCCGGTACCAATGAGGGCAATGCCCTTTTTTCTTGCCCATAAGTCCAGATATTCCGGGATACAGTCCCTGCTGGTAGCGCGGGAATACTTAGAATGAATATGAAGATCTGCAATATACATAACATTCACCTGCTTTTATCTCTATAAAATATCTTAATTATAACATATTATACATTTTTTCTTTTTTTGTGGCAATTAAGAAATTTCTTTCTTTTTCTTGACTTTTTTCCATCCAAATGTTAAACTATGGAAACAAAATGAAAAATACCCGTGAGGGAGTAGTAGCGTGCCTTTGGTACGTGGCAAGTCAACAACCTCGTCCGTTTTCGGTCTGGCTTGTCTTAAATAACGAGACTCATGTATCAGCTTTGCAGTGTTACATGTGTCTTTCTATGGGCAGGACCCAAGTATCACTGTATATGATACTTGGGTCTTTTTCATTGGTACCGGAAAGCCTTATCCCGCATATTGCCGGATAAAGCTTTCAATATAACAGATTGGAGGAACCCTTTCGATGAATGCTTTTCAGGAAAAAGCAACAGAAACACTTCACCGCCTGGGTGTGGATGCGCAATCCGGTTTAACCCAGACACAGGTGAAAAAAAGCCGGGAAAACTTTGGAGAAAACGAGTTTTCCCGGGAAAAGCCGCCTTCTCTCTTCCGGCGTATCGTGGATGCGTTTAAAGAACCCATGATGATCCTTCTTATCTTTGCCGCTTTGGTTACGCTGGGGGTCAACGTAGCGCGTTATTTTACAGGCGGTGAATCCGACTTTTTAGAGTGCGTCGGTATCTTTATCGCGATTCTGTTATCCGTGCTGATCACTCTGGTTATGGAAGGAAAAAGCGCCAAAGCTTTTGAAGCATTGAGTAAAATTGGCGAGGATACGATGGTAAAAGTCCTGCGGGATGGGGAAACCCAGATGATCCCCCGCCGGGATCTGGTAGTGGGAGACATCCTGCTATTATCTACGGGGGATAAAATCCAGGCCGACGGCCGCCTGATCGAGAGTGTCTCGCTTGCGGTCGACGAATCTGCTCTGACCGGTGAAAGCGTACCGGCGCAAAAAGACGCTTCCGCGATCCTAGAGGATGACAAAACACCAGTAGCTGAGCGCGCCAATATGGTATATTCTGGTTGTTTTGTTACCGCTGGCAGCGGAAAGGCAGTCATCACCGGCGTGGGAGACCACACAGAATTCGGAAAAATCGCACGGGAGCTTACTCATACGGAAAAAAGCAGCACCCCTTTGCAGGAAAAGATGGTCAATCTCAGCAAGCGTATCACCATGCTGGGAGCCGCTGCCGCTGGTGTGGTCTTCTTGGTACAGTTGGCTCTGCTGATCTTCCATGGCACCATGAGCTGGGATACCCTGGCCGACGCCTTTATCACCAGCATTATCCTCATTGTGGCCGCCGTCCCGGAAGGATTGCCCACCATTGTAGCGGTCTCTCTGGCTATCAATATTATTAAGATGTCCAAGCAGAACGCCCTGGTGAAAAAGATGATCGCCTGTGAGACTGTGGGTTGTATCAACGTCATCTGTTCTGACAAGACTGGCACCCTAACCAAAAACCGTATGACAGTAGTACAGGTATTTTCTGACGGAAAGCTTTGTGAACCAAATGAAGTAAAAGATTCCCTTTTGCTTCATAACTTCTGTATCAATGGTACTGCCGACGTATCCTTTGAGGGAGAAATCCCCTCCTTTATCGGCAACCCCACCGAATGCGCGCTGCTGGTTTCCGCCCATAAATCTGGTGTGGATTATCATGCCCTGAGGGACTCCGCTCAAGTGGTACATGTTTATCCCTTCTCTTCTGAGACCAAGAATATGACCACCACCATCCGCCAGAAGGCATCCCTAATCTCGTATACCAAGGGAAGCCCAGAAAAAATACTATCCCTTTGTTCCCTTTCTCCCTCCCTTCAGGAAGAGTTGGAAGCCCAGATTTACAGTTTTCAGGAAAAGGCCTGCCGTGTCATCGCTTTTGCCCATAAGGAGCTTTCCGATACCCCAGATTTTGAAACACAGCGCTCCCTGGTGGAAAGCGGGATGCAGTTCGACGGTTTTGTAGCCATCACCGACCCCTTACGGGAAGATGTCTACGCGGCAGTAGACCGTTGCCGCAGTGCCGGTATCGACCTAAAAATCCTTACAGGCGATAACATTGTTACCGCTTCCGCCATTGCCAACGACCTGCATATCCTCGATGACCAGCATATCGCCGTGGAGGCCCATACCATCGACGAACTTTCTGATGAAGAGCTGGCAGATATGCTGCCAAAAATCCGCGTCATCGCCCGCAGCACGCCCGTCATCAAAATGCGTGTAGTCAACGCCCTGAAAGCGCGCGGAAATGTAGTAGCCGTTACCGGGGATGGCATCAACGACGCGCCCGCCATCAAAAACGCCGATGTGGGCATCGCCATGGGGATCTCCGGTACCGAAGTTTCCAAGGAAGCCAGCGATATCGTCCTGCTCGATGACAGCTTTTCTACCATTGTGAAGGCGGTCCAGTGGGGACGCGGAATTTATGAAAATTTCCAACGTTTTATCCAGTTCCAGTTGACTGTAAACCTCTCCTCTGTCGTGGTAGTGCTTGTCTCTATCCTATGCGGGTTTGCCGCTCCCTTCAGCGCTTTGGAACTGTTATGGATTAATCTGATTATGGACGGCCCTCCAGCTCTGACTTTAGGGTTGGAACCTATCCGGGGCAACCTGATGGACCGGTCTCCCACCCAACGTAATGCCAGCATTGTATCAAAAAGCATGTTTTCTCGAATTTTCATCAACGGCCTGTTTATTTCTGTGGTCTTTATGGGGCAGCATTTTACCACTGTCCTGGGCGGGACCCCGGAACAGCTTTCCACCATTCTGTTTACCTTATTTGTGGTATTCCAGCTCTTTAACGCCTTTAACAGCCGTGAACTGGGCAATTCCAGCGTATTCCGTAACTTTACCAATAATAAATTAATGCTGGGTGTCTTCGCTTTTACCTTTACATTACAAGTTCTCATCACCCAGTTTGGCGGCGCTTTCTTTGGTACTGTACCCCTTCCTCTCACCATGTGGCTAAAAATTATTGTCACTGCTTTCTCTGTTATCTTGCTTTCTGAATTGGTAAAAGCAATTCAACGCCTGTTTTCCAAAAGGAAATCTGCCAATTCATGATGCATCATAAATTCTTTCCTTTAAATATTTTTGATTGCATATCGTAAACACTTTTATTTCATTACTTAATTGTAATGGAATGGCACCCTTTGTCTTAAAGGTTATCAGAAACCTTATGGATACCCGTCCCATGGTAGTTCTTATGGGACGGGTTATTCTATATGCTTAAAAATTATTTTTTTAAAGAAAAATGACTGTTTACAACTTGATGACAACTTTTTCGCAAGATTTCCATGAGATATTAATAAGAAGTACACATTAAAACGATATTCTATAATCACAGTTAGAGATACAAAGATACAGTTTATCAAATCAGGAAATTATTAGTAATCTTTTTATTTTGTGTACAAGTATTTATATAGATGACTTCTTCATTTTTTCTACTCCTTTTTTTGAAAGCGCGGTTTTTACCGCGCTTTTCTCTTTCTATGAAAATATGAAAAATCGTATTCATACAAAAATCAGGAAGATATCCCATAACTTTGTAAATGGAATATCTTCCTGATTTTATTTCTCTCTTTTATTGGTCCTGTAAATGTTCTTCCTGATCTTCTATCCGCAACATTCGATATCCTACCCCTACATGGGTTTGAATATATTTGGGACCTTTGGGATCACGTTCCAACTTTTTACGCAAAATGGCCATAAAAACCCGCAGAGAAGGAATATCACTATTTTGAACACTTCCCCAAACCTCTTTCAGTATATAAGTGTGGGTTAATACCTTTCCCACATTTCTGGAAAGTAGGCATAACAACTTATATTCAATCGGAGTCAGGTGGAGTTCTTCTCCCTTAAAATAAACACAACCAGAAGCATAGTCGATCTTGATATCGCCATTGGTAAAATGAGCCCTATCCTCGCTAGACAAATGATCATGATATTGAATACGCCGGAAAGTAACCCGCAAACGGGCCAGCAATTCCTCTACACTAAACGGTTTGGTCAAATAATCATCCGCCCCAGCATCTAAAGCGTCAATTTTATCTCTATCTTCACTGCGGGCGCTGATCACAATGATGGGAACATTGGACCAGGAACGTATCTTTTGGATAACATTTATACCATCCATATCCGGCAATCCCAAATCCAATAAAATTACATCCGGACGCTGGGAAGCCGCTTCCATAATGGCTTGCGCCCCTGTTTCTGCCTTATGGAACCGGTATTGTTGTGTTTCTAATGTGGTGGTAATCAAGCTACGGATGGCGTGATCATCTTCCACCACCAAAATCAGTGGTTTATTCATGAAAAGTTACCTCCTCGGCTGGTAATGTAAAGCGGAACAGCGCCCCCTTTGGATGATTGTCTTCTACCGAAATCGTTCCGCCATGAGCGGTGATGATAGATTTACACAAGGCTAAACCCAATCCTAATCCCCGCCTGCTGTCGGCAGCCCCGTGATGAACGGTATAAAACATTTCAAACAGGTTCTTCTTTTCCTGGTCAGCTATCCCTTCTCCGTTATCTGCTATCTCAATTACTACCCATTGATCCTTTTGATATACAGATAAAGAAATGGTGGACCCTATTGGCGTATATTTAATAGCATTATCTACGATATTAATAATCACCTGCACAATAAGTCTTGCATCCATATGCGCCATTATCATATCATCTTGTAGTTTTGTCTGAATACTATGTTCTATACTTTTGCGGTTAATATGGCGCAACGCTTCCGCAATGACATCCTCCATCATTTCCGCCCCCATGTGGAGATGCACCGTTCCATTTTCAATTCTGGTGATAGATAAAAGATTTTCGACCAAATTGATGAGCCACAAGGAATCATCATAAATATCTGTATACAATTTCTTTTTCTGGGTTTCTTCCATCCGTTCAGAACTGTTGAGCAGCACTCCGGCGTTTCCAGAAATGCTGGTGAGAGGGGATCTTAGGTCATGGGAAATAGAACGCAGTAGATTTGCCCGCAATTGTTCCTGCTGTGCCTGTACCGCAGCCTGTTTTTTACTTTCGTTGAGTGCTTCTTTTTCCAGAGCCAGGGCACATTCCCCCAGCATAGAAATCATCAGGCTGTTTTCGAAGGGTTCTAATTCTTCCCCCTGTAACGCGATTCCCACCACTCCGTATACCTGTTCATTCCCGCGTACCGCCAGATATAGGCACTTCGCCCCTGGTAGTGTATTGGTAGTAGCACCCGCATGTTTATTGTTTTTATAAACCCACTCTGCTACCGCCTTTTCGTTAGGATTTAGATATATGGAAGTATCCTCTAACCCATCAGAAATATCAAACACTTGGGGAGGAAGAAGGTCTACATTACCCGCCGGATAAAAAAGGATCGTTTTCCCAAGTAACCTGAGAAGCTGGTTGGCTGTCTCTTGTATAATGGTCTTTCCATCCTCCGCCTGCTGCAATTCCTGATTGGTCTCCAATAGTATCTTTGTTCGATAAGCCCGTCCCGCTTCCTGTTTTGCCTGTTTTTTGATTCTAGTCGTCAGGGAGCCAGACAGCAAAGCTACCAAAAACATTACCACAAAGGTGATAGGGTACCCTGGGTCATACGCCTCCAGGGAAAAATGAGGAAACCAAACTATAGATACGCCGGAATGTTACTACCGCTGTAAATAATACCCCGAGAATATAGACCATAATAATATTGGCTTCGCTGAACTCCAGCCATTGGAATAGAAAGCCTACCAGTTCGCAGAAAAGCCCTCCCCTTTTGGAAAAAGCCGATTTTCTTATTTTATGTTATTTTATCACAAACTACCTGTTTTTGTCCTCTTCTTTTCTCGAAATCTTCCTTTTTAGCTGGGTTCAGATCATATTCTATCTAGCTATTTAAAAAAGCCAGCTATCCCCTTACGAGACTGCTGGCCTTTTCCATTGAAAGAATCTATCGTCGTCTTTTTTTATAGGCTGAAACTACCCATACGATCAGGATAACATCTGTCATCACAATTGTCACTGTTATTCCTATATTCGTCAATATTTGCTCTTTCCGAATCGTCTCTTGAGAAGAGATATCCAGTTTCACTTCTGTGTTTTCCTCTGTTTCCTCTTGATTTTTCTCATCCTCCCTCTGTATCGTGGAAGATGAAGAATTTTCATCGACCCTGCGCAAATAAACTACATATCTTTGATAATTCTGAGGGTAGGGATGGCAGGTTAACAAAGTACCTCTGCATTCTGATCTTGATCCACTGTGGAACTCATTCCATTAAAGCTAGATAGAGAATGAAAAACCTGTTTATCTGAGGTATGCAGATATCCTGCGGAGTCTTCTACTACAAGGATCTCCCCATTAGCAACCTGGTTTTCTGTTGTATAGTTCAAGCTTCCAATGGTCTCTAAAGCAGGATTAAAAATTTCATTAGCCGCACTGGTATCAATTTCATTGGTAATATTCAATTCACTGGAACAGGAAAAGTTGAAACTTAATTTGAGGTTGAAATCATATAATCCTCTTTCACCAGAAAAGATCGTAATTTTATGGGTCCCCTGAGAAAGCTCTTTTAATACTTCTTCTTGATTCTGAAGTCCCAGTCGCTCAAAAATTTTAGGCTGTTCACTGGCTATATTCTTATATTTTTCCCCTGAAGTGCCAACATAAGATACCTTGACGTCTCCTGTCTCAAAATTAATTTCCCCTTGTAGCGCATCATGGATGCCTCCCAAATCTAAAACCAATTTCCCATCAATATACAACCAAAAGTTATCGTCCCTACTGAATGTAAAAGTAATAGTAACTTCGTTTTCCTGTCCTTGCCTATCGATTATCGTTACCTTTCCGTTTAAAGTCACCGCAAAATCAAGTTCCATTTTCATACCAAACATCTGGTTGTTGAACCATGCGTTTTTTATTCCTACATCATCGAACGGAATAATTTTAGGTTACACTGTCGAATTCCCAATATCCATCGTCTCCTAGCCGAAAAGGAAAAGCAACATCATGATAAACTCTCCATAAAATAGTGTCGAGGCTATTATTGCCCTGTAAAAAATTTTCATTAAATTGGGGATACTCGATACCTCCAATAAATAAACTGCCGTCTTCTGTTAACCCCGCATCTACCCTGTTAAAAGAATAAAATGGGCCTGCTTTCCATTTATTAGCTCCTATATTTCCTCCTAAAGACCAATTATTATGATTTGTAAATTTGATAGCAGCATCAGTGGGGCTCTGGTTGGTGTTGATTTTAAAGAGTAGATTTGTGTCCTGTAATACAACGGAACATCTAGTGAATATTCCGTGCTACCGTTATCCTTAAAATAATCATTGATCGCCTTTCCAAAAACAGTCCCCTGATTCACATATAATGCCTTATGAGAAATTCCATTTTTATCTTTATGGATCTGCTCCGTTTTTTGATATGGGGTTTGGGAAAGTCTCCCACCTTTAGCTCCGGATCCAAATAATAGTCATAGAAAGTCAAATCGGCATAATAGTACTCTGTTTTACACCGGTACTCTTTTCTACGGGTATTTCATTGACAACATCCCCATGATAGCTTGGACGCAGAGAAGAAGACGTCCAGATCCCTGTTATCCTATTGTCCCCATTTTCTGTATAATATCCGATCTCCTGATTTCTCTGCATCATATCCAGGAAAAAAGCACGGGAAAGCATAAGCATCATCAATCTCTACAGCTGGAACTCGATAAATGGTTTTGCCTCCTGCTACAATCTGGAACTCCACCCACTACTGATCCCCATCAATTTTCTCTGGCGTATACCACAAGGAATCTTCTGCCTGTCCGGTCTGATCCTGAACCATATCTGTCCACTTTTTATTGGCTACTTTCTGTTGGATTATTCCAGTTCGGTATTGTACCCAATTTCCTTTTTCCTTCCTTAACAAATTCTTTGAGCTGGTCACGAAATATAAGGTAACGGGTACCTAGTATCCCAAGTACGCTCATAATTATCCAGATCTCGTAATACAAGAGTATTATCTTCTGAATTATTATAATTTTTTAATATTTGGAAATTATTACGTCAAATAAAATAAAAAATCTAGAGAAAAGAAAACAAATGAGGTAGTCTTCTCTCTAGACTTCTATTTGAAGGAGATAAAAAATAGTTGTGCTTTATTTCCTTGATATTTAGACAAAAATTTCTCCATAAATCCAGCTCTTTAAAATTTCAAATAGTTTTTTTCGTTGTTCCTTCTTCAAAAGACGAATTTTTTCTTCGATTTTTTCCTTTTCTTTCATATCTTTGCTAGTCGGATAATCTGTCCAACCCATCAAATAATCTATGGAAACCTGAAATAAATCTGCGAGACGAACTGCCGAATCATAAGATGGCGGTAACTGGTTTTTTTCATAACGATACAAAGTCTCTTTTGTAACACCAATCTTACTAGCCAACTCCTGTTGTGTCCACTTATTTCTTTGACGCAAATGCTTCAGTCTCACACTAAATTCCTGTGTCAAATTTTCCTGCATATTTTATCACCGTTGTTTTTTATATTCTCGGACAATATCGTCCTTACACTAGCACTAAATATCTTAGTCTAGAGATCTATCAATTCGTATGGAGTTCTAAATTAACTATTTTTTTTCATCTGCTTCATCACCTCTATCATTAAATTGATTTGATATTCATTCATTTGCTGCATCTCTTGGGCAGCCTGTTGTATCAATTCTCCATGTTGGGATTCTACACGAGCCGGCAACTCTTTCAAGCCTGTAAGATAATCCAAAGATACATTGAAAAGAAGAGATAAACGGATAGCTGAATCTAAGGACGGTGTCAACAGATTATTTTCATAGCGGTAAACGGTTTCCTTTGTTACCTGTATTCTTTCCGCTACGTCCTTTTGAGTCCAATTTCTGCTCCGACGCAATTTTCTGATCCGCAAACCCAAATCATATATGGAAGCCTCCTCCATTGACATCACCTTCTTTTAGGAGTATTTAGAATATATTGTATAAAAAATCTATCAAATAATACGCCTATTATTCCCTAAATAAATAAATCTTATAAGTTGATTCATTTGTGTTCTAACACATAAAATAAAAGGTAAAAATATTGTTCCATAGTCTAATGAGTTTTTTCATGTTGGTAGGTTACTCCATCTTACTTTGAAATTGCTAGTGAATTGCCCCTTTACTCAGTTTCTTGGTAAGGTACTAAAAATATTATCTTATTGATGATCCGTAAGCATTATTTCATTCACATCCATCTTTTTGATTCTCACATTAAAAAGAAAAAAGCGCATCCTTCAGGATACGCTTTTGCAAGGAGAAATTTCTTAATCTACAAAACCAAGTTTATCTTTGAGATTTTTCTTAAAGATTTCAAACAAGGATATTCTCGTTCTCTACTCTAATATAGGATTCCTCATTTTCATTTTTAATACTTTTAATCTTCAAAATAACGATCCCTCCTGTTTCGTCAGATTTTTCAAGCAGCATGAGAACAATACACTACTCCGATATCGAATCAAACCAAGAAATACAAAATTTATCTTACTACCGTATTCATTGCTAAGGACGACCATGTTATCAAGTTCTTGTATGTAACAACAATCCTCTTTACAAATCTGAATAATATCATAATAATTCTCCCGTGAAAAATAAAAAAGGGCATACATATTTTCTGTACGCCCGATATGTCCAGTTTTGTTCTATTATCACTATAAAAATTTTTTGAACCTATATCTCTTTCTTAGCCTTTTCATGGTGGAGTGCGGGAATTCAAATCCGAACCGAAAGCCGTAGAAATGTCCTCTAGCATCACCGTCTGTGTGTCGTTTTTGTAGTTATAGGTAAATACCAGCCGGTCGTCAAATACATAGATGCTGTTGAGGAAAATATTAATGACCTGCCGCTGGTATTCCTTGTTATTTGGGTCACCATATTTGAACCGGCTAATCCACTCGACAATGTCCTCCCGGCTGTATTGTGGGCGCTCCAGTTCCTCCTGTAAAATGCTGGTCTTCAAATCTTCCCGCAGCTTCTCCAGTTCCTCCAGCCGTTCTTTGTTACTGCTGGTCAGGATGCCCTGCTGAATGGCGTTGAGCATATTTTCAATCTCACGGTTGGTATTCGCAAGCTGTTTGCGCAGCAGTGGAAGACTGTTGTCTTCGGTATTTTGCAGTTCCACCAGATTGTCCGCAATTTGGGCGATCAGTTCATCCTGAAAGACCCGTTGTATGGTATACTGCACAGCGATGCGTTCGATCCAGTCTTTCTTCACCGCCTTCTTGTGACAGCCCAGCCTCCTCTTAGCTCCGCTACATTTGTAATAGCGATAAATAGCACCTGTATGGGATTTACCGCTCTCGCCAGTCATCATCCTCCTGCAGTGACCGCAAAACAGCTTGGTGGTCAGCAGATATTCTTCCTCAGCTTTTTGTTCTTGCCGGAATCCGCTTGTTCTTTTCCACCCTCATCTGCACCCTTTCGAACAAATCCTTGGGGATGATGCTTGGCACACCATCTGGGATCACGATGTCTTTGTCCCGATATTCCCCGATGTATTTCCGATTACACAACACGCTGTGAAGGCTGTTGGGCTGGAATGGCTTCTACTTTTGTGTCAGGATATGCCGTTCATTCAGAGAAGTGATAATGCTGCGAACCGTTTCGCCCTCTGCATACCTCTGGTAAATTTCCTGCACAATCGGGGCGGTCAATGGATCAATACCAAACAGCTGAAAGAACAACTTTGGCTGGGAACAGAATACGAGGTAGGGGGCGCTTTGCGTGGCTTGGATAAACCCCTATATCTGGCCCAAATCCGCCCACTGGGGGCGTTTTGGTGTGAGTTCGGGAAAAGTTCCGCCGACGGCTGGACGGAGACTGTGTGGGCTCTTTGCGGGGCATTGTCGGCGCGAAGAGCAGAACGGGAAACACAAGAGCAGAAAACGACTGAAGTTCTTTCCCAGCTGACAGAGGGAAATGTTGCTGCTCTGTATGCGACCATCCAGATTTGGGAAATGTACCTGCGCTGCTGCCGGGGAAGAGACAAACGCAAAGCGGAAAATGCGTTTCGGGATTATGCACAGCTGCTGATCCTGCCCTTTGGGGAATACTCGCCGGAGATGGCAAATTGGAAACGGGAAAAGCCGGTTGTTCCCGTATGGAACCATCGGGAAGATGCCAAGCTAGAAATTTGGTATCCCCATGGAGAAGTACCCTTTGAATGTGCGGTAGTGAGCGGTTCTCTGCGGCCGGCTCTGATCTATTACCGCCAGCGGATACTGGATGCCGCACCTGCAGCCAATGCGGGCGGGTGTTCTTCGCTCCGGATGCCCGCAGCAATCTATGCAGCGAACGGTGTCGTAAAGCCAGTAAAAAGGTGGCAAAAAAGAGTTTCGACAGCAAATCCAGAGAGGAAGAGTACGAGCAGGCTTACAAGCGGGAGTATATGTTCTGGTACAACCGCATCAAGAAGCTGGAAAAGAATCTTGCTCCGCAGGAACAGCTCCAAAGGGCAAAATCCGCTCTCCGGCAGTTCCGAAAAGAAGCCGTGGAACGTAAAAAAACAGATTCAGAACGGTGCATTATCTACGACGCAATTTATTAACTGGATGATTGGACAGGAGCCTATTATCCATGAAATCTGTGGTGAGTAAAAGGACGGGCTATCCATGTGGATAGCCTGTTCCTTCTATATATCTCAAAATTCGAAAAGTTGGATAACCGATAGATCCTTATAGCTGCTTCTGCACTTCTAAATAATATCCGATTCCGTGAACACTGTGTATACTATATTTCGCATCTTTGTCGATGTTTAATTTTCTCCGTAGGCTTTGCTCATGATGACCGACAACTCCCTGTCCTATACCATAGTCCGGCTTTTTCCAGATGTATTCATAGATTTGAGTAAAGCTGAGGACACGATTTGTGTTTTATAAAAATACAACAAAATGTCATACACTTTGCGGGTAAGAATAATCTCTGAAACCTTAGAAAATACCCTGGGTTGGGCCAGATAAACAGTAAAATCGGGAGTAACAAAAATTATAGTTCCTTCTATTACAGTTTCAATAATAGTTTCCTGCGATGACAGTAATGAAAGAATATGGTGATATAAAAAATCATCTGGATCATCTATCTTTAAAACTATGATTTTACTCGTTCTTTCACCTCACAACATACTTCATACGGAATCATAGCCTTCGCATAAAAATATTTTATATTACATCACAAAACGTCAAACATCTTCTGCCAAAACCTGGTAAATGGCTAAACAATATCTACCCTATCTATAAATTCACCTGGAATCGAATCATATTGTTTTCTAAAGGAAATGCCTTGATTTCACCGTAATGCTTTTCTACGATGGCTTTAGCGATTGAAAGTCCTATACCAAAACCACCCCCGTACGTTCTCGCTTTGTCCGCACGATAAAACCGGTCGAACAGCCGATCAAGTTCTACGCTGCCTATGGCCATATAGGAATTATCCACCAGGATAGTCGGGTGTTTTCCTCCTCGGAGAGTCACTCGTATCATTCCCTCTGGATCGCAGTACTTTACAGCATTATCCATTAAAATGGAAACAAGCTGTCGTATGGCCGCCTCATTTCCATGGTAATCGATATAATCAGGAACATCTGTTAGAATCTTTTTCTGCTGATGATTGCTATGCTGCTCGAATGCGGATACCGTATCCAGAACAACTTCGCTGAGTGAAAAAAAATCTTTAGCGAATTTGGTGTTATCCTCATCCATTCGGGCGAGAGATACCAGACGATTAACCAGTTCCGTCATAATTTTAGCTTCTTCCCGAATATCGGAAAGCCATTCATTTGCTCCGATTTCCGTTTCCATAATATCAAGATTGGTACAAATCAATGTCAGTGGCGTTTTAAGTTCATGGTTGGCGTCGGTAATAAATTGTTTTTGTTTTTCGAAACTTTCCGCCGCAGGCTTAACAGCTTTTCGGGAAATGAGAACAATCAAAATAATAATCACAAC
>CAKUYY010000019.1 GCA_934717555.1 uncultured Clostridium sp.
TGATTTCATTCAACAAAATAAAATCTTGTGATATTGTTTCAAGAAGATTTTCTAAAGGAAAATAAGAATTAGGCCTGCAGAAAAACTGCACAAAGCAGAGGAGAAATTTTTTGCCCGTGATCTGGAGTGTGGCATACCTAGAAATAAATATTTTAGCGTTTCTTGAAAAGAAGCTTGGAGGACAATACTTATGAAAAAGAACTGGCTGATAAGTTTAGGAATTCTTATCTATATAGTTTTATCTGGGATTGATAGATTCATTTTTAAGGTTCCTAATTATTTATATATTCCAATAGCAATAATCGGCATTACCATAATAATAGCTGGTTTTAGAAAAGATAAAAAAACAACTCAAACAAGAAAATAAAAGGGACCCTGTTTTTTGCAAAAACAAGGACCCTTTTTCCGGACAAACAAAAAGGGACCGAATTTTTTCGGTCCCTCTCAGTTTCAAGCTCTATCGTTCATCAAACGGCGCGGTTAACCTTGCCGGAACGCAAGCAACGAGTGCAGGCATAAATACGCTTCGGGGTACCATTTACCACTGCCTTAACACGCTTAATATTGGGTTTCCAAGTCCGGTTAGAACGTCTGTGAGAGTGAGAAACTTTGATACCAAAAGAGATATCCTTACCACATACATCACACTTTGCCATGAATCCGCACCTCCTTCAGCGCTCATAATATAACGTACTAATAGTAGCAGATTTATGCAATAAATGCAAGCATTTTTTATCGGTAGATGAAAATATCCTCTTTTTTTGTTGGAAAAGGGTGGTCCCCTTGTAATTTTTAAGGGGAAGCTTTATAATAGAAATCAATTGTAAAAGGAGTGATTTGTTTTCATGCTGTATAGCGTCTTGCAGTCTCTGATCCGGGGCGGTTCTGTGAACTTCTCCAGCCTTCTCGCAACGATTTTAGCATCTTTGGTTGTCATTTTTCTGATTTTACCTTTACATGAATTGGCCCACGGTTGGGTGGCCTATCGATTAGGCGACCGTACGGCGAAATACAGCGGGCGTTTAACCCTCAATCCCTTGGCGCATTTGGACCCGATGGGAGCCCTCAGCCTCCTGTTATTTGGGATAGGCTGGGCAAAGCCGGTCCCTGTAGATTCCCGTAATTTTAAAAATCCCAAAACTGGTATGGCTGTAACGGCCGCTGCCGGTCCTCTTTCCAACCTGTTGGCGGCGCTGGTGGGAGCTGTTTTGTGGTATGCTGCTAATCTGGGATTTGGATTCCCTAGAGAGGGGTTTGGCGCCCTGATCATCCAATTTTTAGCATATTATATTACCATTAATATCAGCTTAGCGATTTTTAATTTGATTCCGATCCCTCCATTCGACGGGTTCCGCATTGTATCCATGTTTTTAAGCAACCGTTTCCTATATAAAATCAGCCAGTATGAGCGTTATGGAATGTTTCTGGTATTTTTATTGCTGCTCACAGGGGTGCTGGATACGCCCCTCAGTGTCTGCAATTCTTTTGTTACCCGTGGGATCCTGTGGCTGGCGGGATTGCCCTTCCAGCCTTTTCTGTAAAAATCTTTGACGAGTAATTGGGAGATATATGGAAAAGATATCCTATAAGCTGCCTTCTTTTGAAGGACCGCTTGATTTGCTTCTTTATCTGATATCCAAGAATAAGCTGAATATTTACGATATCCAGATTTCCACATTGCTGGATCAATACATGGAACACATCAAAGCTATGCAGGAGCAGGATATGGATGTGGCCAGTGAGTTTCTGGAAATGGCAGCCCGCCTGGTGCAGATAAAAACAGCCTCCTTGCTTCCCAAACACCAGGAAGCGGAGGAATTGAAAGAGGATTTGACCGGCCAGCTGCTGGAATACCAGGAATGTAAACGTGTTGCTCAAATGATGGCGCAGGAAATGCATTTTGATATCTTTACCAGGGAACCTTTGGAACTGGAGTGGGACATGACCTATCAGCGCCGGCATCATCCTCAGGAGTTGATAGAGGGGTACTTGAGTGCTGCGGGTAGGGGAAAACGAAAACTTCCTCCACCGCCGGAAGCATTTTCAGCGTTGGTTACCCGCCGGGTGGTTTCCGTGGCCTCCCGAATCATACACGTTTTGCGTTCCCTTTGGAAAAAAGAAGAAGTTCCCTTTGACAGCCTATTTGAGTATAGTGAGGAAAAGTCAGAGCTGGTGGCTACCTTTTTAGCGGTTTTGGAACTGGTAAAAGGAAAAAGGGTGCGCATTGAACAGCAGTGTGGGGAAACAAGGGTAAAATTAATAAACGGCGGTGGAAAACATTGGAAATCAAACAACTTCAAGCGGCCATAGAGGCGATGCTTTTTGCCAGCGGCGAACCGGTAGCTGTGGATAAATTAGCGGATGCGCTGGATATGGATAAAGCCACAACAGAGAAGTTAGCAGATAATCTAATGGAGCACTTTGAACAGGAGGAAAGAGGGGTGTGTATCCTAAAACTGGAGGATACATACCAGATGTGTTCAAAGCCTCAGTATGGGGAGCCGATCAGGAAACTGATGGATATCCATAGGAATATACCGCTTTCTCCAGCCGCTATGGAAGTATTGGCCATTGTGGCGTATAATCAGCCTGTCACCAAATCTTTTGTGGAGCAAATCCGGGGAGTGGACTGCTCGGGAGTTCTGAGCAGTTTAATGACCAAAGGGCTACTGGAGGAAAAAGGAAGGCTGGAGCTTCCCGGAAGGCCGTTGCTTTATGGCACAACTTCCAATTTTTTGAGGTGTTTTGGCATTGCTTCCCTGGACGATCTCCCTCCGTTGCCAGAAAAGGAATCCATAGGTACCGGCGCGGATGACCTTCCAGAAGAATAAGATATCACAGATAGGGGGACGGACAGATGATAGGCTGGGTTGTTGCATTGGTAGTTGCTATCATTCTTTCGTTGCTGCTCCTCAGCCCTGTCTGTTTGTCGGTTTTTTATGAAGAAAAGTGGAAGGTGGAGGCCCGTTATCTTTTTATAAAGTATCCACTTTATCCTCCAAGGCCTCCCAAAAAGAAAAAAAAGGACAAAAAACAGGGGTCTGCTCCAGAAAAACAAGAACCAGAGGAAAAATCTTCTCCTTGGCGGGATATACTAAAGGAAAAGGGAATCAAAGGACTGTTGTCTTTCTTGAGGCAACTGGCAAATGCGGTGACAGGAGGAGCCAAAAAGCTGTTTCAGCATTTGGTCATTCAAAAGTGCTTTCTTCATGTGACTGTAGGAGGAGAAGATGCGGCCCAAACGGCTATGGAATATGGATATTTATGCGCAGCCGTTTATCCGGCGACTGGTGCGGTGATAGCCAATACCAAATGTAAACGTCACGATGTCCAGGTGCTGTGCGACTTTGACAGTCAGGAGACAAATTTCCGTTTTTACGGCAAGTGCTCTATTAAAGTGCTATTTTTATTAGTGGCCGTCTGGACAGCTGCTTACCGTTTTTTGAAATCCCAAATAAAAGAAAAATTACAAGTACAACAATCAGAATAGGCGGTGTTATGTATGAGCGATCATCCTATTGAAGGCATGATGAGCAACACAATGGACAAAATTAAACAGATGGTGGATGTCAATACAATCATCGGGGACCCTATCACATGTCCTGACGGGACAATGATTATTCCGGTTTCCAAGGTAACCTATGGATTTGCTGCCGGAGGGTCAGACTTTCCTACCAAAAACGCCAACCAAAAAGATTTATTTGGTGGAGGAAGCGGAGCCGGTATCACCATTTCTCCAGTGGCATTTTTGTCTGTGAGCAATGGGGATGTCAAATTATTACAGGTGGAGCCTTTCCAGAATTCTACAGATCGTGTGATTGGAATGGTTCCGGAAGTGGTGGATAAAATCAGTGCCCTGTTTAAAAAATCGGAAGGAAGATCTTCCCGTAAATTAAAAAAAGAGGGGGATTCCTCAGTAGAAGAGGTGGCTTTGGAAGATCCTGTCATTTAATCTCTAGGGAAACTGAGAGAGGATAGGACTATTTTACTAAAACCTGCGCATATATTAACATGGGCAGGTGATGGATGGAATGAAATGGAAAAGAATAGCAGTGGGATTTCTGATCTGTATTTTGATGATAAGTTATCCCACGCAATTGGCGTATGCACAGGGACCTGGTGTATCTGCCAAGGCTGCAATAGTCTATTGTGCCGACAATGGGAAGGTTCTCTTTGCAAAAAATGAGGCAGAGAAGCTTTCTATGGCCAGCACTACCAAAATTATGACAGCTATGCTTACGCTGGAAGCCGCCCAGGCGGATAACCGGGAAGTGACCATCACCCAAGAAATGGTGGCGGTAGAAGGATCTTCCATGGGATTGAAACCCGGGAATGTTGTCACATTGGAAACTCTGGCAAGGGGAATGTTGTTGTCTTCTGGAAATGATGCGGCCAATGCGGCTGCTTTGACATTGGCTGGTTCCCAGGAAGAGTTTGCCGCTATGATGAATGAAAAGGCGGCTCAGATTGGAATGACAAATACCCATTTTGTCACTCCTTCCGGGCTGGATGATGACGACCACTATACGACAGCTTATGATATGGCGCTATTAGCAGCCTACGCCATGGAGTTTCCCATCTTTCAAGAGATAGCATCCCAACGAAGTATGCAGGTAGAATTTATCAATCCCCCTATGAAAGTTACCTTGAGTAATCACAACCGGTTGCTCAGTATGTATGAGGGATGCATAGGTGTCAAGACCGGATTTACAAAAAAATCCGGCCGTTGCCTGGTATCCTGTGCGGAAAGGGACGGGGTCCGCCTGATTGCGGTTACCCTCAATGCGCCGGATGATTGGAACGACCATCAAAATATGCTCAACTATGGATTTTCACAGGTGAAATCGGTTACTTTAGATAATACCATGGAAACCCTGTCCCTGCCTTTGGTGGGAGGAGTTTCCCAAGAAGTAGCGGTCAGCGGAAGTACTGTAGAAAAAGTTACTGTGGGGATCCATGATGTGGATCGCATTCAAAAGGTGATTGAGCTTCCCAGGTTTGCTTATGCTCCAGTACGAGATGGGCAGCTGGTGGGAAAAGTACGGTACTTGTTGGATGGAGAGGAGATAGCTTCTTCCGGCCTGATGGTACAACAGGATGTGGAGGCTCTTCCTCACAATCCTTCCTTATGGGAAAAGATCAAGGATTTCTTCTGGGGGTTGTTTCATTAAAGGATAACAGGAAAAGCCGGCGAGGGATCGTCTCCGCCGGCTTTTGGTGCGAAAGATTAGGAAAGAAAAAAGCTGCCTTTCTGGGTGGAACGGAGGAATAGATTGAGTCAGGAACAGAAAATCAGATTACAAAAAATATTGGCTGACCGTGGGGTTGCTTCCCGCCGGAAAGCAGAGGAATTGATCGCCCGCAAGCAGGTGAAGGTAAACGGCAGGATTGCGCAGATAGGAGATAAAGCTGATCCAAGACGGGATCATATTACTGTTTTAGGGGAAAGATTGGAGACAGCCAGCAAGCAGAAATATTATTATATTCTGTTACATAAGCCCCGGGGTTATGTTTCTACCATGAGCGATGAACGGGGACGTAAATGTGTGGCGGAGTTGGTGCAGGACGTGCCCGCGCGGGTGTACCCTGTGGGAAGGTTGGATCGGGAATCCGAGGGATTGCTGCTGATGACCAATGACGGGAATTTCGCCAACACCATTTCCCATCCGTCCCGCCATGTCCCTAAAACATATCGGGTAACGGTGCGCCCTTCTATTACAGAAGAGCAATTGGTGCAATTTGAAATAGGAATGGAGATTGACGGAAAAAAAACAGCTCCCGCTGATGTCAAGGTCATATCTCAGGAACCCAACCGGGTCGTATTGGAAATTGTGCTCCATGAAGGAAGAAACCGCCAGATCCGCAAAATGTGCGAACAGCTGGGGCTGGAAGTAGCTCGTTTGCGTAGGATCGCCATCGGGCCGGTCAAGCTGGGAATGGTCCAGCAGGGCCAGTGGAGGGAATTGACAAATGAGGAAGTCAAACGACTGACGGTCAGTGCCAAACCGGCGGCAAGGAGGAAATGACAAAAATGTTTACCATATTACCAGAGAAAGAAAAAGCTTTCAGCGGCCCAATCTTGGAGCGCTGCGGAGCCGATGGAAAGGAACCCGCAGTGCTGGTTGCTCGATGTGGAGAAGAGATGCTGGGATATGTAGCTTTGGATCTTTGGAATGGACAAGTTCGTATTTTAGAATTTACACTATATGGAAAAGAATTGGAGAAACTCTCAGGAGAGGATAAGGATTTGGCGGATTCCATGGTAAAAGCGGCGGCTTCTTACGGAATGAACCGGCAAATCTTTCAAGCGATATGCGGGCAAAAATCTTTATTTCCCATTTTAAAGGGATTTGGTTTTGAACAAATTGACGATAAAATGAGAATTGATTTTAGCAGATTGCTTCGTAAGTGTAAAAATTGTCCATCTTTTTAGCAGAATACTTGTTATTTCATTAAAAATATACTATAATAATTTTTGATTTTGCTATTTCAAATTATCCTAATGAGTAGCAGAGGAATGGAGGAACAAAGATGAGTTTAGATAGCAAGCTTGCATTGCTGAAAGAAGCAAAGGAAGCTACCCAGCAAACCAAGGCTTTCCAGCGTTTGCAGACCCTTTTCGATGAGGGAACTTTTGTGGAAATTGACAGCTTTGTGAAATCCGGTGACAGCTATGCGGAAGCAGTTGCGGGATTTGGCAGCGTGGATGGATGCCCTGTCTATGCATTTGCCCAGAACAGCGACATTGCTGGAGGGGCTATGTCTAAGGCGCAGGCGGCAAAGATCAGAAAGGTATATGATCTTGCTGCGAAAACGGGAGCGCCAGTGGTTGGACTGTATGATTCAGTAGGCGCCCGCTTAAAAGAGGGGAGCGATATGTTAGCTTCTTATGGCGACCTGCTCCTTGCCAGCAACAACCTTTCTGGTGTGGTTCCTCAAATCTCTGTTGTATTGGGTCCGTGTCTGGGTACCAGCGCAATGATTGCGGTAAGTGCGGATATTGTCATCATGTCAGAAAAAGGCCAAATGGCCATTGCTACTGACGGCGTAGACGGCACATTAGCTTCTGCACAGAAGACAGGTTTGGCTCATATTGCAGCGAAGGATGAGAAAGAAGCGATTGCCGCTGTGAGGAAAGTGGTTACTATGCTGCCTTCCAATAACCTGTCCAATGCGTCTATTTCTGAGTTTGCGGACGTTGTCTCTACTGCTGAAGCAGATGATGTTTATGGAGTTCTCAATGCGGTAATGGATTCCCATAGCTTTGTAGAACTGCAGAAAGAATATGGATGTGCGATTGTGACAGGCCTTGCAAAATTGGGCGGTAATACGGTCGGTATCGTGGCTTCTCAGCCCAATGTAGATGAAGGAAAGATTGACGCTGATGCCTGCTCCAAGGCTGCGCGTATGGTGCGCTTCTGTGACGCATTTGCAATTCCGGTACTCACTTTTGTAAACTCTGTGGGATTTGATTCTCTGAAAGAGGCAGTAAAGCTATCCAATGCTTATTCAGAAGCTACTACTGCAAAGGTGACAGTGATCACGGGCAGCGCTTATGGTCCGTTATATGTAGCCGTGGCGGGAGGTGGCGCCAATGCGGACGTTGTCATGGCTTGGCCGGATGCGGCAGTATCCCCGCTGGCCCCGGAAACGGCTGCTATGATTCTGTGGAGTGATCAGCTGCAGGGTTCTCAGAATCCTATGGAAGATCGTGTACAGCTGATTCAGAAATTTAAAGAGACAGAAGCTTCTCCCTTTGTAGCTGCCGCCGGCGGTTATATCTCCGATATCATCGATCCTGCTGATACGCGTGCAAAGCTGTTTGCCGCTTTGGACATGCTGGCGGGGAAGAGGGTATCTACCCTGCCCAAGAAGCACGCAAATATTCAAATCTGATTCTAATATCATGTCAGGAGGATAAAATAGAATGAAAAATTTAAAAGTAACGGTAAATGGTGTTGCATATGACGTACAGGTAGAAGAAGTAGGGACTTCTTCTGCTCCTTCTGTAGCGGCCGCTGCTCCTGCTGCTCCCACCCCGGCAGCCCCTGCGGCAAAGCCTGCGGCGGCTCCTAAGGCTGCTGCTCCGGCTGGTGCTGAGACTATCAAGGCTCCCATGCCGGGCACAATTTTGAATATTCTGGTAAAACCTGGCCAGAAGGTAGCAAAAGGAGATACTTTGTTGATCCTGGAAGCTATGAAGATGGAAAATGAGATCGTATCCCCCCGCGACGCGGTGGTAGCTGGTGTGAGTGTGAACAAGGGCGAGAGTGTAGACTCCGGAACTCCTCTTGTTTCCCTCCAGTAAGGGAGGTACCAACATGGCGAATCAGAAAAAGAAAATTCTTGTTACAGAGACCGTCTTGCGTGATGCGCACCAGTCTCTGATCGCAACCAGAATGTCTACCGAAGAAATGCTTCCTATTCTGGATAAGCTGGATAAAGTGGGCTTCCATTCTTTGGAGTGCTGGGGTGGAGCTACCTTTGATTCCTGCCTGCGCTTTTTGAATGAAGATCCGTGGGAGCGTTTGCGTACCATCCGCAAACATTGCCCCAATACCAAGCTACAAATGTTGTTTAGAGGACAGAATATGCTGGGGTATCGCCATTATGCCGACGATGTGCTGGAATATTTTGTTCAGCGTTCTGTGGCAAATGGTATCGATATCATCCGCATTTTTGATGCGCTCAACGATATCAAAAACTTGCAGGTTGCCATCAAGGCAGCTAAAAAAGAGAAAGCCCATGCTCAAGTGGCGATTTCTTATACCACAGGTCCTGTATTCACCAATGAGTATTATGTGGATTATGCAAAACGTATTGAGGAAGCCGGCGCAGATTCCATTTGTATTAAGGATATGGCCGCCCTGCTTACTCCCTATCACACAGCGGAGCTGGTAAAAGCCATTAAGAGTGCGGTATCTATCCCTGTTCAACTCCATACCCACTATACTTCCGGGCTGGCTTCCATGTGCTTGCTCAAGGGGATTGAAGCGGGCGCTGACATGATTGATACTGCAATGTCCCCGCTGGCGCTGGGAACTTCCCATGCTCCTACTGAATCTATGGTGGCAGCATTGAAGAATACGGAGTATGACACCGGCCTGGATCTGGTGCTTCTCAATGAAATCCGGGATTACTTCATGACCTTGCGTCAGAAATATCTGGACAATGGACTGCTTGATCCCAAGATGTTGGCAACAGACACCAACGCCCTGATGTATCAGGTGCCCGGCGGGATGCTTTCCAATTTGCTTTCTCAGCTTAAACAAGCGGGAAAAGAAGATCAGCTGGAAGAAGTATTGAGAGAAGTACCCAAGGTACGCCAGGATTCCGGTTATCCGCCGCTGGTTACACCAACTTCTCAGATTGTGGGAACGCAGGCTGTATTTAATGTTATTACAGGCGAACGGTATAAGATGTGCACCAATGAATTCAAAGGCCTGGTAGCTGGCAAATATGGAACCACACCTATGCCGATTGATCCGGAATTCCGTAAGAAGATTATCGGGGACGAACCGGCAGTTACTTGCCGGCCTGCTGACCTGCTGGAGCCGGAGCTGGATAAACTGCGTGCAGAGATTTCTGAGTGGATTGAACAAGAGGAAGATGTTCTCTCTTATGCCCAATTCCCCAAAGTAGCGCTCGATTTCTTCAAAAAGAGACGGGATGCCAAATATAAGATTGATTCCGCCCATGTAGACATGGAGGAAAAAGTCCATCCGGTGTAATGGAACGAAAACCAGCCCCCTCTGGGGGCTTTTTCGCGTTTGAGAGATTTTAGTCGGTTTTGTAGGAAAGAAAGTCAATTTTTTCGATCTAATTGCATTGGTTGACAACAAACGGGCAAAACTGGTAAAATAAAAAGAGAGCTTGCCTTTTTCCGCGTGAATAGGCAATGATTGTAATATAAAAACAACATGTGGAGAAGGGACGGTTGTGGTTATGATTAAGAGCATGACCGGTTATGGAAGAGCGGAAGGAACCGTTGATGGTCGGGATATCGTGGTAGAAATTAAGTCGGTAAACCATCGGTATTTTGAATTTTCATCCCGCACTTCCCGTGGATATAATTTTTTAGATGAGAAATTGAAATCCTATTTGCAAGGGAAAATTGCCCGTGGTAAAGTGGATGTTTTTTTGACCATTCAAACAGTAGAAGATGTGGCTTCGGAAGTCCACATCAATCATTCTCTGGCGGCTGGATATGTCAATGCCTTGCGGGAATTGCAGGAACGTTATCATTTGGCCGATGATATTTCGGTTTCCGTTGTAGCCCGTTATGCGGATATCTTTTCTGTGCACAAGGCCCCGGAAGACGAAGACGAGACTTGGAATGCGGTTCGTCAAGTTTTGGATAAAGCGCTGGAACATTTCTTTGCGATGCGGGAAGCGGAAGGCGCCCGCATGAAAGCTGATATGGAGGGAAGGGCCGCGGCTATCCTTTCCCTGGTAGAAAAGATAGAGGAACGGTCCCCTGAGACTGTAAAAGAATATCAGGAGAAATTGCAGCAGCGTCTGGAGGAGATGTTACAGGAGGCCAAAGTAGAAGAACAGCGCCTGGTGACAGAAGCCGCTATTTTCGCAGATAAAGTGGCGGTAGCGGAAGAGACAGTTCGCTTACGCAGCCATTTTGAACAGATGCATGAAATGCTTTCCTCAGATCAGGCTGTGGGGAGAAAGCTGGACTTTCTGGTTCAGGAAATGAACCGGGAGGCCAATACCATTGGATCTAAGGCTCAGGACGCTGATATCGCCCATATGGTGGTGGATATGAAAGCGGAGATAGAAAAGATCCGCGAACAAGTTCAGAATGTGGAATAATTTTTGATCCGGATTTTTCTGGAGAAAAACAGGTATCATTTTCATGAAGCAGGAGGAGCCCAGATGAAATTAATCAATATCGGATTCGGGAATATGGTTTCCGCAAACCGTCTGGTAGCCATTGTCAGCCCAGAATCCGCGCCTATCAAACGTATTATTCAAGACGCGAAGGAGAAAGGGACTCTGATTGATGCCACCTATGGCCGGCGGACCCGAGCGGTTATTGTTACCGACAGTGACCATGTGATCCTTTCGGCGGTTCAGCCGGAGACAGTTGCCAACCGATTAAGTGACCGGGACGAAGATCCTGCTGAGGAGGCGGTGGAAAATGAGGAATAATAGTGGCCTTCTGGTCGTTTTTTCCGGACCGTCGGGGGTGGGAAAGGACAGCTTGCTTCAGCGCCTGTTAGAGGTTAATCCGCAAATTAGATTGTCTGTTTCCGCCACTACCCGTTCCCCTCGAGGGGAAGAACAACATGGAAAGGATTACTTTTTCCTGTCCAAAGAAGAGTTTCAGGAAATGATTGATCAGGACGGTATGCTGGAATATGCTCTTTACTGTGAAAATTATTACGGGACGCCCCGCCAGCCGGTAGAAGAGGGGATAAAACAAGGGCAAGACGTTATTTTGGAAATTGAAGTACAGGGCGGAGCCCAGGTTCGCCAGCAGAATCCTGCTTCTGTAAGCATTTTTGTTTTGCCTCCTTCTATGAAGGTGCTTTCCCAGCGTCTGCATAAACGTGGAACAGATTCTGAAGAGGTTATTCAAAAGAGACTGCAAAAGGCAAGGGAAGAAATCCGGAGAGCGGATCAATACGATTATGTTGTGATGAACGATGATTTGGAGGAATGTGTACAGGAGATCTGTGAGATTCTTTCTGCGGAGAAAAAGAAGGCTTCCCGGTCAGGGAATTTAATAGAAGAGGTGTTAAATAATGAGTAGACCATCTGTTGATGATATGTTGGCGGGCAGAACCAGCCGGTATGCTTTGGTGATTGCTGTGGCGAAGAGAGCTCGTGAAATCTCCAGTGAGGCGGAAGCCAAGGAAGAAATTTTGCTGGAAAAGCCAGTGAATATTGCTATTCGGGATTTCGAAAATCATAAATATGTGATCGATGAGCCGGATCGTAATGATTAAAAGACAGATTTCCCTTTCCCGGGATTTTTATTTTGGATTTATTCGGGAGAGAGAGGTATGAACCCCGGTCAGATAGCGAGAGTGGCTGTGGAAGGAACTGCATACCATTTTGACAAAGCATACGACTATCAGATTCCGCCCGGGCTGCAAGGCAGGACGGTAACCGGATGCCGTGTGCTTGTCCCTTTTGGGGGAGGAAATCGTACCAGACAGGGAATCATTGTGGAGGTATTGGAAGAATCCGAACGTTGGGAAACTTGTAAGCCTATCCATGCGTTGTTGGATTCATCTCCACTTTTATATCCAGAAATGATTGAATTGGCATTTTGGATGAAAAAACGTTATTTTTGTACCCTGTTTGATGCGTTTCGGGTGATGCTGCCAGCAGGTATCCATTATCGAATAGAGGCGTCTTATCGGCTCAGCCCGGATATTCCTCCGGAAAAATTAAAAAAATTATCTCCAGAGGGCTTACAGGTTGTGGAATATCTATCCCGCAGCCGGGAAGCGATTTCCAAGACAAAGCTAATGGAAAAACTTCATTTATCTTCTCACGAGGATATTTTTGAAAAGATGGCTAAGCAGGGAATCCTTTTGCAGGAAGAAGGCGCTACGCGTCGGATGGGGGATGCCTCCGTACGGATGCTCCGGTTGACAGAACAAGGGGAAAATTATACCGGCAAACTTACCCAAAAACAACAGGAAGTGCTGTCTATCTTGCGTGGAGAGGAAACGGCTTCTGTGAAAGAGGTATGCTATTATACAGGAGTGACAGTTGCAGTTGTCCAGGGATTAGCTAAAAAAGGCCTGGTGGAATATTTTGATCAGGAATATTTTCGGCTTCCTGGGTTGGAGAAGGAAGAGGAAAAAGGGCCTTTGCCTGATATCCACCTCACATCGGAACAGCAAAAAGCGTATGAGGAACTTCTTACTGGTTATCACAGCGGTAAGGGACAGGTTTCCTTGTTGTATGGCGTGACAGGCAGCGGCAAGACGTCAGTCTTCTTAAAATTGATTGAGACGGTGAGCGGCGAGGGAAAAGGCGTTATTGTTATGGTGCCGGAAATATCCCTTACCCCACAGATGGTTTCCCTATTCCGCAGACGTTTTGGAAATCGGGTAGCGGTTTTTCACAGCGGGTTATCTATGGGGGAGCGTATGGATGAGTGGAAACGGGTCAAACAAAAGAAAGCTACGATTGTTGTTGGTACCCGGTCCGCTATTTTTGCGCCTCTCGATGATATAGGCCTGATTATTATGGACGAGGAACAGGAATATACTTATAAATCAGAGAATTCCCCTCGTTTTCATGCGCGGGATGTGGCGAAATTTCGTTGCCAGTCCCATCATTGTCTGCTTTTATTGGCCTCTGCTACGCCCTCCTTAGAAAGTTTCTATGCGGCTGTTTCCGGCCATTACCAGTTACACCGCCTTCCTTCCCGTTATGGCAATGCGCAGCTGCCAGAAGTCATTGTGGCTGATATGAATCAGGAGATGGAGGCTGGTAATACCAGTTCTTTTAGTTCTGTGTTGTTAGATTGCCTAGAGGAAAATATCCGGCGGGGGCAGCAGTCGATTTTATTATTGAACCGAAGAGGGTATCATACCTTTGTGTCCTGCCGTTCCTGTATGGAAGTGCTGACTTGCCCACATTGCAGTATTTCTATGACTTATCATGCCGCGAATCATCGCTTAATGTGCCATTATTGCGGGTACTCCGTGGAGTTTACGGATGAGTGCCCAATATGTCATCAAAGGGAACTCCGTTATACAGGGATGGGAACCCAACGAGCCCAACAGGAATTAGAGGCATTTTTTCCGGATGCGCGTATTTTGCGAATGGATACCGATACCACGATGGCCAAAGATTCCCATGAAAGAAAACTGGCCCAGTTTGCCCAGGGGGAATATGATATTATGTTGGGGACCCAGATGGTAGCCAAAGGCCTGGATTTTCCGAATGTGACATTAGTGGGGGTACTTTCGGCTGACCAGTCGCTTTACAGCGATGACTTCCGAAGCTATGAACGGACATTTTCTCTGCTTACCCAGGTAGTAGGGCGTTCCGGGAGGGGGACCCAGGCGGGAAAAGCCGTTATCCAGACGTTTACCCCTGAAAATCCGGTCATCCGTATGGCGGCGGCCCAGGATTACGGGGCATTTTATCAGTCGGAAATTGTTATGCGCAAGGCAATGCTGTATCCGCCATTTGCGGATTTGTGCGTATTGGGATTTGTGGGCGCCCAGGAGGAAAAAACCGCCCGGGCGTCACAGTCTTTTTTCCAGAGATTGAGGGAACTGGCACAGACAAGGTATTCCGGGATACCTCTGCGGGTATTGGGGCCTTCCAGCGCCTCTATTGCCAAGGTCAGCAATAAGTACCGGTATCGGATTATTATCAAATATCGTAATTGCCAGCAGTTTCGGGATATGATGTCCCAATTGCTGATAGAATATGGAAAACAAAGAGAATATGCGGATGTGTCGGTATTTGCCGATATCAATCCCGACCGTGTTTTATGAGAGAAGGAGGATGCCTGTTATGGCGATACGTAATATTGTAAAAGAAGGCGACGATATCCTGACGAAGGTTTGCCGCCCGGTAGAGAAATTTGATGATAAGTTAGGACAAATGCTGGACGACATGGCGGAAACCATGAAAACAGCGGACGGCGTAGGTTTGGCGGCTCCTCAGATTGGGGTATTGCGCCGTGCGGTAATCGTAGACGTAGGGGATGGGGTTATCGAACTGATCAATCCTAAAATCATTCAGCACAGCGGCGAGCAGCGGGATGCGGAAGGCTGTTTATCCTGCCCGGGAGAATATGGCATTGTTGAGCGCCCCATGCACGTTGTGGTGGAAGCGCAGGATCGTCATGGGAAAAAATTTACCATAGAAGGGGAAGAATTGAAAGCCCGCGCATTCTGTCACGAAATTGACCATCTGGATGGAATTATTTTTAAAAAACGTGCCATTCGGATGTTAAAACCGGAAGAACTGGAAGGATAAAAAGAAAAGAGGTGTGAGCGATGCGTCTGGTCTTTATGGGAACTCCAGAGTTTGCAGTTCCCTGTCTGGAACATATTTTACAAGCGGGCCACCAGGTATGCGCGGTGTATACCCAACCGGATAAGCCTAAAGGAAGAGGGTATACGTTGACCCCGCCGCCGGTGAAAGAGTGTGCCCTTTCCCATGGGATTACAGTATATCAGCCCACGACCATGAAGGACGGCCAGGCGGCCGCTCAATTGAGGGAACTGGACCCGGAATGTATTGTCGTGGTAGCTTACGGGAAGATTCTTCCTCAGGAAATCATCCATTTGCCAGAAAAGGGATGTATCAATGTGCATGCTTCTTTGCTTCCTCGTTACCGGGGAGCGGCACCCATTCAGTGGAGCGTTATCAATGGAGAGAAAAAAAGCGGCGTCACTACCATGTGTATGGATGAGGGGATAGATACCGGTGACATGTTGCTGAAGGAAGAATGCGTCAGTCCTCCCGATATGACCGCCGGGGAGTTACATGATAAACTTTCTGTTTTGGGCGCTGAATTGATTGTAAAGACATTAGAGCAGTTGGAAAAAGGGGAGATAACCAAGGAGAAGCAGAATGACTCCCTGTCCTGTCGTGCTCCCATGCTGGATAAAAAGCTTTCTTGGATTGATTGGCATAAAACGGCGCAAGAGGTCCATAATTTGATTAGAGGGTTGCAGCCCTGGCCGGTTGCCCAGACAAAATGGATGGGAAAGACTTTGAAGATCCATAAGAGCCGCCTTTCTGATAAGAAGGGAAAGCAACCGGGAACTGTGTTGTCCCAGCGCCCATTTGTTGTATGCTGTGGAGACGGGGCATCCATAGAAATTTTGGAAGTCCAGCTGGAGGGCAAGAAGCGCATGTCAGCGGAAGACTTTTTCCGTGGGCATCCTATAGAGCTTTCTACCACGTTAGGAATATAAAAAGGCTATTGCTATTTGATAGGAGAAAGCACAGGCTTCTGTGTAGTAACCCACGCTTTAGAAAGCGAGAGAAGAAATATGTACTATTTGCAATATCTATTGTTTATGTTGCCAGCCTTGTTGGTGTCTATTATAGCGCAGGCGAGAGTACAAAGTACCTTTCGGAAATACTCCCAAGTACGGAACCGCTGGGGATTGACTGGGGCTGACGCGGCCCGGCGTGTACTTTCCTTAAATGGGATTACCAATGTACAGGTGGAATTTGTCAATGGCAGCCTTACCGACCATTATGATCCCCGGTCTAATGTGATTCGCCTCTCTTCTTCGGTATATGGGGTGGATTCCGTTGCCGCTGTGGGAGTAGCGGCCCATGAGGCGGGGCATGCGGCCCAATATGCCACAGGATATTTACCGATCAAGGTGCGCTCTGCGCTGGTGCCGATTTCTCAGTTTGGTTCTGGGGTTTCTATTCCTATTATCCTGTTCGGTTACTTTTTTCAGTATGATTGGTTGATCTTTGTAGGGATTGGCCTTTTCAGTTTTGCTGTACTTTTTTCTATTGTCACGCTGCCGGTGGAATTTAATGCCAGCCGGCGCGCTATTCAGGTACTGGCAAGTTCGGGAACCTTATCCGGGGATGAACTGGAAGGGGCAAAACAAGTGCTTTCTGCGGCCGCTATGACATATGTGGCTTCTACTTTGACAGCCTTGCTTTCTCTGTTGCGGTTGTTGCTGGTCTTTGGCAGGAGGCGGGATTGATGGCAAACGCAAGATTAGTCGCATTGAAAGCGCTGAGACGGGTCAATGAAGATGATGGTTATTCCAATCTGGTGCTGGACCAGTCGTTAAAACAGGCAGGGCTGGATGAAAGAGACAGTTCTTTGGCATCTATCCTTTTTTATGGGGTACTGGAACATCGGATTACATTGGATTGGGCGATTGCTCAGCACAGCAGTAAGCCCCTGTCGAAGATTTCTGCCAATGTACGGGATATTCTGCGCATGGGAATTTATCAATTGGTTTATCTTGATAAGATTCCTCCATCCGCCGCTGTGAATGAATCCGTTAAGCTTACAAAACTCTGCCGTCAGGAACGGTCGTCTGGATTTGTCAACGGCGTATTGCGTTCTTTTGTCCGATCCCATTGTGATCTGAAACTTCCCAACAAAGAAGAACAGCCTTTTTTATATCAAAGTATTCAGTATTCCTGTCCCGAATGGCTGATTCGCTTATGGACCAAAGCGTATGGAGAAGAACATACTGCCCAACTGCTCGCTTCTTTGGGAGGGAGGCCGCCTTTGGCCGCCCGGGTCAATACCTGTAAGGGAAATGATCAGGAACTATTAGAAAGATGGCAAGAAGAGGGACTTGTCGTAGAAGAAACGCAAGGGGTGCCTCATGGGGTATATTTAGAACGGACAGGCGCAGTGGAACAGCTTCCCGCTTTTCAACGGGGGGAGTTCCATGTGCAGGATTTAGCTTCCCAGATAGCCTGCTGGGTGTTGGGACCAAAACCCGGGGATCGTGTGATTGATGTTTGTTCTGCTCCTGGGGGCAAGGCCTTCACTATGGCGGAGATGATGGAAAATAAAGGGGAATTGTTATCTTTTGACCTTTATCCGGCAAAAGTCCGCTTGATTGAAGAGGGGGCCAAACGGTTGGGGCTGTCGGTGATCCGGGCGTCAGTCCGGGACGCTAGAGAAGATGCTGGAGACTTGCCCAAAGCAGACCGTGTACTTTGCGACGCTCCCTGTTCCGGGTTAGGGATTATCCGAAGAAAACCGGAAATCCGCTATAAAAACAGCAATACACTTGACAGTTTGCCGGATTTGCAGTACCTTATTCTTTGTAAATCTTCGGAACTTGTGGAAAAAGGTGGTATTCTTCTTTATTCCACTTGCACTCTGAATCCAAAAGAAAATGGAAAAGTAGCGGACAAGTTCCTAAAAGAACATTCGGAATTTTCTGCGTATCCAATCAAATTGTCGGCATGGGTGACCCGTCACAGCTGGGAACCTTCCCATCAGTTGACATTGATGCCGCACTTGCATGGGACGGATGGCTTTTTCTTATCTGTATTTCAACGACTGAGGTGATTTTTTGAGCCTGGAGGATATCAAGTCCAAATCACTGGAGGAACTGCAAGAGCGGTTTCGTCAGGAAGGGCAGCCCGCATACAAAGCCTTACAGGTGTATCAATGGCTGCATCGAGGGGTGTCATCTTTTGACGAGATGACCAATATTTCCAAGGCTCTTCGTCAATATTTAGCCGAAAGATATTACATATCTGTAGCAAATATTGAAAAAAAGCTGGTTTCTGATTATGATAATACCATAAAATACCTATTCCGGTTTCGGGATGGGGAATATGTGGAATCTGTTTTGATGCAATATCATCATGGCTATTCCATTTGTATCTCCACGCAGGTAGGATGTAAAATGGGCTGTACTTTTTGCGCTACCGGTAAAAGCGGTTATTCCAGGAACCTAACACCTTCCGAAATGTTGGCTCAGGTACAGGCAGCTCAACTGGATAACCACATCCGGATTTCTAATATCGTGCTTATGGGGATGGGGGAACCTTTGGATAATTATGATAATGTGTTAAAGTTTCTCCGGTTGGTTTCTTCGGAACAGGGCATGAATATAGGGATGCGCCATATTTCCCTTTCCACCTGTGGTCTGGTGGATCAGATCTATCGTTTGGCGGAAGAGGGGTTACAGCTGACGTTGTCGGTTTCCCTGCATGCGCCAAATGATGAAATTCGTAGCCGGACAATGCCGGTGAACAAAAAATGGCCGGTGGAACAGCTATTAAAAGCCTGCCGGCATTATGCGAAAAAAACAGGACGACGGATTTCCTTTGAATATGCCATGATTGATGGAGTCAATGACAGCGATGCCTGCGCTCGGGAATTGGCAAAACGTCTGTCCGGTATGCTGTGCCACGTGAATTTAATTCCTGTCAACCCGGTAGGGGGAACTGGATATCAAAAAAGCGGCAAAAGCCGATTGGAACGATTTTGCAGTATTTTGGCAGATGCGGGGTTAACCGCTACGATCCGTAGAACGTTAGGATCGGATATCAATGCTTCCTGTGGGCAGCTCAGGCGCAATCATACACAAGAAGGAGGAGCCACTGTTGAAGATATTCGGTAAGACGGATATTGGTCTGGTGAGGCATTCCAATCAGGATGCTTTCCAAAAGGGTTCTTATTCCAAAGATATTGCATGGGCTGTAGTATGTGATGGTATGGGAGGAGCGAACGGGGGAAATGTGGCCAGCCAAACGGCGGTAGAGCAGATTGCCCGTCAACTCACTTCTGCCTGTCGGGATCATCTGAGCAGTCAGGAAATAAAAGATCTTTTAGTACCGGCAGTGCTCAACGCCAATACGGCTATTTATGAGTATGCCCAAAAAGAGCCGCAGCTCAGCGGGATGGGGACCACTGTGGTACTGGCTATGATCGCAGAACAGACACTGCATATTGCCCATGTAGGAGATAGCCGGGCGTATCTGTTGTCCCCAAAAGGGATTACACAGGTAACGAAAGATCATTCCATGGTACAGGAGATGGTAGACCGTGGGGAAATCACCATAGACCAGGCCAGATTTCATCCTAGAAAAAATATTATCACTCGTGCGCTGGGAATAGGCCCAGATGTGAATGTGGATTATTATGAGCTTCCATTTTCTCGGGAAGAAATTTTGCTGTTATGTACAGATGGTCTTTCCAATTATCTGGACCCCAAAACCATTTACGGCATGTCGTTGGAGCTGGATTTGGAGCAACTGGTAGAACAGTTGGTAGAACGCTCTAAAGAGATGGGTGGCAGGGACAATATCACAGCTGTCGTAATTGGCAACGAATGAGATAGGAGTGGAATATCACATGGATCGTTATACAGGGAAAAAATTGGATGGCCGCTATGAGATACACGAAATGATCGGTATGGGAGGCATGGCGGTCGTTTATCGCGCCTATGATACCATTGATGACCGTACGGTAGCGATTAAAATATTGAAGGATGAATTTTTAGGTAACGAAGAGTTTATCCGTCGCTTTAAAAACGAATCAAAGGCTATTGCTGTTCTATCCCATCCGAATATTGTAAAGGTATACGATGTGAGTTTTGGGGATCGGATTCAGTATATCGTCATGGAATATATCGATGGTATTACTTTGAAGGAATATCTGGATCAGCAGAAGGTAGTAAAATGGAAGGAAGCCGTACATTTTACTGTTCAGATCCTGCGTGCATTGCAGCATGCCCATGAAAAAGGGATTGTGCACCGAGATATCAAACCACAAAATATTATGCTTCTCCAAGATGGCACTATTAAAGTAACCGATTTTGGTATCGCCCGTTTTTCTCGCAATGAAACCAGGACGATGACGGAAAAAGCTATCGGTTCGGTGCACTATATCGCACCGGAACAGGCGCGCGGAGACATCACCGATGAAAGGGCCGATATTTATTCAGTAGGCGTAATGCTTTATGAGATGCTTACGGGGAAATTGCCCTTTGAGGCGGATAACGCAGTTTCTGTGGCGATCATGCAGTTACAATCTGAGCCCAAACCTCCCAGGGAAATTAATGAGTCAATTCCAGAAGGGTTGGAAGAAATTACCCTGAAAGCAATGCGCAAGGAAACCTCTCAGCGCTATCAGAGTGCGGCGGAGATGCTCAATGCCATTGAACAATTCCGTCGGAATCCTACAATACGCTTTCAATATAAATATTTTGTGGATGAAAAGCCTACAAAATATATTGATGCTATTGATAATGTCAAGTCTATGGTTCCTATGCCGGAATCCGGATATGACGACAATTTTGCTTATGAGGAAGACGAGGCTGCCGCAAAACCCGCAAAATCCCCAGTTGTGCATATTTTGGCTGGTGTGGGAATTGCAGTTGTTTTAGTGGCAATTATTCTGCTGATTATCGGATTTACCCGTTCCTGCCAGACAGAGACTGTAGGGGATACAGAAATTCCCAACTTTGTGGGCCTTATGTATGATGATGTAGTGAATAACGAAGAATATAAATTCCAGTTTGAGAAGCAGCTGGACCATGATGAAACAAAACCGGAAGGGATGATCCTTGCGCAGGATCCCCAGTCCTCTACCAAAAAATATAAGGAAAATGCCAAAGTAGTTTTGACGGTAAACAGTAATGAGGTCACCACGCAAGTTCCCGACGTTACCTCCCGTACAGAGGAAGACGCGGTCAATATGCTCAAAGATGCAGATTTGGAACCGGAAGTGGAACGCATTGCCAATGACAATACAGCGGCGGGCGTGGTGATTACCACCAATCCAGAGCCTGGCAGTACGGTTAATATCAATACCAAAGTAACGGTTTATGTAAGCCAAGGACCTTCGGAAAAAATGGTAAAGGTTCCCCAAGTGATCAATGATTCTTATGAGGAAGCCAAGAAAAAATTGATTGCCGCCGGATTGAAGGTAGCGAATGATCCGATCCGCAAGGATAGTGATAAGCCTAAGGATACCGTCCTGGAATGCGATCCTATGGAGTTTGTGGAAGTAGAAGAGGGGACAACGGTACAGTTAACCATCAGTAGTGGAAATAAACCTGAAACAGAAAAGGAAATTCACGTACAGTTGCCTACAGAGATCGATTATGAGGTTAGCTTTGTCGTTATCGTAGACGGGGAAGCACGTCCGGCAAAGATGTTGATTCCCAAATATAAGGATGTAGAAACTGTAAAAGTGACGGGCAGAAGCGGAAAGAAGAATGTAGTTATTAAGATTGAGGGCCAAGAATACTGGTCTTATACGGTTGATTTTGATTCAGGGGAAATTGTGGATTCCAAGAAGAACCCCAACTTCCATTTAAATAGTAGTTCTTCCTCTTCCTCGAATCCTTCTTCTAATGAAGGAAATTCCAGCGGATCTTCTTCTCAAGATAATTCTTCTGGAAGAGAAGATTGAGGTTTATGATGAGTAATGATCGATTGACAGGAATGATTATCAAAGGGATCGGCGGCTTCTATTATGTGGAGGCCGCCGATGCGGTGTATGAATGTAAAGCGCGCGGGGTTTTCCGGAAACGGGGGATGAGCCCCTGTGCGGGAGACCAAGTAGAAATTTCCCTTTCAGCAGATGGAACTGGGGCAATTGAGGAAATCAAGCCCAGAAAAAATCAATTGATTCGTCCGCCTGTGGCTAATCTGGATCAGCTGGTAATCGTAGCTTCCACTTGTGAACCCTCCCCTAATCCTTTGGTAATCGATAAGATGCTGGCTTTAGCGGTTGACAAGGGCATCCATCCATTGTTGGTGATCTCTAAGGCGGATTTGGGAGATAGCGCGGAATTATCTTCTATTTATGAAAAATCCGGGATTGATATTGTAATATTCTCCATAGCAACTGGGGAAGGGCTTGATATAATCCGTTCTTCCTTGGCGGGAAAAATCAGCGCTTTTACCGGAAACTCCGGGGTGGGAAAATCATCCCTGCTCAACTGTATTGATCCACATTTTCAGTTAGCTACTGGACAGATTAGCCAGAAACTGGGGCGGGGACGGCACACAACCCGGCAAGTGGAATTATTTCCATTGCCGGAAGGGGGATATGTGGCGGATACCCCGGGTTTTTCTACTGTGGATATCGAGCGGTATGAACAGATTGAAAAAGATTCTTTACCTTATGCTTTTCCAGAGTTTATCCCATTTTTGGATCAATGCCAATTCACATCCTGTTCCCACGTGTGTGAGAAAGGATGTGCTGTCTTAGCCGCTTTGGAAAGAGGAGAAATTCATCCCTCCCGACATAACAGTTATGTTGCAATGTATCAGGAGGTTAAGGATAGAAAAGAGTGGGCAAAAAAATGAGCCGTTGTGTGATTATAGGTTCCGCCCCAGTGGAACAAGCGGGCGCACTAAAAAAATATTTGCGGGAAGGGGACACAATCCTATGTGCGGATGGAGGGTTAGATACCGCTGCACGTATGGGGGTAATCCCTCAACTGGTTGCGGGGGATTTTGATTCCTGTATAGGGAAGCCTTCCAAGGAGATACCAGTGATTCGATTGCCTGTCAAGAAAGACGATACGGATTTGATGTTTTGTGTCAAGGAAGGCCTTCGGCGTGGCTTTGACGACTTTTTAATCTTAGGGGCTACAGGCGGGAGATTGGATCATACTTATGGGAATCTGGGTGTGTTATTATATCTAGCTAACCGCGGTGCGAAAAATCTGTTAGCAGATCCCCAGAATCAAGCATTTGTGGCTATTTCTGGAACATGGGAAATAAAGGCAGATCAGGGAACAGCCGTTTCTGTTTTTCCTTATGGATGTTCCAAATGCTGTGTCAGTTATCAGGGACTTGCGTATCCACTGGATCATGGGGTTCTTTCTGCTGAGGAGCCAGTAGGGGTAAGCAATTTGGTAATACATGATACAGCGAAGATCGAAGTGCATCAGGGGCCTGTCTTGGTGATTCTTTCACAGCGTTCATAGGCTGGCCAGTAAAAATAGATTTTTTAAATGATAACTTGGGTGTTCTCTAATAAAAATTATTAGAGAACACCTATTTTTTATTGAAAAGAAAAAGCCGGCCTTTTTGGCCGGCTTTTTCTCATGATGTTGCTCTACTG
>CAKUYY010000020.1 GCA_934717555.1 uncultured Clostridium sp.
TTTTGCAAATGAAAAGGGGTAACGAAAACTTTCGTTACCCCTTTTCTATTTCCAACTTTTACTGTTTTACAGCAATTCCTTTCTCAATTGCGCGCCGCTCTTGGGAGAAAGCATCGCCGGTGCGATATCCAATACGGTTCTAGCGCCTGTTTCCCCTTTCTGATGGAGCTTATATACCGCTCTCGCGTAAGCCACCAGCACGCTGGAAGTAAATTCTGGATTGGATTCCAGCTTGAGGGAATATTCCACAATATGCTTTGTGCTCTGATCTGCTCCGGTTTTCCCGCTACGAATCACAAAACCACCGTGAGGCATAGCGCTATGATCTGCTTTTAATTGCTCCTCTGTAATAAAATGCACTACTGTATCATAATCGGAGAAATAGTTAGGCATATTTTTGATTTCCGCCTCAATTGCCGCTTTGTCTGCTCCTTCTTCCGCCACTACAAAACATTCTCTCAAATGTTTCTCACGGGTGGAAAGTTCTGGATCCTCTCCATGACGTACACGGTTGACGGCTTCCTCAATCGGAATGGTATACTGAATACCATTTTTTACCCCTTTGACACGGCGAATCGCATCGGAATGTCCCTGGCTCACACCCTTGCCCCAAAAAGTATATGTCTTGCCTTGAGGCAGGATTGCATCTCCATACATACGGTTGATGGAGAACATACCGGGATCCCAGCCCACAGAAATAGCCGCCACCTTACCGCTCTTCTTAGCAGTCTGATCCATAGAATCAAAATATTCCGGGATCTTTGCGTGGGTGTCAAAGCTATCCACTGTGTTAAAATGAGCGGCGAACTGCGGCCCCTGTACCGCCAGATCCGTGGCAGAACCTCCGCATAAGATCATGACGTCAATTTGATCCTGCATATTCTCCGCATCTTCTATCCGGTATTTTTTGATATCAGATGTGGCAAGCTGCAGCTGTTCGGGATCTCTTCTGGTAAATACCCCTACCAGTTCCATATCATCGTTTTGACGAATCGCCAGTTCTACACCTTTTCCCAAATTACCATATCCAACAATGCCAATTCTAATCTTTTGATCTGCCATTTTGATCCATCCTCATTTCTATACAAATTCTATCTTTTTTATATTATAGTTGGATCGTTCCGTCCCGTCCAGTACTTTTATAAAAATTTAATCTTTTTTTGCAATTTTATAAAAGCATCCCGTCATTTTCTCAAAATAACAGTTCTATTTTTAATCCCTTTTTATTAGATTTTTCCCTCTCTTTGATTCTTTTATTCGATTTCTTATCTTACCCCAAAATAGAGATGCATTGGATGGTCAGTAAAATTGCAAAAGCCGTCCCTGCTCTTAAAATCAGGGACGGCTTTTTTCTATTGATTATTACTCGTGACAATCACATTTGTCCTCATGGGCATGGTGGCAATCACAGTCGTCATCACAGCAGATGTCGTCAAAGTCAAACTCTAAGTTCTCCCCACAATTGGGACAATCAATTTCTCCTTTGAGCAAAACATCCTCTGAGAGGCAAATAGTTTCTTGACAAGAAGGACAGGTTACCTCATAAAACAGGTCATCCTCGTCTTCGTCCTCATCGTCATCCTGATAGAAATCTTCTTCCAGAGAGCACAAATCCTCGTCAACGGCATCCAACTGATCGCCGAGATCATGATAACCTTCCTCTAAATCAGAAACGGTAAGAGCGATATCATCCAGCAGATCAGCCATTGCTTGAATGACCTTGACCTCTTTGCTGCTCTGATCCAGCTCTAAACCTTCCATTAAGCCCTTAATATAGGCGGCTTTTTCTGTAACTGTCATATACCTGAACCTCCTTGATAAAAAATCATATTATCTATACAGAATACGCGATTTAAGCACGCTCCATATATTCGCCTGTACGGGTATCAATTCTTACCATTTCGCCCTCATCAATAAACAGCGGCACCTTGATCTCGGCGCCTGTCTCCAAAACAGCGGGTTTGGTAGCATTGGTAGCTGTATTTCCCTTAAAGCCAGGATCTGTCTTTGTGACCTGCAGTTCTACAAAGAAAGGCGGCTCTACGCCAAAAATGTTACCCTTATAGGACAGGATCTTGCACTCCATGTTTTCTTTGACAAACTTGAAGTTATCGCCCAACACGCTGGAATTGATGGGGGTCTGCTCATAGGTTTCCAAATCCATGAAATAATACAGATCACCATCGCTGTACAGGTACTGCATATCTTTACGGTCAATAAAAGCAGTGGGATACTTATCGTTGGGGTTAAAAGTACGTTCTGTAACCGCGCCTGTGATGACATTCTTAATCTTGGTACGAACGAAAGCGGCACCTTTTCCCGGCTTTACATGCTGGAATTCTACAATAGAAACCACATTCCCGTCCAGTTCAAAGGTAATACCGTTTCTAAAATCTCCTGCTGATATCATAATGATCCTCCAATACTTATATGATCTCTTGTAATTTTATCGTAATTCGGAAATTTTTTCAAGAGATTTTTGAAATATATCAGGGTTTTACTGCCTTTCTCCACCTTTTTGGAAGATAGCCCCCGTTTTCCTTTTTTGATTTCCTTAACAAAAATATTATCGCTTATTCCTATTTTACAGTATCATCAATTCTTTTGGAGTTTTCGTTAAATTTTGATAGCCATTTTCCGTAACCGCCACCATATCCTCAATGCGAACCCCAAACTTTCCGGGAAGATAAATTCCCGGTTCTACCGTCATCACCATACCCGGGCAAAGCAGGGTTTCTACCCCAATGGAAAACCGAGGCTCTTCATGGATCTCCAACCCAACGGAATGCCCTGTGCTATGCCCAAAACATCCCTCATAGCCTGCTCCATAAATAATATCTCTAGCCACCTTATCAATTTGGCCGCAGCGCACCCCAGGTTTCACTTGAGAAATCGCTTCTTCCTGTGCTCTGAGCACAATCTGATAGACTTCCTCCTGTTCCGGTGTGACCTTACCCAATGCTACCGTCCGGGTCATATCGCTATGATAGCCATCTAATAAAGCGCCAATATCCATGGTGATAAAATCACCGCGGCGTACCTGATGGTCATCAGGCACTCCATGACAGAGCGACCCCTTTGTACCCGCTACTACAATTAAGTCAAAGGCCACGCCCTGGGCTCCCTGCCTGCGCATATAAAATTCCAGTTCTAACGCCAGTTCCTGTTCGGAAACACCTTCTTGAATCTTTCCCAACACATGGGTAAACGCCGCTTCTGTAATCTCCTGCGCGGCTCGAATTTTCCGAATCTCCTCTGGCGTTTTGATTTCCCTCAGATGACAGAGAAGGCGGTCCAAAGTAGGATCTTCCACTGCTCTTGCACCGCATTCTGAAAAAATACGTTCCAGCCTTTTGGCTTCCGAAAGGGAAATCCCCTGGTTTTCCAATAAAATCCCCTTTAGATGATGTTTACGAATCAGTTCTCCCAAAGTATCCTGTAAACGCTCCAGCAATACTACTTCACAATCTTTTACCACCTGACATGCCGCCTCATAATACCGGAAATCTACCAGGCAGTAAGATTGTTCCCGTGTCACCAGGACAAATCCTGCGGAACTTTTCATTCCAGATAAATACAGGCGATTGGGAAAGGAAGAAATCAATGCGGCATCTACAGAAACCCCTTCCGCATCCGCCAGCAGCCGTTTTGCCAATCTTTGTACACGTGTTGACATCAAAAAGCCTTCTTTCTACTACATCAAATCCTGTAAGGCGCGCAGGGCCAGAAAATAGCTGGCTTTGCCAAACCCGGAAATCTGTCCCACACATACGGCGGAAATGACAGAGTGATGGCGGAATTCTTCCCTTGCGTAAATATTGGACATATGCACTTCAATAAAAGGAATCCTCACACTGGCAATGGCGTCGCGTAAGGCATAACTATAGTGGGTTAACGCCCCCGCATTGATCACAACCCCGTCAAATTTTTCCCTGGCTTCATGGATTTTATCCACTAGGGCTCCTTCCCAGTTGGATTGGAAGATCTCACAGGCATACCCCAGCTTTTCTGCGTAATCTTCCACCTGCCTATGAATACTTTCTGCACTTTCATTTCCGTATACGCCTTTTTCCCGGATCCCTACCATATTTAGATTGGGCCCCAGTAGAACCAATACTTTTTTCTTCAATTGCGCCACATCCTTCTTATCCTTTGTATTGCTTATTCTCTGATAATGCTTTTTCATATGTCTTTTGCATGGTAAGCGCGTCCTCACTTTGCGTTCCGGCTGATTCACAGATCACGGTAGGCATAATGCCTCGTTCGGCGAACAACTCCATTAAAGGGCGATAATCTGGGCCAAACCCTTTGTTATCCGAAAATGTCAAGTGCCTGACTTCTCCCCCTGCGGAATATTCTATTTGGGAAAAATGAACATGCATCCGGAGAATCCGTTCTTTTCCCAACTCATTTTCCAATTGGGAAAGCAGTGCGGCAAACGCTTCTTTGGAATTCAACGCCCCCAAAGTACGGGCATTCATATGCCCAAAATCTATACAAGGAATCATTCGGTCATCTATCTTGCACAAAGCGATCACTTCGTCCAGATCTCCCAACTGAAGGATTTTCCCCATGGTTTCCGGACAAATGACAATATGGGATAGTCCATGCTCATCCAAATACAGCCGGGCCTGCGCAAGGGTTTCTGTCGCCACCTCCAGCGCCTTGGCCCTTGACTGTTTATTCAGTCCGCCGGGATGTACTACAATACGGGTTCCCCCCATATAGTCTACGGTAAGGGCGCTTTGGTAAATATAATGTTCTACCGATTTTTTTCTCTTCTCCTCTTCCAAGGAAGCCAAAGAGATAAAATACGGCGCATGCAGCGACATAGAGATCCCCAGGGTTTTGGCTTTTTCTCCCAGTTGTCTGGCGGTTTTTTCCCCGATATTCACTCCACGCCCACAGCTATATTCAAAAGCTGTCAGCCCCGCTTGATCCAGATAATCCAAATATTGCAGGGTTGATTTAATTTTTAATTCCTTTGCTTTGCCGCACTGGCCGGCAGGACCAAATTTAGCCTCCATAGGTACCATCCTTTTTTTGGGCAAGACGTTTGCGGACAGGGCGTTCCAAAGCTCTGCGGAACCGGAAACTTAAGCTGTCTTCACAGTTTTCCGGTTCTAAAAGAATAGATTTCATCCCAGCCCAGTTGGCCCCTAAAATATCGGTAAACACCTGGTCTCCAATGACGATCACCTGATCGGATTTCAAGCCATATTTCTTTTTGGCATAAGGCACGCCTAATGGAAAAGGCTTCTGTGCAAAACAGATAAACGGCAAATCAAACAGAGCCGCAAAAGGGGCCACCCGGCTTTTCAAATTATTCGACATAATTAAAATTTGAAAACCGGCTTCCCGGACACGATGTGTCCATTCCACTACCCCCGAAAAGGGTTCCTGAGAACCGTGTAAAGCCAGGGTGTTGTCCACGTCCAAAAAAATCGCCTTCGCCCCCATGGACTGTAATAACTCTATACTGATATCCGTGACACGGGGCAGGGCCACCGTGGGCATAAACCAAGACATAACGCACCTCCGTTTTTCTCCTATTTCAAACAGCAATCCCTATCTATCGTAAACTTTCCGCGTTTTCAAACGGGAAAATCCTTTGTATGATTAAAAAAGCGGGCACTGCTGCCCGCTTTTTCAAATCATGCAATTCAGTTGCAGCACAACCGCAAATTATTTATATTTGCGTTTACGGGCTGCTTCGGACTTCTTTTTACGTCTTACAGAGGGCTTTTCATAAGCTTCTCTCTTACGAACCTCGGCAATAACGCCAGCTCTTGCACACTGCTTCTTGAATCTTCTCAAGGCACTGTCCAGAGACTCGTTGTCCTTAATTCTAATTTCAGCCATTTATCTTCCCTCCCCTCCGCCATAAGGCAGGGGTTTTGTGTCATACGATACAAAAAATATTATACAATAGCTCACAGTGTTCTGTCAAGAGTTATATATCAAATAATACGAAAACCTGACAGGTTTTCTATTCTTCTGAAAACCCTATCCCCCACTTATTTTGCTACTATATTGACCAGCTTCCCAGGAACATAGATCTCCTTGACAATGTTCTTACCTTCCAATGCAGAAGCTACCTTTGCATCCGCTTTGGCAACCGTCAAAGCGCCTTCTTTATCGATATCCGCCGCGACAGTAATCCGCGCACGAAGCTTACCGTTAAGCTGTACCGCGATTTCCACACTGGTATCTTTGCATTTGGCTTCATCGTATTGGGGCCACTGCTGCTGGGCTACCATTTTACTGTCAAAGCTGCAGGTTTCCCACAATTCTTCTGTAATGTGCGGAGCAAAGGGATTGAGCAGGATTGTAAATATTTTTAATTCGTCTCTGGTAACAGAGCCGCTATCGTATATCTCGTTAATCAATGCCATCAAAGACGCAATGGCAGTATTGAACTTCAGGTTTTCAATGTCCTCTCCCACTTTTTTAATGGCTTTATGGAAAGAACTTTCTAAGGCGGGACGGAGCCCATTTTCCTCATTCAGAATTCCTTGTAAGTTCCAATAACGCTCCAAGAAGCGCTGGCATCCCCGAATGCTGGCGGAACTCCAAGGAGCCGCCTTTTCAAAATCGCCGATAAACATCTCATACATGCGCATGGTATCCGCGCCGTATTCATTGACAATATCATCCGGATTCACCACATTGCCTCTGGACTTACTCATTTTCTCGCCGTTTTCACCCAGAATCATGCCATGGCTGGTACGTTTGGCATAAGGTTCCGGTGTGGGAACAACGCCGATATCAAAAAGGAATTTATGCCAGAACCGGCTATACAGCAGATGCAGTGTCGTGTGTTCCATACCGCCGTTATACCAATCCACGGGACTCCAATATTTCAAAGCTTCCGGGCTAGCCAAGGCCTCTTTGTTATGGGGGTCCATATAGCGCAGGAAGTACCAGGAAGAACCTGCCCATTGCGGCATGGTATCCGTTTCTCTCTTAGCCGGGCCTCCGCAGTGGGGACACGTAGTATTTACCCAGTCGGTCATGTTCGCCAAGGGGGATTCCCCGTTTTCCGTGGGTTCATAGCTATCCACTTCCGGCAAACGCAGCGGAAGTTCTGATTCTGGGATAGCCACATATCCGCATTTCTCACAATGGACAATGGGAATGGGTTCTCCCCAATACCGCTGGCGGGAAAATACCCAATCGCGCAATTTATAATTTACTTTCGCATGGCCTCTTCCCTGCTGGGTCAGCCATTCGGTAATTTTCTGCTTCGCCTCTTCCACTGACAAGCCGTCCAGCATCCCGGAATTCACCATAATCCCTGTGGCACAATCGGTAAACGCCTCTTCCTGGACATTGCCGCCCTTTACCACTTCAATGATGGGCAGATCGAATTTCTTAGCAAATTCCCAGTCACGGGTATCGTGGGCAGGCACCGCCATGATCGCGCCGGTACCATAGGACACCAGTACATAATCGGAAATAAAAATCGGGATTTCCGTCTGGTTGACTGGATTGATTGCGGTCACGCCCTGTAAACGGACGCCTGTCTTTTCTTTGGCTACCTCGGTACGCTCAAAGTCGGACTTTCTGGCGGCCGCCGCCTGATACGCCTGTATCTCTTCCATGTTTTCCAGGCGATCCGCCCATTTCTCAATCAGGGGATGCTCCGGGGAAATGACCATATATGTAGCTCCGAATAATGTATCCGGACGGGTGGTATAAACGGTCAATTTATCCCCCGTAGAAGTATCAAAATCCACCTCTGCACCAGTGGAACGGCCAATCCAGTTTCTCTGCTGGGCTTTCACACGATCCGGGTAGTTCACCAAATCCAGGTCATTGATCAAACGCTCCGCATATTCCGTAATTTTAAGCATCCATTGGGATTTTACCTTATGAACCACTTCGCTGCCGCAGCGCTCGCACACACCGTTCACTACTTCTTCATTGGCCAATACGCATTTACAGGAAGTGCACCAGTTGACGGACATCTCCTTTTTATAAGCTAACCCATGCTTAAACAGCTGGAGAAAAATCCACTGGGTCCATTTATAATATTCCGGATCTGTCGTATTGATCTCCCGGGTCCAGTCAAAGGAAATCCCCAACGCCTGCAGCTGGGATTTAAAACGCGCCACATTTTTCTTTGTGACCACTTCCGGATGAATATGATTTTTGATGGCATAATTCTCTGTGGGGAGCCCAAACGCATCCCATCCAATGGGATACAGCACATTATACCCCTGTAAACGGCGCTTTCTCGCAACAATGTCTAACGCCGTATAGGAACGCGGGTGCCCTACATGCAGTCCCTGTCCAGACGGATACGGAAATTCAATCAACGCATAAAATTTCGGTTTGTCCGAATGGTTTTCCGCATGGAAAACCCCGGCTTCTTCCCATTTTTTTTGCCATTTTGCCTCAACAGGCGTATGCTCGTATTTCAAAACAAGCCATTCCCTTCCTCAATGTTTTAATCCAAAACGCCGGTCAGATCCACCTGAACGCCGTCCTTCCACAAACGATCCAAATCATAAAATTCACGGGTTTCTTGCTGGAATACATGGACAATCACATTGCCATAGTCCATTAAAATCCACCCATTGTTATTGTGCCCTTCTATATGGCCAGGGACAATTCCTTGTTGTTTGAGCTGATATTCCACTTCATCCGCCAGGGCTTTTACGTGGGTATTACTGGTACCATTGGCAATCACAAAATAATCTGTTAAAACAGAAATATCCTCAATCCCGATTACCTTGATTTCCATGGCCTTTTTATTGTGTAAAATTTTCGCCGATTCCTGGGCAAGTTCCAATGCTGTCATGAGATCGGTTCACTTCTCTTTCTTTTGGATAATAACTTCATTATAAGCACAAAAAGTATCCGGATGGATCGGGCATCTTTCCTGTGACAAATCCTGGATGGTAAAGATCAGCCCTTCCATCATAGCCTCTTCCAAGCTGGTATCAGCGGCTTTCCTCATCAGGTCTACCCCGTCATAATCCCGTTCTGCGGAAGTAAAGTCGGCGATATAAATAACCTGTTCCAGCAAAGACATTCCGCTGCGGGCCGTGGTATGATAGCGCACCGCATTTAGGATATCCGTATCTTCTATCCCCAATTCCCGTTCTAAAAATGCCGCCCCGCTCATGGCATGCCATAGTTTCGGCGCCGCTAACTCAACATTAGTTAGCATTATACCAAATCGCTGCATCATTTGCAACTGTTCCTCTGGAGCTGTATTTTTCATAATATCGTGCAGAAGTCCGGCAATTTCCGCTTTTTGAGGATCTGCCCCATATTTTTTTGCTAGGCGCACGGCTTCTCTGGACACATTCTGAGAGTGTTTCCATCTTGCTTCATTTAGTCTGGGTTTTACGATCTTTTTACATTCTTCCACGGTAAGCATAGTAAGCCTCCCCTTTCTATTTGCGGCCAATCCGCCTCGGAATTATATTATCAGGAAAAAGCAAATCAATCCTTGTGCGATTCATCTTTTTGATACAAATGATTTTCCTGGATATATCGTTCCACGCTGGGAGGAACCCATTCCCCAATGGGCAGATTTTTCCGAATTCGTTCCCGGATTTCCGTGGAAGAAATAGGAACCAGCGGCATCTGTAGCAAAACTGTTTTTGCGCCAAATTCCTCGCGCAGCACCAGTTCATGCTTTTTCAGCGTCATTTCCTTCTCCTGATCCCGGGGAACCCCGCAGATCACCGCCAGGGAGAAAATATCCGCCGCGCATTTCCAATTCTGTACGGTTAGGAACATATCCGCCCCTGTAATTAAATAAATCTCCGCATCCGGAAAGTCCCGGTGCAGTTCCCGAAGGGTATCCACGGTATAACTGGCTCCCGGGCGCTTGATCTCCAAGTCAGAAGCCTCCAGGTTTTTGTATCCCTGTACGGCCAGCCGGCACATTTCCCACCGTTGCCAGGCTGTAACTTCTTCCTGATACCGTTTGTGAGGTGGCGTATGGGTAGGAATTAACAGTACCTGCTCCAAATCTAACTGCTGAGCCGCACATAAAGCCAGCTCAATATGGCCGTTGTGAATTGGGTTAAAAGTCCCCCCGAACATCGCTATTTTTTTCATTTGATTTTTATTTTGCCTTGGGCAGGGTAATCTGGGGCTCTTTTTCATTCTTACGGTACAAAACAAATTTGGTACCGATCACCTGTACCACTTCCGCTTGTACAGCCTGCGCGATCTCCGCCGCTACTTCCTTAGGGCCTACAGGGGCGGTCTCCAGTACTTTCCCCTTGATCAATTCCCGGGCAGTCAGGGCATCGTCTGCCTGTTTGATGATCTCCCCGCTCATGCCGCCTTTTCCCACCATCAAAATGGTGTCTATCGTATTCGCCAAAGAGCGCAAATACGCCCGCTGTTTACTTGTAATCATTGATCGATCTCCTTACTATTTTTTTCTTCCGCCGCCAATACCTGCTTTAATTGTTCCGCCAGTTTCCTCAGAGCGATCCCCCGATGGCTGACAGCATCTTTTTCCTGGGGGGTAAGTTCTGCAAAGGTTTTTCCGCTTTCTGTTACAAAAACCGGGTCATATCCAAAACCATCGTTTCCTTGCGGGATTTGGCCTATGCTCCCCTCGCATTCCCCGCGGACAATAATTTTTCTTCCATCGGGAAACACACAGCATACCGCGGAAACAAAACGGGCATTTCTCTCCTCAGGAGGGATGCCCTGCATTTCCCTGAGCAATTTCGCGATACGGTCGGCGTCAGTGGCGTTTTCCCCTGCATATCGGGCGGAATAAATCCCCGGCGCCCCATCTAAAGCGTCCACCACCAGTCCGGAATCATCCGCAACAGCCGGCAGCCCGGACAGATTACAGGCCGCAAGCGCTTTTAACTCAGCATTTTCTTCAAAAGTGCTTCCGGTTTCTTCTACTTCCTGCAAATCCACTCCAGCTTGTTCCGCCGTTACCGCCTGGATTCCAAGAGGGTTTAAAATCCGGTCTAGCTCTACCCGTTTTTTACTGTTATTGGTAGCGATTACAAATACCATACTGTTTCTCTTCCTTTCCGTTTCTTTGCGGTAACCTGGTATTTTCTATTCTTTTTCCGGCGCAAACAGGGCATTGGCAAAATCTTCGGCATTGAAAGGCTGTAAATCGTCCACCTGTTCGCCTACCCCGATAAATTTCACTGGAACGTTTAAATCCTCTTTGATGGCCAATACCACGCCGCCGCGGGCGGTTCCATCCAATTTGGTAAGCACAATCCCGGTAATGCCCGCCGCATTTTTAAATTCCCGCGCTTGGTTTACCGCGTTTTGGCCTGTGGTAGCGTCCAATACCAATAGTACTTCCTTGTCGGCATCGGGCAATTCCCGGTCAATAATCCGGCTGATTTTGGCCAGCTCATCCATCAGGTTTTTCTTATTATGCAGTCGTCCCGCGGTATCACAGATTACCACATCGGCATTTCTGGATTTGGCCGCCGAAATAGCATCGTACACCACCGCCGCCGGATCGGAACCCTCATTTTGTTTGACGATATCCGCGCCGGAACGCTGTGCCCAGATTTCCAGCTGGTCAATCGCCGCCGCGCGGAAAGTATCAGCAGCTCCTAAAATGACTTTCTTTCCCTCTTGATGCAGCCGGGCCGCGATTTTGCCAATGGTGGTAGTTTTCCCTACCCCATTTACCCCGATGACAAGAATAATAGACGGTTTTGTAGAAAGATGGAGTTCTTCTCCCCCTTTCAGCATTTCCGTGATAATCTCATGGATCAATCTATGGATCTCATTGGGATCCTTGATTCCCTCCTGCTTTACCCTTTTCCGTAATTCCTCACAGATACGTTGGGCGGTGGGGAGCCCTACGTCTCCCATCACCAATAGCTCTTCCAGCTCCTCAAAGAGTTCCTCATCAATTTTGGTAAAGGATTTCAGCATGGAATCGATTTGCCCTACAATGCTGTCCCTTGTTTTCTTTAATCCTTCTTTAATCTTTTGAAACAGTCCCATAACGAGCTATTCCTCCTATTTCTTTTTCCCTGCAAAAATCTCCCACATCTAGGATTTCTTATTTCAGCCCCAATTTCTGTTCAATCTCTGAAATATGAAGTTCCAATAGTTTCGATACCCCTTCATCCTGCATGGTCACTCCATATAGCACATCGGCTTCATTCATAGTGCCCCGCCGGTGGGTAATGACAATAAATTGGGTCTTTTCATTCATGCGGCGGAGATACGAGGCAAACCGATCCACATTGACGTCGTCCAGCGCCGCCTCGATCTCATCTAACACACAAAATGGTGGCGGATTCACTTTCATAATGGCAAAATAGAGGGCGATGGCTACCAAAGCCCGTTCGCCGCCAGAAAGCGCCTCCAGCCGGGGTTTTATTTTCCCCGGAGGCTGAACCGATATTTCAATACCGGTGTTCAAGATATCCTCCCGGTTGGTAAGCTCAAGGGCGGCGGCCCCGCCCCCAAACAGATCCCGGAAAGTAAAGGCAAAATTCCGATTGATTTCCCCAAAGCGCTCCAGGAACAATGTCTGCATCTGCTGTGTCAGATCGCCAATTAGATGAATCAGTTCGCTTTTAGAGCGCTCCACATCGTCCACCTGGTCTCTCAGAAAGGTATATCTCTCATGAACTTCTTTATATTCTTCAATCGCGCCTAGATTTACAGAACCCAATCCTTTGATTTTTAATTTCAATTCATTGAGCTTTTTCTGAGCGGAAGGAATATCCTGGATTTCTTCCCCGATTTCCTCTGCTTCCCGGCGAGTAAGTTCATATTCTTCCCAAAGCCGGCCAATAATCTCGTCATATTCTTTTTGCAGCCCTGCCTTGCGCTCCTCCATGCGGGCCAGATCCCGGGCGATATTCTCCCGCTCCGCGGATTTATCCCGCTCCATTTGGCGCAGCTGTACGGAACGCTTTTCCAGCTCCATACGCTGCTGGTTCAACTGCTCAATTTTCCCCTCTGCTTCCTGGGCCTGCTGTTTCCATTGCAACGCTTCTCGGTTGCACTGGGCAATTTCTTCTTTTATCTCCTCATTGCGTCCTGATAACCGAGCAATCTCTGTTTTCTGTTCCTGGATACGGCCCGCATGATCCTGTTTGCGGCTTTCTATCCCGGCAATTTCCCCTTGCAAGGATTGAATATCCTTTTCCAACGCTACAATCTGTAGCCGGATATCCTGCATCTTCTGATTAAACTGTTCCCGGCGGGCTGTGAGCTCTTCTCTATTTCCAGAGAGTATGGAAAGCTGCTCTTCTGCCTGTTGAATTTGCCTGGACAGGCTTTCGCCCTGTTGTTCCGCTGTCTGCCGGACCCGGGTTAACTCCTCCATTTTTTGCGCCAGCTGATCCTGTTCCTGTATCATTTCCTGACAAACCCGTTTCAGGGTTTCCAGTTCTGACTGGCAGTTCCGGCATTCCGCTTCTATTTTGATGCGTTCTTCCTGCGCAACGGCCAGTTCTCCTTTGGTACCGGTAAGTTCCGCCTCTGCCTGAGAGACTTCCGCTTCCGCCTCCCGGTAAGCGTTCCTCGCCTGTAATGCCTGAGCCTTTAATCCTTCCGCCTCTTTCCGTACCCGTTCAATCTCAGTAGTACGGCTGAGCAAACCGGAATTTCTGGCCAGGGAGCCTCCAGTCATGGAACCGCCCGCATTGACCACCTGGCCGTCCAGGGTAACCACGCGGAATTTATAGCGGAACTGCTTGGCGATGGAAACGGCAGCGTCTAAATCCTCCGCAATAGCAATCCTGCCCAGCAGGGATTGAAGAATTCCTTGATATTGCGATTCGCACCGGCAAAGCGTACTGGCAACCCCCACAAACCCGGAACAATTTTTCAGCCCGTCAGCCTCCAGTATATTCCCCCGTATCGTGGATAACGGCAAAAATGTAGCACGTCCGCCGTCCCTGCTTTTTAGCAATGCAATGGCCCGTTTGGCGTCCTGTTCTGTTCCTACCACAATATTCTGCATGGATGCGCCCAAAGCTGTCTCAATAGCCACAGCGTATTCCGCAGGCACTTTCAAGATCCGGGAAACCGGGCCATGAACGCCGGTAAGCGTCCCCCGTTTGTATTCCCGCATCACTATTTTTACACTTTGAGAAAATCCTTCCAGATTTCTTTCCAGTTCTTCCAAAAGGCGTGTGCGCCGAATCCTCTCTTCTGCGTCCAGCGTAAGCTTATCCGCCTGCTGTTTGCTTATCTCCAGTTTTTTACGACGTGTGTCCAGCCTAAGCTCATAACCCCGCACGGCATTGTTTAATTCCTCTACCCTCTGAGCGGCATCCTGCGCCATCTGTTGGTAATCACACAGAGTTTCCTGTAACCGCGCCAGGTTCTCCTGCCTGCTCTGTGCCCCCACTCGAACCACTTCCAGCCTCGCGTTGGCTTCCTCCAAGGAGGATGCGGATGTGATAGCTTGTACCTTCGCGTCAGACGCCTGTACGGTTAAGGCGGACAATTGTCTGGAAAGTTCTTCCCCCGCTCCAAAATAACGGTTTTTTTCTTCTTCCAGTTCCCGCAGGCCTGTCTCGCATTGCCGGCATTCTTCCTGCTTTTTCTCAATATCCTGTTTGTGAGAAAGGATCTCCCTTTGCTTCTCTTGGATTTGAGTATCCATTTCTTGAGAAGAGCTGTCTGCCTGCTGAATTTCCCCTTTGATTCTCTCTATATTTTCCTGGTTATGTAAAATATCGTTTTCCAAAAGGGAAATTTTATTTCTCTTTTCTGAGGCCTTCTCTTCTAAGTGGGAAATCTCCCGGCGCACAGCGTCTACCCTAGCCGTATGGGAATTGGCCTGGATAAAAATATCCTCCGCTTCCTTCTGGATATCTTCCAACTGCTCTTCCGTAGATTGGTGCTGAGAACGGGCAATAGAAATTTTATCTTCCTGTTCCCGTAAAACCTGTCCGGATTTTTCCAAGGTATGAAGCCATAAGCCAATTTCTACTGTCTTTTTTTCTTCAGCATAGTGAAGGTAGTCCTTGGCTTTTTGCGCCTGTTCTGCCAACGGACCTACCCGGTCTTCCAGTTCTGAGAGAATATCCCGCAGGCGAAGCAGATTTTCCTCCGCCTGGTTCAGACGGCGTTCCGCCTCATTCTTTCGGTAGCGGAACCGGGAAATCCCTGCCGCTTCCTCAAAAACTTCCCGCCGGTCTTCAGACCGGGCGGCGACGATACTATCAATCTTTCCCTGTCCGATTACAGAGTACCCGTCTCTGCCCAGGCCGGTATCCATAAACATGTCATGAATATCTTTTAGCCTCACGGAGGCTTTATTGATCTGGTATTCGCTTTCTCCGGAACGGTAATAGCGCCGCGTGATAGCTACTTCATCGCTGTCAAATTCCAGTTTGCGGTCGGTATTATCTATGGTCAGCGTAACCTCCGCAAATCCCAGGGATTTGCGAATCGGGGTGCCATTGAAAACAACATCCTCCATTTTGGAGCATCGGAGCGTTTTGGTGGACTGCTCTCCCAATACCCACCGGATGGCATCACTGATATTACTTTTACCGCTGCCATTTGGTCCAACGACAGCGGTAATTCCCTTTCCAAAGGAAAGGACGGTTTTATCTGGAAATGTCTTGAACCCTTGGAGTTCGAGAGATTTTAATAACACACTTTCACCTGCATTTTTCCTAATCCTGATTTTTTTCGCTACCGAAAACAGATTCTATCCAAAACCTTCCCGGCAGAAGGGAACCATCCCCTTTTACTGCCATCTCATATCCTTCCTGTTTTAACGCCTCTATATTGGATTTTTTCTGTCCCACCGCTTTGGATATCTCCTTCGGGCATACCCATAAAGTTATCTTTCCAGAAGGCACATGGTCCTCCTGAATACGTTTCCTGATATCCTCTAAAAAAATCCAGTTTTCACACAATTCTCTCAGCGCCGGATGAAGCGCCCCCGCCAGAGCGTCCTGATGGAGCTGCGGGGTATCGTGAAGTCCCAAACGGATCACTGGGATACCATAAGACTCAAAAAGCCGCAATAATCCCGCACACAGCGGGATGGTCTCCTCCAATCCTGGAGGCTGGTACAGCCCTTGTTGATAAAGATCTCCTAATTTGGTATGGCGCATCACTACAGTAGGATAGATACGGACAGTATCCGGCTTTAACCGAAGGAATTGCTGGGCTGTATCCCGGTCCTTTTGGGGGGTGCTCCCATAAAGCCCCGTCATCATCTGCAATCCCAATGAAAACCCAAAGGAATGGATCAAACGGGACGCGTTTTCCACATCCTTTGCGGTATGCCCCCGCTGGTTACACAAAAGCACGTTATCATCCATACTTTGAGCTCCCAGCTCTATGGCCGTAACCCCTGCCTCTTGCAGTTCCTCCAAAATTTCTGGAGAAATGGCGTCCGGGCGGGTGGAAATCCGTATTCCTCCAAATATCCCCTTCTGAATAAAGGGGGCCGCCGCCGACAGCAATGCCCTGCGGTAGTCCCCTTCAATCGCAGTAAAACTTCCGCCAAAAAAAGCGACCTCCGCTTTATGGGCTCGTTCTCCCATTTGATCCGTAGCCCTACGTAGGGTTTCCCTTATTTCTTCGGGGCTAGGCTGCTTTTTTTGTCCCGTGATGCTGCGCTGATCGCAAAAACTGCATTGATGGGGGCAACCGTTATGGGGAATAAAAAAAGCGATATTGGCATGTCTCAATAGCCCATCAGCTCCAGGGCTTCCCGGGCCGCCTGCTGTTCCGCCTCTTTTTTACTGCGTCCGCCGCCTTTTCCAATAACATTGCTGTTAAGATGGACTTCCACCACAAAATGCTTGTCATGATCCGGACCGCTCTCCCCAATGAGCACATATTCCAGCGTCTCTTCCGGATTCTGCTGGATGATTTCCTGCAATGCAGTCTTGTAATCCTTAAAAGCCTTGGGCTTAGGATTTTCAATTTCTGGAAGAACAAACCGTAAAATGAATTTTCTGGCTTCTTCCAGCCCCCCGTCCAAATAGATGGAAGCGATGATCGCCTCAAAGGCGTCCGCCAAAATAGAAGGGCGGTCTTTCCCTCCGGAATTCTGTTCACCGCGGCTTAAGCGCAAAAAATCCCCTACTCCCAGGGAACGAGAAAAACGGCACAAGGTCTTTTCGCATACCAGGGAAGCCCTCAGTTTGGTTAAATCCCCCTCTGGAAGATGCGGGCAGTGCAGAAAAAGATAATCTGACACTACAATACTGAGTACGGCGTCCCCCAAAAATTCCAGCCGTTCATTGCTTTTTTTCCCTCCGCGTGCCTCGTTTGCATAAGAGGAATGCGTCAGCGCTGTGCGCAGATATTCTATATTTTTATACGTATATTGTAACCTTTTTTCTAGTTCTTTCATCATTTGGAAAGCTCCTCTTTCTTGTAATCCCTGATATGCTGGAGAATGAAAGCAAGAACGGTCCATCCTCTTTTTTCTACTCGTTTTTTACTTGTTACTCTTCTTTGGCCTTTTCACCCAATCGGGAAATCGCCTGGCTGATTTCCCCTACCACATCGCCTTTGACATAAGCCGCGGTTAAACGCAAGGCGTTTTTAAAAGTCTTAGCCTTTGCGCTGCCGTGCGCCTTAAACACCGGCTTGGAGATCCCCATAATGGGAGCCCCGCCATATTCGTTGTAGTCCATCTGTTTTTTGAGGACTTTCATATCCGGCAGGATCAGGGCCGCCGCCAGTTTATTTTTCAGGCTTTTGGTCAAGACATCTTTTATCTTGCCCATCACAGTCATGGCTACTCCCTCGTACAGCTTTAAAATGACATTGCCTGTAAATCCATCTGAAACAATTACATCCGCCGCATCCATAGGGATATCCCTCGCTTCGATATTCCCAATAAAATTCACCGGGCTTTTCTTCAATAGAGCAAAGGTCTCATGCTGTAATTCCCCGCCTTTGTGGTCTTCTACCCCCACATTGGCCAAACCTACTCTGGGTTTTTTTACCCCCATGACCCGTTCCATATAAATGGAGCCCATGATACCAAATTGTTGCAGCTGTTCAGGGCGGCATTCTATGTTTGCCCCGCTGTCAATAAGCATAAAGCAGCCCTCTTCTTTGGGCATAACCGGCGCGAAGGCGCAGCGTTTTACCCCTCTGATCCTTTTGACAATTAGGGTAGCTCCCACCACCAGGGCGCCGCTGTTGCCGGCCGTCAAAAAAGCATCCCCTTTTCCCGCAGCGAGGAGCCGTAGCCCTTCCGCCATGGAACAATTGCTTTTGGATTTCATAATCTCCCCAGCGGGATCTTCCATGGTAATAATGTCAGGAGCATCGACGATTTCCATATGTTCCAGAGAAATTGCATTCTCTTTCGCTACCCTCTGGATTTCCCGCTGGGAACCAGTCAGCAAAATTTCCAGGCCGTATTCCTCTACTGCCTGCTGGCAGCCCTTTAGAATTTCCAGTGGAGCATTGTCTCCGCCAAAGGCATCTACAATAATTTTCATGGTATGTTAAACCCCATTCTCCGTGCAATCGCTTTCGTTCTTTGCTCTTTCATTCCCCGCACGGCGGGAACTTTTTATTATCCTGGTGATGGGACACCGGAAGTGCTATTCCGTCATTTTAATGGATTCCTGCAATTTGTTTTTTTCTAAAATCTACTTACCAAGAACTTCTTCTATTTTTCTCAGAGAACGTCTCGCTAACGCCGCATAACGTTCTTTTTTATCCCGGATATGCGGCTCGATTCCCGGCAGGATCCCAAAGTTAGCCCCCATGGGCTGAAACTTTTTCACACTCTCATCACTGATATAGTGGCTCAGCGCTCCCATCATGGTTTCCCGGGGAAGAATCAGGGGAACTTGTCCGCCCATCCGCCGAACCGCATTGATCCCGGCTAAAATACCGGAAGACGCAGATTCCATATAACCTTCTACACCGGTAATTTGCCCGGCAAAAAAGAGGCTAGGCCTATTTCTCATGCTGAAATCCGCATGCAGCAGGCGCGGGGAATCAATGAAAGTGTTCCTGTGCATGACTCCATAACGGACAAATTCAGCATCGCGGAGCGCTGGGATCATCCCAAATACCCGTTTTTGCTCTCCAAATTTCAAATTGGTTTGAAACCCTACCAGATTGTAAAGGGAAGCCTCCCGGTTCTCCTGACGCAGCTGTACCACCGCCCATGGACGGTGCCCCGTTCGGGGATCACGCAGGCCCACCGGTTTTAGAGGACCAAAACGTAAGGTATCCTTTCCTCTCTGGGCCATGACCTCCACCGGCATACACCCTTCGTATACTTTGGGATCAGCCACATCAAAGTCATGGATGGGAGCTCTTTCCGCAGAAATGAGCGTTTCATAAAAGGATTCATATTCCTCTTTATTCATGGGACAATTGATATACGCCTCGTCCCCGCCTTTGTCATAACGGGAAGCGGAAAAGGATCGTTCTTTATCCACGCTCTGTGCTGTCACAATGGGAGCGGCGGCATCAAAAAAACTGAGCGCCCCCCCGCACAAGCAGGAAATTTTTTCCGCCAGAAGGTCAGAGGTAAGCGGCCCCGTAGCGATTACCGTTATCCCGTCCTGTGGAATTTCTGTCACTTCTTGGGAGTAGACGGTAATATGAGGATGGTCTTTGATACATTGGGTGACCAAAGAAGAAAATTCCTCCCGGTCTACCGCCAAAGCGCCGCCGGCGGGCACTGCGCACCGGTCTGCACATTGCATCAACAAAGAACCAAAACGGCGCATTTCCTCTTTCAGCAGGCCCGCCGCGCTTTCTACCCTGCTGGCCTTTAAAGAATTGGAGCAAACCAGCTCCGCAAATTGTTCACTTTTATGGGCCGGCGAATACCGAACCGGTTTCATTTCATAGAGGTCGACCGGACAGCCCGCCTGGGCGATCTGCCAGGCGGCTTCGCAGCCAGCCAACCCCGCTCCTATCACTGTTATTTTCATTCGTCTTTTTTCTCTTCCACTTTCTCATATCCGCAGTCTGGCGTTACACAATATAATTTGGGATTCTTTCCCTTTTTCTTCAATAGTGTTTTTCCGCATCGGGGGCATTTCTCCATAGAAGGTTCATCCCAAGAAACAAAATCACAGTCCGGGTAATGATCGCATCCATAAAAGATACGGCCCTTTTTGGTCTTTTTGACAATGACTTTTCCGCCGCATTTGGGACATTCCGCCCCTGTTTCCTGTACCAGCTTCTTGATATTCTTACATTCCGGATAGCCGGGACATGCGATAAACTTTCCATACCGGCCAGTTTTAATCACCATTTTACGCCCGCACTTTTCACAGATAATATCCGTTTCATCCTCTTTGAGCTGGATTTTGACCCCCTGCATATCTTCTTTGGCCTTTTTCAGGGTCTTATCAAAGTCCCCGTAAAAGCCCTCTAGGATCTCCACCCACTGGGTCTTGCCCTCCTCTACGGTATCCAGTTCTTTTTCCATCTGGGCGGTAAATTTCAGGTTGACAATTTTGGGGAACCGCTCTTTCATCAGCTGGGTGGACACTTCTCCCAGTTCGGTGGGTTTCAGCGTTTTCCCTTCCCGCACCACATATTCCCTGCTGGTAATGGTGGTAATCGTAGCGGCGTAAGTGGAGGGCCGCCCAATCCCATACTCTTCCAGGGCTTTGATCAGGGAAGCCTCCGTAAAACGCGGCGGCGGCTGGGTAAAATGCTGGTTCGGCAAAATCTCTTTTACCCGCACTTTCATATCCTTCTCTAGCGGAGGGAGAGCCCCCTCGCTTTCTTTTGCCTCGTCTTTGCTCTCTTCATACAAAACCGTGTAGCCGTCAAAAGTAACAGTATAGCCGGAAGCTTTGAAGAGATACCTCCCGGCAGTGATATCCGCCTGCATGGTACTCTGGATACAATTTGCCATCTGGCAGGCGATAAAGCGTTCCCAAATCAATTTATACAGTTTATACTGGTCGTTGCTCAAGCTGTCCTTGACATCCGCAGGGGATAAGCTAGGCATAGAGGGACGGATGGCTTCATGTCCGTCTTGAGCGTTGGCCCGGGATTTAAAATGGCGCGGTTTTTCCGGCAGGTATTTTTCTCCCCATCTCTCCCGGATATAGTCGCCCGCATCTTTGATGGCATCTTCTGAAATACGCAGGGAGTCAGTTCTCATATAGGTGATCAAACCTACTGCGCCCATTCCCTTGATTTCAATACCTTCATATAGCTCCTGGGCCGCCTTCATTGTCCGCCGGGCCTGGAATCCCAGCTTACGGGAAGCTTCCTGTTGCAGGGTAGAAGTAATAAAGGGAGGCGCCGGGGATTTCCGGCGGGTTCCTTTTTTGACCTTGGAGATGATAAATTCCTGATCTTTCAGTTCCTCCAAAATTCCATTGGCCTGTTCCTCTGAGGTGATTTTGATCTTGCCGTTTTCATCCCCGTAAAAAGAAGCGGGGAACTGTTTACGGCTTCCCTGAGGGATGCATTTGGCGTCAATGGTCCAATATTCCTCTGGTTGAAACGCCCGGATCTCCGCTTCCCGGTCTACAATCATGCGCACCGCCACAGACTGTACGCGGCCCGCGGACAATCCCCGCCTTATTTTCTGGGACAAGAAAGGGCTGAGCTTATAACCCACCAAACGGTCCAGGATTCGGCGCGCCTGCTGCGCGTTTACCAGATCCAAGTCAATCTCCCTAGGTTGGCCCATCCCATTGGAAACACCTGTTTTGGTAATCTCATTAAAAGTGACCCTATTTTTATCCTCTAAATCAAGGTTCAGCAAATAGGCCAAATGCCAGGAAATAGCCTCCCCTTCCCGGTCAGGGTCAGTAGCGAGGTAGATGTGGTCGCTTTTTTCGGCCATTTTGGTCAATTCCTCTACCAGCTTTTCTTTCCCCTTAATCACTTCATATTTGGGTTTAAAATTATGTTTGATATCGACGCTCAGACGGTTCTCCGGCAGGTCACGGACATGGCCCATAGAAGCAATCACTTCATAGCCAGACCCCAGATATTTCTTTATGGTTTTTGCCTTGGCCGGCGACTCCACAATCACTAAATCTGACATTCACTAACCACCTTATTATTATCAATAAGAGTATCGTTTTCTGGAAAAACAATACATCTTGTTTCTTTCCATAGAATATGCTGTTTTATGATTTTATTGCATAACGTCTTCCCGGAAATATTTCCACCTGATTTTCCATTTCCAGCTCTGTCAGCGCCTGCAATGCCTGCCGGGCAGACAAACCCGCGCGCTTTGCCAACAGGTCAATGTGGCAGGGCTCCAGACTAAGTGCCCCATAAAGCGCCTCTCCCAAAGGAGACAACCCCACGGGTATTCTTTTCTCCTTCACCTGTGTCTCCATTTTGGGGGAAGAAGCGTTTTCACAGCAGTCCTCAGTCTCCCGCATATTTCCTGGGGAATGAAAAGAAAAGGGAATCTCTTCCAAAGAGGAAACCCCGTATTCTTCCAGGATATCCCCCATACAAGTCACCATTTTGGCACCGTTTTGAATGAGGCGGTTGCTCCCGCAGGAAACCGAGCTGCTCACATTACCCGGTACCGCAAAGACATCCCGTCCTTGCTCCAAGGCCAAATGGGCGGTAATCAGGGACCCGCTTTTTACACCGGCCTCTATGACCACGGTACCTTTGGCAAGCCCGGATATGATCCGGTTACGGACGGGAAATTGCCAAGAAGCCGCCGGGGTATCCGGCGGATATTCAGAAACCAGCGACCCATTCTGAGAAATAGCGTGGCGAAGGGAAGCATTTTCCTGTAGATAACTGGAATTGATCCCACAGGCCAGCACCGCTACCGTGATTCCTCCCGCACGCAGCGCACCCTTATGGGCCGCCGAATCAATTCCCAACGCTCCTCCACTCACTACGATTACTCCTGTCTTAGCAAGCCCAAAGCTGAGGTCCTCTGCCGCGGAAATCCCATAAGGGGTGGCGCTCCTAGTGCCAACAATCGCAATGGAAAGATAGCGGGAGAAATCCGGAAAGCTTCCCTTTCCATATAGTACACAAGGGGGATTATCCAATTCTCTCAAAAGCTGCGGATAATCCGGCGATGAATAGGGGAGTACCCACTGCCCTACTTCCCTGCAATGGACATAAATTTGTTCCGCCTCTCTACAGGAAGTCTGCTGTATCCTATCCAGATCCCTGGGTGAAAACAAGCCGCATAAGCGCCATTCCCTTTCTCCTGCCCGGCAGAAGGAAAAGGCATCTCCAAAACAGGAAAGCACCTGTTTTACTTTGCTGCTGCCGATCCCCAGAGCTCTTTGCATC
>CAKUYY010000021.1 GCA_934717555.1 uncultured Clostridium sp.
TGCAATGTGGCGGGTGAGGAACGCACGTTTACGTTTGGCGAGATGAAGCTGTACTCCGACAAATGCGCCCAAATGCTGGCGGATCACGGCGTTAAAAAAGGCGATATGGTCCTTCTGGTGCTTAAACGCCACTATGAATTCTGGTTTGCCCTGCTGGGCCTGCATAAGGTAGGAGCGGTGGGAATTCCCGCCACAAATCTGTTGACCAAAAAAGATTTTGTATACCGCTTTAATGCCGCCCATGTCAAGGGGATTATCTGTACCACCGACGGGGATACTTTGGAACATGCGGAAGCCGCCATGCCGGACTCCCCCACCGTTTCTGTCAAAATCAGTGTTCATGGAAGCCGTCCGGGATGGCTGAATTTTATGGAAGAACTCAAAAAACAGCCGGAAACCTTCAAGCGGGTGGAAACAGCGGCCACTGATCCCATGCTGCTCTATTTTACCTCCGGCACTACCGGGATGCCAAAAATGGTATGGCACGATTATACCTATCCCATCGCCCACATTGTAACAGCCAAGTATTGGCAGAATGTCGTCCCGGACGGGTTGCATCTGACTTTGTCAGATACCGGATGGATGAAAGCCATGTGGGGAAAACTCTATGGACAATGGTTTATGGAGGCGGGTATCTTTGTCTGTGATTTTGATAAATTTACGCCCTCCGACCTGTTGCCGCTGTTCCATAAATATCAGATTACCACATTCTGTGCCCCGCCTACCATGTACCGCTTCTTTATCAAGGAGGACCTGAGCAAATATGACCTGAGTTCCCTAACCCACGCCACCATTGCCGGCGAGCCCCTGAATCCTGAAGTATTCTATCAGTTCCAAAAAGCTACTGGGTTAAAATTAATGGAAGGGTTTGGTCAGACAGAAACCACTCTGACGCTGTTCAATCCGGTGGGAACCACTCCAAAACCTGGTTCCATGGGAAAGCCTTCTCCCGCTTACCATGTGGATCTGGTGGATAGCCAAGGGAACACCGTGGAACCCGGCGCCGTGGGAGAAATCGTGCTACGCACTGACCACGGCAAGCCCTGCGGTATGTTCGATGGATATTATGAAAACCCGGAGCTGACCAAAGGCGTCTGGTACAACGATATTTATCATACAGGAGATACCGCCTGGCGGGATGAGGACGGTTACTTCTGGTATGTGGGACGGACTGACGATATTATCAAATCTTCCGGTTACCGCATCGGGCCCTTTGAGATTGAAAGCGTTATCATGGAGCTTCCCTATGTGTTAGAATGTGCCATTACGGGGACCCCCGATCCTATCCGCGGGCAAGTGGTAAAAGCCACAATCGTTTTGGCCCATGGAAAAGAGGGAACCGAGGAACTGAAAAAAGAAATTCAGAATTATGTCAAAAAACAGACGGCCCCTTATAAATATCCCAGGGTGGTGGAGTTTGTAGAAGAACTGCCCAAAACCATCAGCGGTAAGATCCGCCGCGTGGAAATCCGGCAGGACAAAGAGTAAAAGCCCCAAAATGTATATTTTTCTTTTCCTGTTATATCATCCAAAAAAGACGTGCCTCCCCTCTCACAAAGGGCTGCACGTCTTTTTTACTTCGATATGGAACGCTCCCGTTTCCTTTTGATGCGCTTATAAAGGACAATTCCCACATACAACAACACAAACGCCGACAAAACGCCAATCAAAAGAATGGTATCGTCAGAGCCACCGGTTTTCACCTGTACCCATAGGTCATCCAGCAAAAGGTTGATATCATCCGGCAGATCGGTAAAGACCTGGGTGTTAGCCAAAATCTCCTCACTGGGATAAAAAATAGGGCTCTGTGCGATTTCGGGGTCCAGGTTTTCCCTAACAGCCGTCTCCGGCGTGGAATATCCGATATATTCGATATTGGCGGTGGCAATCTCCACATCGCACATAAAATTGATATAGGCTTCTGCTTCCGCCTTATGTTTGGAACCCTTGGGGATACACATAGCATCCACAAAAAGGTTTGTGCCTTCTTTGGGAATGACAAAACCGATATCCTCGTTTTCCTCCAGGATAATCGCCGCATCTCCCGCGTAATAAGGGGCCAGCGCCGCCTCATTGTTCCCCATTTTATTAAAGATCTGATCCATCACATAAGACTGTACCAGCGGTTTCTGCTGTTCCAGATCCTCTGCGGCCGCGTACCAGTCGGCGGGGTCCGTCGTATTAAAATCCATCCCCAACCGGGTCTGCGCGATGGCAAAGGCGTCCCGGGAATTGTCAAACATGAGGATCTGCCCGGCATATTTAGGATCCCACAAGATATCCCAGCCTATCTCGTCCTCGCTTTCTTCCACCATATTTTTGTTATAAAAGATACCTACTGTACCCCAAGTATAAGGGACCGAATATTCATTGGTGGGATCATATTGAGGATTCCGGAAATTTTCATCAATGAAGCTGAAATTAGGGATGTTGTCAAAATCCAATTTTTCCAGCATATCGTTGCGGATCAGCTTGGCCACCATATAATCGGAAGGGATAATCACATCGTAATCCGACCCGCCGATGGCCAGCTTGGCATACAATTCCTCATTGGTGGCAAAGGTCGTGTAGTTGACATGGATTCCTGTCCGGCGGGTAAATTCCTCATTCACATCCAGGGTTCCATCGCTTCCGTTGGAAATATATTCTCCCCAATTGTAAACGTTAATCGTTACCCCCGTACTGGGCGCCGCTTCTTCCTCAGCCTGCGCCCCCTTTGCGGGGATCACGGCGATAACAACGATGCAGCAGGCAGTAAGCAGCAGGGAAAGGATTTTTTTCAAGCCTTCGCCACCCCTTTCCGGCTAGCCTTCTGCCTTTTCTGATCCCGGATCTGGCGCAGGTTGATGATGATCAGCAGGATCATCACAGCGCCGAACAGGATGGTAGAAAGAGCGTTAATCTCCGGGCTGACAATTTTCCGGGTCATAGAATAGATAGCTACTGGCAGCGTCTGGGTGGTGCCGCCAGTAAAATAGCTGATGACAAAATCATCAATAGACAGGGTAAAGGCCATGATCATGCCTGTCACGATACCGGGCATGATTTCCGGCAATACCACTTTAAAAAAAGCTGGAACCGGGTGGCATCCCAGATCCTGCGCCGCCTCATACAGATGTGGGTCCATCTGGCGCAGTTTGGGCATGACATTAAGCACCACATAAGGCAGGCAGAACGTAATATGGGCGATAACCAGCGTCGCCATTCCAGGCTTTAAAATCCCCAACCGGTCATGTAAAAAAACAAACAGCAGCAACATGGAAACACCGGTTACAATCTCCGGATTCACCATGGGAAGATTGGTCAGGTTCATCACCACACGTTTTACCCATTTGTTCATACTGCGGATCCCAATGGCCGCAGCGGTCCCCAGAATGGTGGCGCATACCGCCGTAATCACCGCGATGATCAGTGTGTTGGTCAGGGCGTTTAAAATTTCCTCATTGTGAAACAGGCGCTCATACCAACTCAGGGTAAAGCCGTTCCATACTACACGGCTTTTGGAATCGTTGAAGGAAAATACCATCAGCACCACAATGGGGGCGTATAAAAAGATAAAGATAAGCCAGGTATATATTTTAGAAATCGCTTTCATATCATCATCCCCCCTGTATTTTCCCCGTCGTCAAACTGGTTCATGATCCCCATACAGATAAGGATCAGCACCATCAGGACCAAGGAAATGGCCGAACCCAAATTCGGGTTATAGGAGTTTCCCAAAAACTGCATATCAATCAGGTCCCCGATCAGCAGGTTGGCCCCTCCCCCCAGCATTTTGGAGATAATAAAGGTACTGACGGCTGGAACAAACACCATGGTAATCCCGGTAATGATCCCCGGTACGCTCAAAGGGAGAACCACACGGGAAAACACCTGGAACCCGTTGGCCCCCAAGTCCTGTGCCGCCTCAATGATCCGGAAATCCATCTTCGCCATCACAGAATACAGCGGCAGGATCATAAAAGGGAGAAAGTTATACACCATCCCCAATACCACAGCCCCTTGGGTATTGATGAGCTGGATCGGCTCTAACCCGATTGCGCCCAGCAACCGGTTAATCAGGCCGTTGTTTTCCAGCAATGTCATCCACGCGTAGGTCCTGAGCAAAAAATTCATCCACATGGGCAGCATAATCAGCATAATCATAATACTCTGGCGCGCCCCTGCCGCTTTGGAAATGATATAGGCCATGGGATATCCCAGCAGCAGGCAGATCAGCGTGGCCAAGGCGCCCAGCCAAATGGAGCGCAGGAATACAGTGGAATATTTGCCTACGTTGGCGATATTTTCCAAAGTAAAATGACCGCTCCGATCGGTAAAGGAAAAGAATACCACCAAGGCCATAGGTACTACAATGAAAATAACCATCCATACCACATAGGGAAGGGCGGCGGCTTTGGATTTCATCATGATTCGCCTCCCGCCTGCTCTTCCTGGTGCACTTCCTCGTAAATCTCGTCGCTAAAGGCGCTGTAGTCCCCTACCTCGCTGGAATACTCCGATTTCTTCATGATATGGATGTCGTCTGGATCTAAAATCATCCCGATGATATCCCCGGGGCGCTGGCTTTCTGTGGACTGGATCATCCATTTAAAACCCTCCACATCCACAATGATCTCATAATGTACCCCTTTGAAGGTAACGGAAACAACTTCCCCGGAAATATGTCCCTGCATAGGAGGAACCACTTTGATATCCTCCGGACGGATCACCACATCCACCGGCTCCATCTTGTCAAAACCATAGTCCAGACAGTCAAACTTGCGGCCCGCAAATTCCACTAGATAATTGGCGTGCATGACACCATCCACAATGTTGCTTTCCCCAATAAAGTCCGCCACAAAAGCATTCTTAGGCTCGTTGTAAATATCCTGGGGGCTGCCGATTTGCTGAATCTGCCCCTTATCCATCACCACTACGGTATCTGACATGGACAGGGCTTCCTCCTGGTCATGGGTTACAAAAATGAAAGTAATCCCCGTCTGCTGCTGGATGTTCTTTAGCTCCGCCTGCATATCCTTGCGCAGCTTTAAATCCAGCGCGCCCAAAGGCTCGTCCAACAGCAATACCTTGGGATGGTTGGCCAGCGCCCGCGCAATGGCCACACGCTGCTGCTGGCCGCCGGACAGAGAATCCACCTTTCGTTTATCAAAACCGCTTAAATTCACCATTTTAAGCATTTCCTGTACACGTTCCCGGATTTCGGCCTCTTTTTTCTTATGCACACGCATGCCAAACGCCACATTTTCATAAACATTCAGATGTGGAAACAACGCATATTTTTGAAAAATTGTATTCACATTCCTCTTATAGGGCGGCAGATCATTGATCCTTTTTCCCGCAAAAAAAACATCGCCGCTGTCCGGTGTGATAAAGCCCCCGATCACCCGCAGCGTAGTGGTCTTTCCGCATCCGGAAGGCCCCAGCAAGGTGACAAATTCTCCATCTCTTATACTCAGATTCAAATCCCTGAGTATAACGTCTCCATCGAACGACACAGCGATATTCTGTAATGAAATAATCGATTGTTTTTCCAATTTCTGCATCCCCTTTGCGGTTAATTAGTTGCGATACGCTTCTTTTAGCGATACACACAAGCCCAGCGCCCCCTGTCTCACCGCCCTCCGCAAAGGATATTTCGCAATCCGCCCGCATGCTACGAGCAGCGCTTGATTGCGGCGGTGAAGCTGCGCCGTATTGGAACTTTGATGATAGATGCAAACGCAACGATAAAAATATAAAAGATAAACCTACAAATGTCAAGTTAATTTCGGCTTTTTCTATAAAATCCCGCAAAAAAACTGATTTTCTTTAAATTAAACACAGGTTACAAGGGGTTTTCTTAAAAAATCTCTTGCATACTCTAATTTTCATTTCTTATTTTATGAACAAATGGAAAAATTTTCAACCCCGGTATTTCTTCTGCCTAGTTTTATCAAAAAGGAAAATCATAGAATTTCAATCCCTTTTACATGCGAAAAGGACCCGGTCCTGCCGAGTCCTTTTTGTTTGATTATTTTATTTCCGCAATGCTTTTAATACTTTGCTTTTTCTTGCCCATTCTTTTAGGAAAACAGGTTTCCGTTTCACCAAAAATAGGACCACAGTGCCTCCTGTTACGGAGAAACCAACAATCATCAGCCATACAATGTCATTTCCATGGTTATTCCCGGTTTCGTTAGAACCATCTGCCGCATGGGCCACTGCATAATTTCTGGATGCATTATTGTCTTCCACTTGCGTATTGGCATAGGACAATTGTTGTATTTTTTCAACCGTCTTCATGGTATCCTCTAAACGGTTGTTGATCTCAATTTTAGAATCAATAGCGCTGATCACATCAGGGGTGGCCTTCCCAGTCGGTTCTTTTCCCACATCTGTCTGGAAAGAGATCACCGCTGTTTCCGTAGCTTCATCAAATACAGCGGAGGTTTCCCCCTCATAATATTCCAAAGTACTCAATTTCTCTTGCAGGTCCTTTACGTCGCTTCCCACATATCCAAGCTGCAAGCAATCAAACTCTGGAGCTTTCACAGCGGTATCTGCGAATAAGCCTTCTACTTCCTCTTTGCTCAGCTTTCCGGTGGCTTCCAGTCCGCTGGCCGTCTGATAAGCTTTGACTGCAATTTCTGTTTCCTCGTCAAAAACGTTGTTTACCTCGCCAAACAGATAACGCAACTCTACCAGGCGGTTCTTCAAGTCCTGTACACAAGAGCCTTTGATACCCAATTTCATGGTACCCGCTTCCGGATTCACGGGAGCATCTTCCGCATACAGGGCTTCTCTCATATCCCCGTCAGAAGATCCTGTCACTTCCAGTCCAGCGGCCGCTTGAAAATCGCTTACCGCCAGTTTTGTGTCATCCTCATAGGTGTCAGAGGGTTCATCATAAAAATAAGATAATTCTTTCAAACGGGTTTCCATTGTCAGAATTTCCGGATCAACAGCCCCCACTTCAAAGACCGGCTCATATTTGGGAGCATCTTCCGCATATAAAGCGTCTAGTGTCGCCTGATCCGCGATGCCGGTTGCTTCCAGCCCCGCTGCCTCTTGGAACAGCTTGAGGCATTCTCCAGTATATTCACCAAAATAAGTGGTGATTTCCGCATCGTAATATCCCAGCTCTGTCAGACGTTCTTTCATCTTTTTAACTTCATCGCTGGTGGTTCCCACTTTCAGTTCCACCTTTTTGGGTTCTTCCACCTTCGGGGTACTCTTTACAGAAGAACCGGAAGAAATAGAAACGGAACCGCTGGAAGAATACTGAACGTCTTGATAAGCGCTCTCTGGAGGAGGATTGCCCTGCAGTGCGCCGTCCGCACCAAAGGTATAATCAGCCCCGCCGATATTCTTGGTCACGCTGACCACATATTGTCCGCCCTCATAATAATAGGTTTTTCCATCGATCTTGACAAAACCGTTTTCCGGATACTGAACACCGGCAATTTTAAACCAGTTTGTCCAACGGTAAGATCCTACGGACTGATACATCACGCCATATCTGGAGTTGCGGGCATCCACCGCCATTCCACCGCCTACATAAACTCCTACATGTCCAGGGGCGTACAGCCCCAGTCCATGGATACGGGGCAAAGTGCCGATGGAACCTTTCTCAGGGGAGGCGCCCATCAAGTTGGTACGTTGTCCGCCCACGTGATTATAACTATAAATCAATCCGGAACAGTCAACAGCTCCCGCGCTGCTGCCGCCGTAAACATATTTCCAATTCTGATAATAAGCTGTTAATGCATGCGCCGCCATTCCCGGACCTGTGCTAGATGCTGCAATTGCGGAATCCATCTTGCCCAGTCCGGCGGGGATCAGCAAGGTCAGTACCATTATCAGGGCTAAAAGCCCTCTTACTTTCCTGCTCATTGTCTTGACAAACCTCCTGTTTTCCTTGCACATCCATTAGTGTGCCTCAAACTTTATCAGAAATGTAATCTTTCTCCTGATTCATGACACGAAAATTACAACAAGTAACAAATTGATTACATTTTATCACGCTCACGTATACTTTGCAATGTTTCGGGGAATTGTTAACAGTTTATACATAATTAAACCGCTTACTGCACATAATTCCCTATGATGTTTTATAAAGTTTTAATAAAAAAACAGATTCCTGTTTCTGCTTATCTTTGTATTCTAAAATATGACAAGTCTATTTTGTTACTTTTCTGTCTTTCCGACTTTATATGTAATGTCTCTATCACATTTTAAAAAACAAAGGCAGAACAATCTTTTTTCTGATGATTACTATAAAAAAGCAAGAACAGCGCTGGTCATTGATGATATCAACACACCCAAAAACGCTGTTCTCGCTCTTCATAAAAACCTATGGTAAAAGGATCATAATCCGGGACCCTTTTCTATGTGTCTTTCTGTTTCCCCCACCTCTTTCCTTACGGTTACCTATTTTGTCCCTGATACAGGGACTTGACGGAAAGAGTTTACAGAAAGTATCCATAGGTAGGTAACCTATTAATCATTATACATTATAAATAGTAAAATAGAAAGAGGAAAAACACAAAAACGGACAGTTTTTTCTGCCCGTTTTTGTGTTTGAACCAAACGATTAAAGAAAAGAAGTACTGGTAAGCAATAAACTAAATGATCTAATGCTTTTGTAATTAGATGAGATCAAAAAAAGAATTACTGCTGATTGGTCAAGCGATTGCCAGAAGTATTGTAACCCACTCTGACATTAAAATCAAAAATCTTAATCGGAATACCCAAAGAATATTTTTTAACACTTACAGTTGCATAAGCCCAGCAGGTGCTGCCTCCATTGGCAGGAGTATGCCATGCATGGGGATTATCAAAAGTATAATTTGTACCATTCAATACATTGTGGCTTTCCGATCTGCTCACACAGGTAACAATAGAACTGCTGACATTAAACGTACCATAAACTGTCATCTTGTATTTTTGTACGCCGTTATCAACAATCGTACCTGTATAGGAAGTAGACTGCTGACCATAGGCTCTGGCCATGGTGCTGGAAGGATCCTCTGTATAATACAGAAATACAATCCCATCTCCATATTCTTCAACTACTGTACCATCTTCCAAAGATACAGTAGCAATCGGGCCTTGTACTTCAGATTCTTTTGCAACTTCAATATTCTCCGCCGCAAACGCAATAGCCGAAATAGACATTAACAAGACGAAAGACACTATTAAGGATACTAACTTCTTCATTTTTTTCCTCCTAATATTGATAAATAAACTGAATACCTGTTGTCTCATGCACAACAATCAGATAAAAGACAACCATAACAATCAATGCCGCTAGAATAATCCCGCCTGCCAACAGTAATTTGGATTTTCTCCTCGCCCAAATAATTTCACGTTTGGGCAGACTATCCATAAAACCGCTGGCCAACGCTTCACAATCTCCCAAATACTCGCACAGTTCCCTTTTGCTGGCATTGGGATGCAATTGCAGGTATTCCTCCGCGCTTGCCAGTATGTCCCGATAAAAATCATCTTTTGATTTTTTGGAACAAACCAAACGTTTTCTTGCCGGCTTTAAGTAAGCCTTAATTTCCTTCAAAAGCTCCGCATTCATCATTGTGTAATCTACCTCCTGTTGTTGTATTTTGATCTGTCATAATATCATAGACCGCCTGGGTCAACTGATGATATTCCTGACGGATTTGATCCAATCTTTCTTTTCCAGCCTCTGTAATACTATAGTACCTTCTCACTCTGCTCCCAGTGACATAGTAATAATCTTCTCGAATATAACCAAACTTCAAAAGACGGTAAATAGTCGGATATAATGTATGAATCCGTAGAACACCTTTCGTGGCGTGTTTGATCTCTTTTTCCAATTCATAAACATACATGGACTTATTTTGATCCAACAGAAATAATGTCACCATCTCTGCTGTACATTTCTTAAAGTAATCAGATAAGCTTTCTACTTTTCCCCGCTTAGAAATTCTTTCTAACATTTTATTGTGCCTCCAAACCCCTATTCACTGTGAAAATTATAACACACTAATTTAAGGATATCAATAGTTTTACAGTAATATATTGGTATCTCAATATCAAATTATGATAAATCTTAGGGGAATTGTATTCACGAAAATGTCGAACACTAAAATAAAAGCAAAACGCCCTACAGACAATAAGATTTTTCGATTTATTCTGACATAGTAATATTATTCAATATTATAATAGTCAAATATTTTAAAAAACACAAGTACTTTTTTCAATTTTTCCTCCAAACAAATGACAAATTTTTTTCACATTTTATACGATTTATTTTGTGAATAAAAATAGAAATCCTTTTTAGTCTCTCTATATATGCTTTTATCTAGTTAGTTGCATATTTTTTATTCTTTTTCTATGTTTTTACGCCAAACTGGAACTTTAGGCGGTTCTTCTGAATATGATAAGAAGAGTAATTTTATGGTTTATCCTGATACATTTAGGATAACATTTCTACTGATACCCACTAGACGAGGAGGAATATCATTTATGCCAGCTACTGTTTCAGGAAAAGTCTATGGGGATTCCAACCACAACGGCCGATATGACCCTGGAGAACCAGGAATTTCCAATGTTTATGTGGTTCTTTGCGGCCCCGGAGGCTGTTCCCCAGCACAAACCGATCCTAATGGAGATTTTGCTTACCTGGTTAATGAACCAGGCGACTATGTATTATACGAGCCTGTAGCGGCTCCTGCTGCTTGCCCCCCTTCGGTATTTACACAGCCAGCAGGATATGAGCTTTCCAATGGCCCCAGAAACTATTCTTTTCCCATCACTGAGGAGCAAATCGCTGAGAACGCCGATATTGACCATCAAGATTTTGGCCATGACAATCCCAACAGCTCTCTGGAATCTATCACTGATCCTGTCCAGGCTTCCCTTTCTCCTAATACTAACCTGATACCCGAACAATCCATGGAGCAAGATTTACCTTCCAGTCAGAAATCTGTCAAGCATTCTCTCTCAGAGGATAATTTTCTTATCATTGAAGAAGCAGAAGCTTCCGCAGATGTATCTATCAAAAAAACAGCTTATCCTGATCCCATCCTAGCCGGAGAGTTTCTCACTTATAGCCTAACTATCGCTAACGCCGGCCCTTCTGTCGCTTCTCAGGTGAAGGTTACCGACATGGTGCCCTCGTTCCTTCTAAAACCGGAATTTTCTATTGATAACGGAATCTCATGGAATCCGTGGAAAACCCCTTATCTGTTAGGAGACTTGCCCAGCCAAACCACCCGGACACTTCTCATCCGTGGGATTGTCCAAGTGCTGGACGATCAGACCATCTCCAATGTAGCTTCTGTCTCCAGTTCCACTCCTGACCCTAATTCTGAAAATAACCATTCTACCGCTGTTGTCCGTACCCTGGCATCCGCTGACCTGTCCATTACGAAGTCGGCCTCACCTTCTCCAGTGGAGGTTGGGGAAATCGTTACCTATACCATAAAGGTGACAAACGCAGGCCCGAGCCGTTCACAAGGAATTACTATTACGGACACTGACGCATCTTCTTTGGCTGGCGCGGAAGTTTCCAATAACAGCGGTACCTCCTGGTCGCCTTGGAAAGGTTCCCATTTCCTCACCTCTTTAGATCCCGGAAATGCTTTCACGCTGCTTGTCCGCGGAACAGTTCCACCCTCTGCCTCTGAAAACCTGACAAACACGGCCACGGTATCCTCTTCTACCAGCGATCCCAATCCCAACAATAATAGTATTACCATCCATACCCCCATTGAGAATTCCGCCGATCTGAGCATCAGTAAAACTGCCTCTCCAAACCCAGTTTCCACAGGGCAAATATTGACCTATGCTCTTACTGTGAAAAATTCAGGACCTTCTGCAGCTGCTGATGTCCAGTTGACGGATACAATCCCTCAAGAACTAACCCAGCCGGAATTCTCTTTAAATGGAGGGGGTTCCTGGTCTCCCTGGGTCAGCCCCTATCCCCTGGGAACTTTAGAGGAACAAGCAGAACGTACCATTTTAATTCGCGGAACTGTCTCTCCCTCCGCAAAAGGGTCCTTTGTCAATAACGCCCAGGTGAGCAGCCAAACGCCAGACCCTAATCCCGACAATAACACAGCTTCTTTTACCAGTAAAATTTTAGAACAAAGTAATCTCTCTATTTCAAAAACCGCTTGGCCAGATCCCGCGGTACCCGGGCAAATGATGATTTACAGCATCACTGTTACCAATCCCAGTCCCTCTAGTGTAGATTCTATTGTGCTCTCCGACCAGGTTCCCGATTTGCTCTCTCAAGTGGAGTATACCTTCAATCGGGGACAGTCATGGCTGCCTTGGAGCGGAACCCTTTCCCTGGGGACCCTCAGCGCAGGTTCCTCTTCGACTATTTTCCTCCGGGGTATTCTCTCCGCTAAAGCCTCCGGCACCATCTCCAATACCGCACAGATCTCCAGTTCTTCCCCTCCCTCGGACCCTGAAAAAAGCAGGGCCACTGTTATCACCCCTATTTTGATTTCCGCTGACCTTGCTGTCACAAAAACCGCATCTCCAAATCCTGCTGTCCCGGGTCAGCCTCTCACTTACACCCTTACGGTATCCAATGCCGGTCCCGGCACTGCCCAAAATGTGGTGCTTTCCGATGCAGTCGCCAATGGAGAATATTCCTTGGATCAAGGGAAATCTTGGCACCCATGGAATGGTTCCTATTCCTTAGGGGATATCTCTGCCAACCAGAGCGCTTCCCTGCTCATCCGTGTTCCTGTGGAATACTTTGATTCCGCTCCTATTGTGAATACTGCTGTGGTGTCCACGGACACTTATGATCCCAACCCCGAAAACAATCGTACCACCATCACCGTTCCCAAAACTCCTTATAGTCAGCTAAGTATTTGCAAATGTGCTTGTCAGGGAGTTGCTACCCCCGGGCAATATCTCAGTTATTCCATTACCATTTCCAATGCAGGCCCTGGAGACGCCAAAAACGTCGTCCTCACAGACCAGATTCCTAACGAGCTAAAAAATGTGCAGTTTTCAACGGATGGGGGCGCTACTTGGTCCCCTTGGGATTCCAGTTATTCTCTGGGAACCTTATCGGCCAATACCTGTGTGACGATTTGGATCTCCGGATTGGTGAACGCGTTCTCTTCTGGTAATATCGTCAATACCGCAACCATATCTTCCAGTACGCCTGATCCTAACGGAAACAGCCACTCTTCCACTGCTGTCACCTGTATTTGTCCACCCTGCGGTTGGAACCAGGGCTCCCCTTATGAAAAATTCTTTTATAACCGTTAATGCATAAAAATAGACCCGGGGAAAAAAATTACTTTTCCCCGGATCCTATTTATTTACTCCAAAATAGCAAATAACGCTTTTGATTTATGTTTTATATGACACCAGAAATTTACATATATATTGTAGGATTTTTTACTTAAAAAATAATAGCCCGAAATCTGTTTTCTCATTTCTAAATATGCCATTAAAAAATAGTTCTAAAACACTATATTTTTTAGCATATAAATGATTAAAATGCTCGGTATTCAAAAGATGAATTTTCTTATCAAAAATACTTTTTATGTTATGGCAGTCTCCCCAGAAACTAAAGCCTGCTGCATATAGATCCGTAGGTAATTCTATTGCTACGACAATCCTATTTTCAATATTCTTTTTGTTTATGGGCGTGAGCTCTTCCGGTGTTTTCCCAGAAATAGAACATGCCCTTTCCATATTCTGGAGAACAGATGGACACATACTTTGTGCAACTTCAACTCCAATAGAAAGGCTTGGAACAACAATATCAGGAGATTCTAATAACTCCGAACCACAATATTTAGAAGGGAAACAATAGGCCAAAATTTCTCTTGCTCGTTTCTCTTCAAATTTATGCTTTTCCGATGAGGTGAATTTTGTATTGTCCACGTATATTGATACCTCTTTATAATGATTTTTTATAGTCATTATAAAAAAATAAAAACTACACTTTCTACACTTTGATTTCTCAAAATGTAGCTTTTATCTGGTGCTGGTGATGCGGAATGTTTTATATGTACCATAATATTTACACCTAACGCTTAGAAAAAAGCTTGATAAATAACAACCAAAAAGGCCGCCTCCTTAGCAGATTTAGTAGGGAAGCGGCCTTTTGTTATGTAATATAAAATTCGTTTTGGATTATGTTAGTGGGAATAACCTGATGATCGCCTTTCCCATTCTGGTAAATACAATCCCAGGCCCCGCCTTCTTTCTGGGTTTGGGTTCTGAGCACCCACGGATACAGTACCCTTTTTTCTTCTACTATTTGGTCTATGAGTACTTTTGTATCCTTTTCTATCATGATTCCTGGATACCTGCCCAGAATTTTACTGGCCCCGTAACCACAAAAGCGGTAATACACGTTTGGTACAACAGGGCCGATATACCAGGCAAAAATATTTTCTTCAAATAATATGTGATTATTTTTCGCTAAACAAACACCCTGAGTAAAATAAAGAATTTTTTGTAACTGTAAGTTACTTATAGGAGAACCGTCCTGTGTACACTTTGTAATGATATACTGAGCGATATTCATAGCTTTATACATAGTACAGTCCTCCTATTCTATATATATTACTCGTTTTTCTTCCCATCTACAACCCGTTTGACAGCAGTAAAAGCGCCGTTGGCGCTCATAGCCACGATTACGGCGTTAAAAGGAATAAGGGCCATAGTGGGCCAGGAAAAGCGGGTGGTGAAAATGGTAGCCAACGCCATGACCACAACAGCGTAAATATAAGAAAGCCATTGGGTAGGCAGCTTAGAAAACAACCCTTTTGTAAACTGTGTCAGGATGCCAACCAACATGGCGCATCCGGCAAAGGTTCCTAAAGTCTCCCAGGATACAAATTCATTCATAGTATGTATTCCTCCTATTATTTCCTTTCTTCCAGCTGATTGAGCCGGATTTCATGATTTTCCAGTTTCAAGTCATGTTCCGCGATTAATTCATCATTCTTGTCAATCCGGTCATGAAGACGGCGGTGAGATTCCCGGGTGGAATCTTTTGTGATTTCATTGTTATGTTCCAGCTTGTCGAGACGGGTCATCACTTGTTTTAAGTCCGTCGATAATTCCGTGATTGTCTTGTTTAATTTTATGATGGGCTTGCTTACCGTAGCAAACAAGCCCACCAACGCGATAATGACGGTAACAACGCCCCATTCGTTCAATTATCTCACCCCCTACACCAGCAGGTAATACCAGTCGGTGCCGCCCAGATAGCCAACGCCTACACCGTTTGCTTCTTGGAATTTGGCGATAGCTTTCATGGTGTTGTTCCCTACGATACCGTCCGCACTCCCACAGGAAAAGCCTAGACCGTTCAATCTCTGCTGCACCCATTTACAAAGGGGGCCGCTTTCACCGCCCCGGATGGAATGTTGGGCGGCGGCTTGGTAGGTCTTGTCCCCGGCTTTGCCGTCCACGCTGAGGTTGTGCCCTTTATCGTTCAGGATTCTTTGCAGTTCCGCCACCTGGGAATCGTACTGATAATCCCATACCAGGGAAGGATTGGGGCCGTACTGCTTGCCGCCGCTGGAACCGCCGCCGGAATTGACTTCTCCTTTCCCACGGATATCCCCGTCGTTGCACCATCCCAGGCCATCCACCAGGTAGGGATTGCGCCGGCCAGGAATAATGCGGGTAATGGTCCCTGTTTTCCACTGACTGGGAATCACGGCCTTTTCAATGGGATCGGTAGAAGCGGCGTAATAGCTGGACAGCGTGACCACATCCCCTACCTGATAGGCGGTATCCGGGGCAGGAGAGGGAACGGGAGTTGAGCCTTCCATAGCCGCTTTCACGTCGGCGCGGAAGGTGTCCATACTCTTCCCGAACTTTGGAAACCAGTGCATCACGTCGCCATGATTGGAGGCGATACCACGGGCCGCCCCTTCACTGTGACAGATGACCACGCCGTCCGCCATTGGGTCAAAGTCGTACATATCACAGAGATAGGCGCAGAGTTCTACTGCCTCCTGGTATACTTGTGAAAAATATTCACTATCTGTAAGAGCATCCTCACAGATTTCAAAGGAAATATGGGTATCATTGGCAGAACCTTTGGAACCCTTTCCGCAATGCCATCCCCGGGCATCCCACGGCAATGTCTGGTAAGTGGCCACAGAACCGTCCGCCAATTTGCCGATGAAGGCGTGAGCGCAGACTTCCCTCCCGTCCGGCTTGTCCTGGTTCCAGTGGTTGCCGTACTGGTTGTATCCCAGTTTCCCGTCATCTGGCCCCACATAACGCTTGAGGTTCGGATTATTCGCCCCGGTACTGTGTACCATGATCCCTTTCGGCGTGATCTTCCTGCCCGCCTTATAGCAGGCATTGTTTGTAAGCATACATACATTGAGATTCATAAAAATCATCCTTGTATTATAGAGTAGTAGTTATTAGAGCCCCTCTCCAAGGGCTTGTGCTACACTGTAAGGGATGCTGTGGATTGGTGAAATTCTCCTACCACAAGATGGTTCATGAAAGGTTCCAACCACAGCCCCTTACAATTTTGTTAATCAGTTAAATACCGCCAAACGGTTTATGTGGAACAAGGCTACAAAAGTAAGGTGCACTGTGGATGCAGCATCACATATTTACCGTTGGAGGGATTTGTCATGGTGATTTCTGTTGGTATTGATGTCTCAAAAGACAAACATGATTGCTTTATCGTTAGCTCAGAGGGTGAAGTCCTGGCGGATGTGTTCACGATTCCCAACAACATGGACGGGCTTCACTGTCTGTTGCAGAGAATCCAAGCTTGCGCTACACCACAGGACAAAATAAAAGTAGGGCTTGAGGCGACAGGGCATTACAGCTACAATCTGCTCGGGTTTCTCCTTGACAACGGTCTGGCCACCTATGTCCTGAACCCCTTGCGCACAAATCTTTACCGAAAGAGCCTCAGCCTGAGAAAGACCAAGACTGACCGGGTGGATGCGCGAACGATTGCTTCTATGCTGTTATCCGATGCGGGCCTCAAACCCTACACAGATACAGCATACCACAACGAGGAATTAAAGTCACTGACCAGATACCGTTTTGACAAGGTAAAACAGCGAGCCAAACTGAAAAGTTCCATTGCCCGGCTTGTCTGTATCCTGTTCCCAGAACTGGAAAAGCTGGTTCCTTCTCTGCACATTGCCTCTGTCTACGCCTTGCTGGAGGAGTGCCCCGGTGCCAAACAGATAGCCGCAGCCCATTTAACGAGGCTGAAAGCACTGCTCGAAACCGCCTCCAAAGGCCACTACAAACGGGATATGGCTCTTGAAATACGAGATGCCGCCAGAAACTCTATTGGTTCTCGGATGCCTGCCAAGTCTCTTGAATTACAGCATACCATTCGTCTCATCCGTGAATTGGATCATGAAATTGCTGAAATTGAAGAACAGATTCAATTCATTATGGATGAGCTTCATTCTCCTATTACCACTATCCCAGGGCTGGGGTTCCGCATGGCCGCCATGATTCTGGCCGAAGTCGGCGACTTCACTCGGTTTGACTCCCCGGACAAGCTGTTGGCTTATGCCGGGATGTCCCCCTCCACTTACCAGTCCGGGCTGCTCAAAAATTGCTACCCGCACATGGAAAAGCGTGGCTCCCGATACTTACGCTACGCACTTTACAACGCAACCAAGTATGTCTGTCACTGGGACCCGGCTTTTGCTGCTTACCTCGCTAAGAAACGGGCAGAGGGCAAGCACTACAACATCGCCATCTCTCACGCTGCCAAGAAATTGGTACGTTTAATTTTTGCCTTGGAGAAATCAAGACAGCCATATTGCTCAGCAGCTTGAGTACAACTACTTGAATAGCCAGCAGGGGGCTGACAAGGCCTCAGCTTTGCTATACCTTTTTTGAGCCATCTCTTTTTCACCACCACCATTCATTTTCGGGGTTGACTTTTAATAGTTAATCTTTCAAAAAATAAAAGAAAGAGGGCTGTTTTTGCCCTCTTTGATGCAAAATTTATTCCTGTTCTGAAAATTCCGTCCATTGGGTGGGCGGTTCCCAAGTGTTAGCGTCCACATTGCTGGTGTACCGCTTGCCGTTGTGTGTGACTTTCGCGCCTTTGGGGTATGCGTCATGGGCGCCAGCGGGCTGTTTCCACTGGGGCCATTCCTCCGCCGGGTCACTGACCGCTACCCACAAAGAAACAGAGATATCCGGCGTCCAGTCATCCTGGGATGTATGAGCCGTCAGGCATTTGTAGAGCTGGTTTTGATAACAGATACGGTTGTCCTTTTCATAAGCGGCACCGCTTTCCCATTCCGGGAACAAGGTCGGGATTTCCTTCGCCTGTTCATCGGGGAGGGACTGCGCCGTATTCATCATCAAAAGGCGGGTTTGCTTTGCCCGTTCCCCACTGTCCGCCGTTTCGCCCGCCCCCAACAAAACGCCCAGTGTGGATTCCACATCTTCCAGGCGTGTTTCCGTGGTCACGGGCGGCTCGCAGTCCTCACGCCCTTTGATGATCTCCAGCACCTGGTCCTTGACTGTCTCGGAAATATCACCGTCAATCCATAGCTTTTTTGTAATCTCGATCAATTCTTCCTTGTGGTATGTCCCATTTTGTGCCCGGTTTACCAGCACTTTTTCTAGTGTATTCATGTAATTATCCTCCTGTTACATTGGCTTCCAGGGCGTTGAGGCGCTCCTCATAGCTCCGGTTCTTTTTTTCCTGTTCCGCTTTCAACATGGTCCAGTCCTGCACCGCTGTGACCTGGATATCGGGGGCTGGTTCCCCCTCAGCTCCTGAGACAGTGAGGGTAATATTGCCTTTTCCTGTTGTCAGGGTCACGGGCGAAATCTCAACCGCTTGAGATTCTGTAGGCTGATACCATACCTTTACAGCGCGCCCCGCTTCTTTTTCAGCGGATAGCCAGTTTTTGAATTTCTCCGCCTTTTGCTTGTCATTATCGCTGTCTGTGATGCCCAGAAGGGCGTTGGACATTGAGATAAAAGTAGCGTTATGCATCCAGATCTCACCGGGTACAAGAGAGCCTGCGCTTTTCGTTTGCTGAAAATGGGTAGAAAAAATTTCTTTTGTTTTATCCTGCGTGTCCTGCCCGGGGAGGGTAGTATAAAATACTGTACCTCCTACAGAGGGCTTGCCACTCTTGGTCCAGGATTCCGTGCCGGTCAGTTCTATCCCTTTCCACGTTGTTTCCCCTTGTCCGGTGGTCAAATTCAGATAGTCATTTTCATCAACCAGGGGATAGGGGACAGGAATCGTCTGGGGTTCGGTTCCTGTGATGGATACTGTAATATTCCCGCTGCCGCCCACAGATTTGGGGGAAACAGGATTTTCCGGCGTGGGGGTCCCCTCCTGCGTGTGAGCGCCGTGGATCACGCACTCCCGCAGCGGCGCGGCGGCGCAGCTGGGGAGTTCTACAGAACCGTTCCCGGATACCGTGACCAGGGGGAGGAGGCCGTAAAGGTCGGCCGCCGTCTGTTTGGCTTCCTGGGCTGCCGCCTGGGACTGTTCCGCCTGATCTTTGGCCGCGTTAACCTGGGCGGTCCCTTCCTGCTGTACGGCCTGTACCTGGTCAGCTCCGGCCTGCTCTACCTGTGTGACAGCCCCCGGCAAGGTAACTGTATTAAAATTGTTCACCGCTTCCTGCACATCAGAAAGGGATTTCCCGGCTTCCTGCGCGCTGTTCGCGGCGTTTTCCGCATATCCTTTGGCTTCCTCCACTTTGGCCTGTCCAGCTTCTTCCACAGTCTTCTGGGCGGCAGGAACGGTGGTTTCCGTGAAGGTCTGTACAGCGTTGTCCACCGCTTGTTTCTGCTGGTCAACCCCTTCTTTGATTACCTCTATTGCAGCTTTTGTGGCGGCTACAGATTCCTTGTCCGCCGCTGTGCTTTGGGCCGCTTCTCGGGCCGTCTGAGCATCTTCCTTGACCTGTTCCACAAGACCTTTGGCCGTTTCCAGTTCTTTTTCTACGGCCTCGATCTGCCCGGAAAGTTCCGTTTGGGCTTCCTCCACCGACTGCCGGTCAGCGGCTGTTGCCTCCTTGTCCTGTGCTGTCTGCTGGGCGTATTGCCCAGCCTGCTCCGCGAATTTCTTAGCCTCCTGAATGGATTCCCCGGCATCGCCTTCCATCTGGTCCATGCGCTCCTGATACGCTTGCAGGACAGAGGGGAGAAGGCCGGAAATGGGATCGTCCACATGCAGGGATTCCCGCACAATGACGTGGGAGGTATTGGTCAGCCATACAACTTCCTGTTCCAGATTTTCCGCCACCAGCTGGAAGGGGTGGTTCCCTTCCGCCTCTGTGGTGCGGCTTTCAATGTTCCACTGTACCTGTAGAGTGTCGCCCTCTTCTGTGAAGGGCACGGGGATTTTGTCATACCCCTGGCCGTCTACGACGGAAACAAAAAACTTGCAGGTGGAAAGGTCCACCCCCGCGTCTGTTTTTGGTACAAAAAAAGCAACGGGGTTTACCTCGCTGCTGCCCTGTTGTACCAATATTTTATTTTTGATTTTGCGGTTCATAACTTCCAGATTCAAAAGACCACCCCTTTATTTTATCTTATAGATATATCGGGCGACTATGTAAGGCTGAACTCTAGAGGGGTTACTTCCATCTGCTTCTAATACTGCGGTTGTGTGATTCACTGGAGTTGTTTCAGTATTTGCTCCTCGGCTAATAGCATAGGTATAGTCATCTAGACCTTCGATTGGCGGACGTGCAGAATAACCAATTGCGGATATATCCCCATTTGTAGCTCCGATTGCTGCCCGAAGTTCTCTAGATATTGAACCTCCTGTTTTGCCAATTGTGTCAAAAATTTCATCAGTTGATTTATCCACCAAAACTCTACCAGATGTATTGGGGGTTTTTTCTCCCCATATTTCCCGTGCTTTAGTATTTTTCTCTGGGATATCTGTATTTCCAAATACCCATTTTTCAGAGGGCAGGTTATCGCTCCACCAAGTCCACACTGTACCAACCGGCAAAGCATCCATATTTAAAGTACCGGCTCCATCCAGTAACGGGTTAATCATATTGTATAAATTTCCCGCCGCGTCTTCATCCAGAATCCCCCGGATCGATTCAAACCACTGTTTAAACGCAGCATCATATTGGGCAAACAGATCCGTTGTATCAATTTTTTGTAACCGGTTATATACATAACCGCATACTGAACTATCCCCGCGGGTGTCCGTGATATCAGCTGTACTAACCTGTTGGCTTCCCGCTTTTATGCTTACTTTCGCCAGCATGATTTCCCATATGTCGCTGTCCCTTTGCAGGGTGGTAGAGTTGTTTTTTATAACCGGTTCCATTGTCCGATTGATTAAATCTAAACGGATTACAACGCTGTCTGTCCGGTCTGTATCTCCAGCAGTATTCAATGCTAGGGTTTCCGCCTTGTCGATATACCCAAATTTCCCATTGACCCAGCATTTTCCGGGCTGTACGGCAATGTTAAGCCCCGTGCCAGCGGTGACTTTTAGGCTATTCGCTGTCTCTGGATACACCCCATTGGAGGTATACGCGCCTAGATAAGCGTCCAGAAAAGTCTCATCCACGGCCCGGTCGAACTTTGGAGTTCCGTCCTCATTTTCTCCTATGATTTCACTAGTAAAAATCCCACTAATCAAGTGATTCCCCTCCTGACTTTCTGTAAAATTGTTTTTGTATCTTCACCAAAAGTTGGCGTGATGATATGAGAACCATTTTCAAATGCCTCCGTAATCTCTGTGATACGCTGATGCACAATAACCCCCGCCGTGTCGTCTATGTAGGTACAGATGTCCCCCAGGTCATAATCCTGTTTATACACCAGGCTGTTATTGTTACGTGCGCTCATATTTACAGTCTCTGACTTTTTATATTCGGCCAACTTTTCTATTCCTCTTTGTTTTAACGTCTCCCGGTACGCTTCGTCGGTTGTCTCCTCTTCTTTTC
>CAKUYY010000022.1 GCA_934717555.1 uncultured Clostridium sp.
ATCCGGGACCTTCAAAATATTCATACCCAAAAGAGGAATTGATGAGCTGCGCGTCCATCAGTTCCCGATACAAGGGGCTGGATTTGGAGGCAAGCGCCTCTAAGATAATATCGGTCAAAGCAAGCTCCTGGGCTGTGGCGCGCTGTTTTCCAGCCGTCTCTTTGAATCCCAGCTGGAACAGGGGCACAGCTATGGGGAATTTTTGCTCTACACGCTTCTTGACGACAGAATCCGGCTCTTCCGGGAAAAAAGTTTCCACTTTTTGTTCTTTTGACGGCTTGAGCATCCGGTCCGCCAAATGAAGAACCTGTTCCGGCGTGACATCGCCCACGACGCACAGCGCCATGTTGTGCAGATTATAAAAGCTGTTGTAGCAGGTATATAGCTTTTCCGCCGTGATTTCCGCGATGGATTCCACTGTGCCGGCAATATCGATCTTAACGGGATGGTTGTGATAAAGGGCTCCCAACAAATTGAACATAACCCTCCAGTTAGGATCATCGTCATACATACGGATTTCCTGCCCGATGATTCCCTGCTCTTTTTGTACCGTTTGCGGGGTAAAATAAGGGGATTGTACAAAGTCCAACAGGATCTCCAAACTTTCCTCTACCTTTTCGGTACAGGAGAACAAATAGCAGGTGGTGTCAAAGGAAGTAAACGCGTTGGCAGAAGCGCCGGTTTTGGCGTAACGGGCGAACGCGTCCCCATCCTCGCTCTCAAAAAGTTTGTGTTCCAGATAATGGGCGATGCCGTCAGGCACCGTGACAGGGTCCTGTCCTTCTACCTGAAAAGAGGTATTGACCGAGCCGTATTTGGTGCCAAAAACAGCGTAGGTGGATTGATATCCCGGTTTCGGATAAACATAAATGCGCAATCCAGAAGGATGCTGGATGAGATAATAACGCTCCCCAAGACGCTCGCTCTTTTTTTCTATCATGTTCATGCCTGTTCCTCCTTGCCTGTAAGCGTGTACACAGTATCCAGCGTTACCCGTTTTGCGGCATCTATAATCTGCTGCCGTGTGATGCTGCCCACCTGTTCTGCGCTCTCTTCTGGGCTACACAGTTTACCGTCCAGGGTCTGGCAGAGATACCAGTATTCCAGGCCGCCCAGATAATCTGCTACGCTGCGGAACCCGTTGGCGACGCTCAGTTTTGCGGAGTCGATTTCACTGTCTTCCAGGTCCCCCTGCTGGATCTGTTCCAGCTGATGAAGGATTTCCTTGCGTGCCTTCTCCATGTTTTTCTGTTCCACGCCGCTTTCTACCAGCATTATGCCCTTACTGCGGTCATAGCGGGAAGAGCAGTAATAACACAAGCTCATTTTTTCCCGGACATTCAGGAATAGCTTGGAGTGGGGCGTACCCCCGAAGATAGCGCTCATCAGACGGGCGGCCATGACCTCCTTGTCCGGGCAAGCGGTTCCCGCCCGGAACCCTAACACCAGTTTGGCCTGGGCCACCTCCATGGAGTCATTATACTCATGCACCTCCTGAGCGGAGCGCACCACTTGGGTGGAACAGTCGGCAGGCTTGGTCCGCTGGATATGAGAAAACGCCTGCTCAAAGACTTGCTTGGCCTGCTGGGGATCGGAATTTCCCAGCATCATACATTCAATACGGGCTGTGCGCAGGGCTGTCTGCCAGGCCTCGTAAATTTGCTGGGCGGTGAGCTGCTCTACAGCCTCCCGTTTTCCATAAGCGCTCACGCCAAACGCCTCGTTCTGACACATGAGCTCTTCACAGCGCATCTTAGCAAAGGCGCGTTTATCGTTGTATTCGGCATCGATCCGTTCTATGAGCTGACGCTTTTCCTGGGCGATATCCCCTTCCCGGAAAACGCCGTTTTCCAATGCCGGATCAAATAGTACACTGCACAACAGGGAAGTAAGCTCCCTGGAAATGCTTTGATGGTCCAGCGCGTAGCGGTCGTCGATCCCCACGGCGGAAAGGCACAGCATTTGGACCTCTCCTACTTTATGCACATCAGCGTAAAGGGAAGCCCCGTAAAGCTCGCCTAATTTTTGGTGCAGTGCCGTGAAATCGGGATATTCCCGGCAGGAACGGCACAAAAGATAGGGAAGGATCGCGTAAGTTGCCGCCGTTTCCTGGGAAAGGGGCAGCATAAGCGCCGCGGTAATCCGCCCGGTTTTGAAACGGGAATCCGGGACGCTGCTGAAATAAACACCGTCGCAAATTTTTTCTCTGTTTATTGCTGTCATATATTTCTCAACTCCAATCACCATATTTTATCCATTTTAGTTTTTATTATAACATGGTTTTTTGTGGATTACTAGAGAGCAAAATGGAAAGCCTGAGGAAACAAAGGGAAAAATAGATCAGGAATAATAACGTAATAAACAAGAAGGAGAAGAAGAGGATTTGTACTGTTTCTATGAGTATGGACAGCGCCCGGCGGTAAAATGCAATGAATATGATCTGCTTATCAGCAGAAAACAACAATGTAATGATGGTTCCCAAAAACAGGAAAAGTAACCAGATTAAATTTCTCTAAAAATTTTATTTAAAAATAAGAAAGGCGCTGCAAAAGTATGGATTGCAGCGCTTTCATTCTGGTATCTTTTATTTTTCAGAGGAGTTTACAAAGAAAAAATACTAGGGGCTTTTTCGCACAAACTCCGTCTCATTGAGGAAGAAACGATCCCCCTCAAAGCGGTATTGATAGGTTTTTTCCTCCACGGTCCCCAACATGGAGATACGGATAGTCATCTGATCGTCATGGATCTCATAGGTGCCGTCGAAGGAGGCGATCCCGATGGTGACCAGTTTCAGATTTGTATCATCCAAGAACTCATATTCGGTCAAATCATAGGTATCCTTCCAAACGCCTAGTAAAGGATTTTCCCGGGTAGGGGTGGCATGTTCTTTACAACCGGTCAGACCGCTTAATATGACAACAATAGCCAGCACAAGCGCCGCCTTCCGGATGATTCTGTTCACGCGATGTCCTCCCTCCCTGTATCTTGATTTATAAAAAAGGAAGAAAGGCCGGATAATTCATAAAAAATATGCAAATAGGCTGTTTCTTCCCTTGCCTATTGGATATTTTACCATGATTACACATGCTTCACAAGGACTAATTTCTTACAGTTTCGTAAGAGAATCACTCCCCTGCTTTCAGGGATTCCACCATACTGATCTTTTTCAGTTTCCGGTACATTACCAAGTTGACCAGCAGGGAGAATATGATCGTGAGCAGTGCGGACAGGAGATAGCTGAGGAAACTGATATCCCGGCCGAACATCACTATATCAATCTCCGCCGTCCTAATCACAAAAGCATGGAGGGCGATCCCCAGGACTAGCCCGACCGCGGTGCCGATCAAGGTTAAAATGGCGGTTTCACGGAAAATATAGGCGGAAACCTCATTGTCGAAAAATCCCAATACCTTAATAGTGGCGATTTCCTTTTGCCGTTCCGTGATATTGATATTGGTAAGATTATAAAGAACAATAAAAGCCAGAAGGCCAGCACTGATGATTAATACGATTACCACATAATCCATATTTTTGATAACATCTGAGAAAGATTCGCTCAAATCGTTGGTAAACTGTACCCCGTTGATATCGTCAGAGGTCAGCAGCTGGCTGGCGATATTTTCCCTGTTTTCTTTAGAGGGATCCGGCACTTTGGCGATCAGCTGCGTAAAATCGGGATCCGTGTTGAAAGAGGAACGGTAGAGCGTGGGGGACATGTAAACATAGGCGTATACGTAGTTCTCCACAATACCACCTACCACACATTCCGCTTTTACCCCGTCGGCGTTTTGTACCGTGATGGTGGAACCAGCTTTGATGTGCAGGCTTTCCGCCATTTTTTCCGTCACTAGGACGGAATCATCGGAGAATGGAATAGCGGCGCCGCTCTTGCGGTCCCGGAACTTGATAAAATCGGGAAGCCTTTGGGAAGATTCCGGCACATAGAGATAAACGGAACTTTGGGTATTCCCGCTTTCACTGGTGACATCAGCCATTTCCTGATGAACTGGGAGGGAATCGCTTACCAGATTAGCATCTTCCAGAACAGAACGAAGAACAGGATCGCTGGACAGATGTTCGCTATCTTTTACCCCCACAATCAAGTTATATTGGCACAAGTCGTTGAACTGCTTATTTATGATATCAGAAATGGAATCCCGCATTCCAAAGCCGGTCAGTAGGAGAGCGGTACATCCCGCAATACCGATGACTGTCATAAAGAAACGCTTTTTGTAACGGATCAGGTTGCGGGCGGTCACCTTATGCGTAAAGCGCATCCGGGACCAGATAGGGGTGATGTGTTCCAACAGGATACGCTTGCCGGCTTTGGGAGCCCGGGCCAGCATCAGGCGGGCAGGCGTTTCCATCAGGGTGCTGTAACAAGCGAAGAAGGTGGCCAGCATGGTGCAAAGGATTGCTGCAAGAGAGGATATCAACGCATAATTTGTTTGGAAGGCTGTGACCAAAGGAGGCAGGTTATACATAATGGCATAGGCTTGCCAAATAACCACAGGAAAGACTTGAAAACCGACCAACAGACCAAAAACACTTCCCGCTATGCTGGCAATGCCTGCGTAAATGGCATATTTTAGAGCGATAGCGCCTTTTCCATACCCCAAGGCTTTGAGTGTCCCAATCTGTGTGCGTTCCTCTTCCACCATACGGGTCATGGTGGTCAGGGCGACGAGGGCGGCTACCAGGAAGAAAAAGATGGGGAACACTTTAGCGATAGCCTCCACTTTTTCTGCGTTGGAATCAAAGCTTGCATAGCTCATATTGGTGCTGCGGTCCAGCACATACCACTCGGGAATTTTTAATTCGTCGATCTGCTCTTGAGCATCCTGCAGTTCTTTTTCCGCGTCGCCCAATTGGGTGTCCGCTTCCTGCTTGCCATCCTCGTATTCTTTTTCTCCATCAGTCAGCTGTTCCTTTGCCGTATCCAGTTCTTTCTGGCCGTCTTCCAGTTTGGTACGGGAGGCGGTTAACTGTTCCTTAGCCTGTTCCAGCTGCTGTTTTCCCGATTCATATTTTGATTGATTAGCCGCTAGAATTTCCTTTCCAGCGTCCAATTGCTGTTTCCCGCTGTCCAGCTGTGCGCGGGTATCGTCCAGCTGGGAACGGGCGGCAGCTATCTGTTTCTCACCGTCTTCCCATTGCATACGGGAATTTTCCAGTTCCTGTTTCGCGGCTTCCAGCTGCTGCTTACCGGCTTCCAGTTCCTGGCGTTTGGTTTCCAGCTCTTTTTCTGCCTGTAGGAAAAGGGTTTCCTTTTCCTGATACAGGGAGAGATTTTGCTGATATACCTGTTCCTGCTGCCGTACCTGTTCTTCTAAGGCGTGAGCTTCGTCTATCAGGCCAGCTTGGTACAATCGTTCAATCTGTTTTTTGGCTTCTTGGATTTGTTGGCTTGCAGCGTCCAGCTGCTGTTTCCATGCTTCCAGTTGCCCCCGGTTATTCTCCAATTCCTGTTTTCCCTGTTGCCATTGGGCTTCCCCCTGGAGCAGAAGGTTCTCCTGGGCAGAAAGAGTGGCTTCGCCTTCCTCCAATTGCCGCCGGGCATCGGTCAATTCCGCTTCCTTTTTCTGTAAAGCGGAGTTTCCCTGCTGCCATTGAGCTTCACCTTGAGCAAGCTCTTGTTCTTTTTCCTCAAGGGTTTGCTCCGCGTCCTCTATTTGCCGCTGCGCAGAAGCCAATTCCTGCTCTTTTTCCCGGATGGTTTCTTCCCCCTGCGCCAACTGTGCAAGGCCGTCCTGTAATTCCTGTTCCGATTGCTGGATCTGAGCGCGCCCGTCCTCCAGTTCTTGCTGGGCGTCCTGCAATTTTTGTTCTGTTTCCAGTTTGCTTTTGTCGTATTCCTGTCTGGCGTCGTTTAATTCCGTCTGGGCATCGTCTTTTACTTCGTTATATCGGGCGACCGTCCGGACGCTGCCTAAATCCTCCAGCTTCTCCTTCCAGGTATCCATACAATCTGTATATGGCTGGGAAAAGGAATTGAGATCCTTTGCTTCTTCTACTGTAAGGAAGATATCGCTGTAGGCTTCCATGGAAAAACTTTTTTCATCCACATAGAGGATCAGGTCCACGGTACCATCTCCCACTGTGGTCTGATCCCGTTCGATAGAGAAATAATAAGCGCTTTTGACATACCCTACCACGGTAAATTCGCTGTCCGCCAAGGTGTCGCTGACTTCCTCTTTATTTTCGGAAGAAATACGGATGGTGTCGCCTATTTCCACAGGACGATTTCCCATGACATCCTCTTCCAATACACATTCTCCAGGTTTTTCAGGCAACCGGCCTTCTGTAACAATGACGCGGTTTAAATAGTCGGGGTTGTCATCATTCAGGTTCCCGATGGGAAGCCCATGGATACGGGCGACGGAGCTCTCCTCCTGGGCGGTATTTACCAGGGCGTCTGTGGAATAAGCGGGCATCACACCGGAGACCCCATCCATGGCGCGAATTTCCGCCACGTCGTCGTCGGTAAGGCCCAAGGTGGAGACCACCCGGATATCCATCATATGGGTGTCATCATAATAGCGGTCGGCCGACATGCGCATATCTGGGGTGGTAGCCATCAAACCAGCGAGAAACCCCACGCCCAGTGCCACGATAAAGAAAATAGCGAGAAATCTGCTAAAACTCTGTTTGATCTCCCGAAAAACAATTTTTCGATATGACTTTTTCAACGTTACCACTCAATCCTTTCTACAGGGGTGGGGCATTCGTTGAGCTCCATTTTGTCCACACGGCCGTTTTTGATATGAATCACGCGGTCTGCCATAGCGGTAATCGCTTGGTTGTGGGTGATGACAATAACGGTGCGCCCAGTCTGACGACAGGTATCTTGTAAGAGCTTGAGGATGTTTTTGCCAGTGTTGTAATCCAAAGCGCCAGTGGGCTCATCACAAAGGAGAATTTTCGGGTTTTTGGCGAGGGCGCGGGCACTGGCCACACGCTGCTGCTCCCCGCCGGAGAGCTGGGCGGGAAAGTTTTTGATCCGGTCCTCCAGCCCCACTTGACGGAGGGTTTCTCTGGCGGAAAGAGGCTCTTTGCAGATTTCTGATGCCAATTCTACATTTTCCAAAGCGGTTAAATTTTGCACCAGATTATAAAACTGAAAGACAAAGCCCACATCGTACCGCCGATATTCGGTGAGCTGGCGCTGGGAATATGCGCTGATCTGATTTCCATCCAGCCAAATTTTTCCCTCGTCACAGGTATCCATCCCACCCAACATGTTCAATACGGTGGTTTTACCGGCACCACTGGGCCCTACAATGACAGTGAATTCCCCTTTTTGGATGGAAAAACTGACATGGTCGGCGGCTGTAATTTTTTGCTCGCCCATTGTATAATATTTGCATACGGAATCAAACACCACAAAGTCTTGCATCAGATCTCCCTGCCTTCTTTGAAACTTGACAAAACAATTATTACCGATTACACTTAACATAACCAAATGATATCAATTCATATAATCCTAATTCATATTATATAGGCGGGTTAGGCAAAGTCAATGATTTTCACAGAATGTTAACGAAAGGATTACGCAATGGGAGAGAAACAAGGGGAGCGGTGGTTTGTAGAATATGCCGCCCTGTTTATCAAAGGATATAATCTATGCTGCCGATGGGCCAGCAGTAAGCGTACTACCTATCCAAATATTCTGCTGTTGATGGAATTATATGTGCGCGGAGGATGCGAGGCGGCGGAATTGGCGGATTGTCTTTATCTGCCCCGGCAGACCATGACTTATATGCTGGATTCCCTGGAAAAGGAAGAGAATATTTACCGGGAAAGCCATCCTACGGACCGGAGAAGAAAAATTATCCGGCTGACAGAGAAAGGGAAAGGTTTTACCAAGGAAATTATGGAGGAGCTGGGAACAGAACTGTTGGGATTTACACAAAACCTGCCCCATGATAAGGAGATCCTCCTTTCTGCGGTAAAAGAATTTATAAAAGAGCTGGAGGAAAAGCTGGCCATACAATCCAAGGAAGAAAAAGGATAAGGGAAAGGAAAAAAGACGTTGTTCAATAGCGTTTGCCGATGGATTCTGGAATTTGCCGGATATAGTTTTTTAGGATGGCTTTGTGAATCTGTTTATTGCTCCATACCAGCGAAACGGTTTATCAACCGGGGGTTCTTAAACGGCCCGTTTTGCCCTGTTTATGGAATAGGGGCGTTGCTTGTTACCTGGTTATTGCGTCCGGTTGAAAAACATATTCTTCTTATTTTCTTGTGTGGGACTGTGATTACCACAATATTAGAATACATGACCGGATTTCTGCTGGAAAAACTGTTCCATACCAAATGGTGGGATTACTCCAAGAAAAAAATACAGCTTCATGGAAGGATTTGCCTGCAAAATTCATTGCTGTTTGGCGTGCTTTGCGTAATACTTATGGCGTTTCTCCATCCTGTGGGAAAGGAATTATTATCTAAGATCCCTCAACAGGTTCAGTGGACAGTGGCTATTTTTCTCGTGATTTATTTGATAGGGGATACCATCCTATCAGTTCATACGGTCTTGCAGTTCAATGGGAAGCTGAGACAGATCCAAAACATATGGGAAGAAATTGAGAGGAAAAAGAAGGCTATCCGGGAGAAATTACAGGAGAAAGTAGAGGGGAAATTTGAGGCCGATGCTAAGGAAAAGCTGCAAAAGCTGATTCACAGAAAAAAGGAATTGGAAGAACATACAAAGCTGCTGCAACGCCGCCTGATTTCTGCCTTCCCGACGATGCGCCCGTTGCGTTATGCAGAACATTTTATAGATATCAAGCAGGAAATAGAAAAAAGGCGAAGCCAGAGGAAGAAGAAATAAAGGCCCTCCCGATTGGAATGATGATCCAATCAGGAAAGGGCCTTTTTGATGTCATAATAGAATGGTTCCTCCTCCCACAACCAGGTCCCCGTCATAAAAGACGACAGCTTGTCCGGGGGTAATAGAACGCTGTGGATCTTGAAATTCCACGCGGACAGTCCCATCCTCGAGCGGATAGACCGTGGCAGGAGCGGGGGAAGCTTGATACCGCACTTTGGCGGTGACCTGGATCGGTTGGGAGAGGGTGTCGAAAGGTATAAAATTCAGCCGATTGGCGATCAGGGAGGAAGAATATTGGCTGCCTTCTTCCCCTAGGACTACTGTTTGATCCTGGGGATTAATCCGCGTGACATACATGGGTTTTCCAAAGGTAACGCCGAGACCTTTGCGCTGCCCAATGGTATACCGGGCAATTCCCTGATGAACCCCTAAAATATTTCCATCTTGATCTACAAAATTTCCTTTTGGAAAAGTTTTTCCGGTATAGCGTTCAATAAAGCCGGCATAGTCTTTGTTTTCCACGAAACATATCTCCTGGCTATCCGGTTTTGCGGCCACTGGAAGGTGATATTCCTCGGCAAGGCGGCGGGCATCTGATTTTTCCATCCCACCCAAGGGCATCAGAGTATGAGAGAGCTGGTGCTGTGTCAACCCATACAGCACATAACTTTGATCTTTCACACAAGGGGCTTTTTGCAGCAGCCAACGGTTGGTCCGTTTGTCCTGACGGATAATGGAATAATGGCCAGTGGCTACATAATCGTATTCCAGAAGCAAAGCCCGCTGCAACAGAGCATCGAATTTCAGATGGGCGTTGCAGGCGATACAGGGGTTTGGGGTACGCCCGGCCTGATATTCCTGTACGAAATAATCGATGACTTTTTCAGAAAAAAGGTCGGTAAAATTAAGCACGAGATGTTCTATGCCCAGCTGATAACATACCCGGCGGGCGTCACTGATGTCATCTAAAGAACAGCAGCCGCCGGAAAGGCTTTCTGCCATGTAAGCGTCGGGGCGCAACTTCATCGTGACGCCGGTAACCTCATAGCCTTGCTTTAATAATAGTAGGGCAGCGACAGAACTATCTACACCGCCACTCATGCCCAAAAGTACGCGTTTCTTCAAAAAAATACCTCCTGAAAATGATGCTCCTATTCAGTAAAACTGGTAATATAACCAAAGTAGGATGAATGTGAACGGATTAAATTTCCCCCTCCGGCGCAAAACAAATATAAGAATCCTGCGTATAATACAGCATCTCTAAATCTGCATTTTGGGGAACCACAGCAAATAAAATGACCTCGCCTGTTTCCCCAACCCCTAATTTGATACTTTCCGGACTGATATTAAAATCATAGGAATAGAAATCCATAAATTCCTGAGAATGATTGTCATAAAAGAAAAAGTCTGAACTGCCAAAATAGACGCTGTTCGGGGTATCATTACTCAAAACCTTGACCTGAAACCTGGCGATGGCGTATTCTTCCCCGCTATCCAGCAATGAGAGATCCGCCCCCAGGCTTTCCATGTATTTCCCCGCCATGTCGCCGGTGACAAATTCCTGCAACATGACCTCGGAGGTACACACGCAAGGATTTAATTGGGAATCATAGTGATCCCCGGTGACTACCACCATTTCCCCAGTGGAATAGGGGTTATATTCTGTCCCTTTCTCAAATTGATTGGTCGTTGCTGTTGGAGCGGAACGAAAGAGGGAGGAAATGAAGATCGAAAACACCAATAAAAGAATAATGATAGGAATGGTGATTGCCAAAACAAGAGATTTGGTATGGCGCTTGGCCACAGGCGGCACTGGGTAATATATATTGGGATCAGGAAGCTGGGAGCCAGTCCGCGGTGAAACACCAGGCTGTTGTTGAAGAGGAAGCCCGTACACCTGCTGGGGAGGAGGGGCAGGGGATGAAAAGGGGGAAGGGGGAGCATAAGGGTTTTTGATAGAATAGGTATCAGGATCCCTCCTGCCGCATATCGGGCAAAAAGGGGAGGAATCCGGGATGAGATTGCCGCAATTTTTACAAATCATGATTGTTACCCCTCTGTGTTACCACATCTGATTATTGACGCTTTCTAAAAATCCAGCGATTGGGCCGAATGAGAGCGTCCCATGCTGGCCGTGAATCTGGCCCGAAAAAAGGCCGAAAAGCAACTGGTTATGATGGCTCCCCAATCCGCACCGAAGCTCTTTGTGATAAGGGATAGCCGGCTCAAAAGTTACCGTGATCTGTTGATCTTGAGAGAGAATTTGCCATTGCGAAGAATTTTTTGACGGGGGAATGAACTGGATACCTTCCAATTTATAAAGATTCCCGTTCAAAAAATAAGCGCTCTGGCTGACTTCCCGAGAATCGCTGGGGCCATCGCTGAGATAAAAAGAAAAAGGAGTTTCTCCAATAACACCATGACAGCAGGCGGCGTTCCAGAAAGTGGAACGAGGCCAGACACTGCGCCCCCAATCCATCAGTCCAAAAGAACTGTCATTGTGAAAGGAATATTCTTCGCCGCCGCAACGGACCAACCCTTGAATATGGGAATAAATAGTTTTCTGGCTATAGTGGAAATAATGGGGATCATGGGAAAAGGGAAGGGCGCAGACCAATGTATCATGGGGGTTCTCGTCCAACTCCAATTGGACATAAAGGTTTTTACCATTGACAAAATTAATCAGGTCACACTTTAAGTAGCGCTTAAGCGCCGCTTTGGAAAAATTCATGCCAATCCGTTTTTTGGTATAAGTGGCATCTCCGTGAACAGAGGAAGCGGGAAGATCCATCCTTCCAAAAGATAGGCGTTGCTTAATGGTTTCCGTATGATGAAAACCGTTTTGAAAATCCAAGAGGGTAGCGCTAACCAGGCCCACAGTGCCATGATCCGCTATGGAAAGTTGCAAGGCGCAGACATCGCTGATGAGGAGATAGCTCTCCCACTCTTTGATGCGAAGTCTGGAAGTTTTTATATCATCTCGGTCATATTGTAACAATGGATCCTTACACCAGCCGTGAACCGTTAAGGCTCCATTTTCATCCAATAATTTTTGTGGTTTTAGAATCTCCATAGACACAGAGGTCCCCTTCTTTCTGGAGCTTGATATGATCAGGGATAAAGATACTACATAAAGAAAAACTATTTTCCCATGATATCAATAATATTATAAGCAAAAAACTTGCTTTTTGCAAGAATGTGAGGGAAGGCATGGCTTTTTCATCTCTGTTAAAATAGTGGCAAATGAAAAGATAATAACCCCAAAATATGAAAAAGGATTCCTACACTTTTCAGCATAGGAATCCACTTTTTCTTTTCTATGAAAAGGATTATTTCTCTTCGTTCCAGGAGTACATTTTACGCAGCTCCTTGCCGACGGCCTCCAGCTCATGGGAAGCTTCGATACGGCGGCAGGAATTGAAGTGAGAACGGCCATTCTTATTTTCTGCAATCCACTTGGAAGCAAAGGTACCATCCTGAATTTCAGAAAGGATCTTTTTCATTTCCTTTTTGGTGTCTTCGGTGATCAGGCGCTTGCCGGTTTCATAATCGCCGAACTCCGCAGTATCAGAAATGGAATATCTCATCATGGAGAAGCCGCCCTTGTAGATCAGGTCAACGATCAGCTTCATCTCATGGATGCACTCAAAATAAGCATTTTCCGGCGCGTATCCGGCTTCCACCAGGGTTTCAAAACCGGCCTTCATCAGGGCGGTTACGCCGCCGCACAGAACGGCCTGCTCACCAAACAGGTCGGTTTCCGTTTCGATTTTAAAGGTGGTTTCCAGAACGCCCGCCCTGGCTCCGCCGATCCCAGCCGCATAAGCTAGGCCGATTTCTACCGCTTTGCCGGTAGCGTTTTGCTCCACGGCGATCAGGCAGGGAACACCTTTACCTTCCACATACTCACTGCGGACGGTATGGCCCGGGCCCTTGGGGGCGATCATAAACACGTCAACGTCCTGCGGTGGAACAATCTGCTGATAGTGGATATTGAAACCATGGGCAAAGGCCAAAGCCTTGCCAGCGGTCAGATAGGGAGCGATGTCATTTTTGTACATCTCTGCCTGGCGCTCGTCGGGAATCAAAATCATGATGATATCAGCGGCTTTTGCGGCTTCCGCGACAGTAGCAACCTTCAGGCCAGCCTCTTCCGCTTTTTTCCAGCTTTTGCTGCCGTTATATAATCCAACTACAACATCTACACCGCTGTCATGCAGATTCAGAGCATGGGCGTGTCCCTGGCTGCCATAACCAATAATGGCAACTTTCTTTCCTTTTAATACATTCAGGTCACAGTCGGATTGATAATAAATCTTTGGCATTGTAACATTACCTCCTAGCCGTTATCCGGCGAATTTTATACTGATTGGCGCCGATAACGACGCTAATTAGAATACAAAAATCAATTGGTTTCCTTGCGGGTGATACCGGGCCCTTTTTCGATAGCCACAGTACCTGTGCGGACGATTTCCCGTATGCCATAAGGGTGCAGCAGGCTGATCAGGGTTTCGGTCCGTTCGCTGGTATCAGTAAATTCCAAAGTAAGGGAAGTGGCAGCCACGTCGATAATACGGGCCTGCATCAGTTCAGCGATCTTCATCACGTCGGGCCGCTGCTTGGTATGGCAGCTTACCTTGACCAAGGAAAGTTCCCGGCTGATATATTCCCCTTCCGGAAGCGTTTTTACCTTGATAACAGGGATTACTTTATTCAGCTGCTTTTCTACCTGCTCTACAATATATTCATCGCCGTTGACTACAATGGTCATACGGGAGATGGCAGGATCTTCCGTGATACCTACCGCTAAACTGTCAATATTGAATCCCCTCCGGGAAAACAGGGCGGAAACTTTAGAAAGGACGCCGGGATGATTCTCTACCAAAACGGAAAGAGTATATTTCATAAAGTACGTCCTCCTTTACTTTGACGGATTTTCAGGGCTGACGTTGCAGACCAATACATAAGCGCCGTCGGTATTGAGCATCTGTTTGGCTGCTTCCAAGGCTTCCTCATTGCTGGAAACCAAACAGGAAGGAATACCATAAGCCTCTGCAATCTTATTGATATTGGGGATATCATCCAAAATGGTACCGCTATGGCGGCCCCCATACAGGTTATCCTGTAATTCCCGTACCATCCCCAGCCGGGTATTGCGCATAACAATGATTTTAACCCCGATATGATTCTGGGCGATGGTGGCCAGTTCGTTCATACTCATCTGGAAAGAGCCATCCCCGCAGACCGCCACTACCTGTCGGGTAGGGCGGGCTATCTTAGCCCCTATGGCGGCGGGGATGGAATATCCCATGGTACCCATGCCACCGGTGGTGAGGAAACGCCCGGCGGTGGTAATAAAGTAATTAGCGGACCAAATTTGGTTTTGTCCCACATCGGCTACCCAGATTGCTTTGGACTGAAGAAGTTTTGAAAATTCCCGAATAAAAGAACAAGGTTCCACATAACCGGGAAAATGGCGAGGCTCTTTTTGAAGCGTTGTTTTCCATTCCTGGGTAGTAGCTGTCCATGCGTCATCTACGTGAAAATCTACTTTTTCCAGCAGGGATTCCAGTACAGTACGAATATTGCCCACAATAGGAATATGGGCGATCATATTTTTACCGATCTCCGCCGGGTCAATATCGATATGGATGACTTTGGCTTTTTCCGTAATCTGATTAGGGGCCGCTACGGCGCGATCCCCTACACGGGCCCCGCAGAGGATAACAAGATCCGCGTTGTGGATTGCTTTATTAGCAGCGGCGACACCATGGGAACCCAACATGCCCAGATAAAGGGGATGCTCTGACGGCATAACGCCGATTCCCATCATGGTGGAAATGACTGGAATTCCAGTTTTTTCTGCAAAGGCCACAAGGTTTTTCTTCCCACCGGAGGAAAGGACACCGCCCCCGGCGCAGATAACAGGGCGTTTGGACTGGTTAATCTGTTCCACAGCCTTCTTGATCTGTAAAGGATGTCCCTGTGTCCGCGGTTTATATCCGATAATATCCGCTTTTTCCGGATACACAAATTTTTCAATTGTCCCCTGTTGGATGTCGATGGGGATATCAATTAAAACGGGGCCGGGCCGACCCGTTGTAGCGATATGAAACGCTTCTTTAAAGATCCGGGGCAGATCGGCTGTTTGCTTGACCAGATAGCTGTGTTTGATAAAGGATTCACAGGAGCCGGTGATATCGGCCTCCTGGAAAACGTCACGTCCCAATAGATCACTGCGTACCTGGCCGGTAATAGCGATCAACGGAATAGAATCCATATAGGCGGTAGCTAGCCCGGTGATAAGATTTGTGGCACCTGGTCCAGAGGTAGCGATACAAACTCCCGGTTTTCCGCAAGAACGGGTATAACCGCTGGCGGCATGCGCCGCATTTTGTTCCTGGCGGACCAAAATGTGACGAATAGAGGAATCCATCAGCGCATCATAGAAAGGACAGATAGCCGCGCCTGGATATCCAAATACAATGGATACGCCCTCATTTTCTAAACATTTTACCATAACTTGCGCACCATTTATCACAATGGATCATCCTCCTTTCTAAAAATAACCAAAACAGTGACAAAATTATTACTGTTTTTCTATCGCTTTCATTATAATATGGAGAGTGTGCACGGTCAAGCAATATTGTTGACAAAGAATTAGGAGAGGACAAAATGTTATTTTGTCATACTTTACGGTAAGTTGTCTTACAAGTGAAAATAACGCCCTTCTCTTGTGAACACACATTGTTCCCTTCAGCAGAGATTCCATATTGTTTAGGACATTTTATCACGAAAACCCCATAAAATCAACGGTTTTTTCATAAAAAGAGGGAAGGGGTCAAATGTATAAGGCAAAAGTTAAGATGTTACAAAAAAGGAGTTTTATCCTTTAAAATCAATTGTTTTATTTAGAGGGCAGACAAGTAAGACATCCATTTACTGGTTGCTAGGCATGTGAGATTCAAGATAGACAGCAGATTTTCTCAATGAAAGATAACAAAAGGACTTCCGATGGTTATAAAAAAGCGGCCCCTTCCTTTCATAGGAAAAGGCCGTTTCGAGAAAGAGAGACTGTCAAGAGGATGTCAGTTGTGTATTTGGATAATACCATGAAAGAATTTCCTGATAATCAGAACCCTGCTGCGCCATGTAGTTAGCGCCGTACTGGCTCATTCCTACGCCATGCCCATAGCCGCGGACTGTGAAAACAAATTTGTCTTCTGTATAGACCACGTCAAAATTGGCGGAACGCAGGGAGAAGACAGAGCGCATATCGCTGCCCGAAACTTCTTTATTGCCTATGGTAATACTTTTTACGGTTCCGGAAGAAGTACATTGAGGATCATGAATCCATGATTGAGGCTCTCCTTCCAGTACCAAATCCGGCCATTTCCCTTGGGCTGCGGCTTTCAACTCATCGGCGGAAAGCTCCACAGTGGTCTGGTATTCTGGAGCTAGAAGATCTCCGGGGCTGGGGACTGCTACCAGATAGTCCTTATCCCCTCCAAAGACATCCGCGCTGGCTTCGGTGGTTCCACCGGAGATTGCATGAAAGGCCGCTACAATCAGATCATTTCCGCTTGTCAAGACCTGTCCCATGACAGGCTCGATGGCGCTGGAAAGCTTTTGATAATATTCATCGAAATGTTCTCCCCAAGATTCCTGCATTTTACTTTTGCTCCAATAGATTTTTCCGTTGGAGAGATCAGCAGAAAAGTCCGCCCCTTTTAAATCGGGAGTGGGGCTTTCCCGTTCCTGTTGGCGCAGATTACTGTAATAAGTATAAGCGGCTACAGCCTGTGCTTTCAGGGCCTCAGGTTCAAAGGTGGGGGGCATTTCGGCGGCTACTCCTCCAATGGCAAACTCTTCGTTGCTCACTGTTACGATTTCGCCGGTAGTCTCATCTAAAATACGGAACGATTCAGCATCCACGGCAGGAGAAGCGGATGGAGAGGATCCTTCTGTGGTCTGGGAAGAATTTTCAGGTGGGGAAGCTTGGCCAGGGTCTGTTCCTCCCATAGCCAAAAAGGGGATAATCAACATCAAAAGGAAAAGGACGGAAATAAAAATAGCATGGCGTTTCATCATGGGTCAAGCTCCTTTCTGAATACTCTATATTTACATGTAACATAAAAATATTATTCATAATTCAATCCATTTTTTTAAAATAAAAGGGAAACTTCTCCTTGTTTTGCATGATTTTTGATAAAATATTTCATATTTCGATAAATTTCCCACAATTCATATTGACTTTGCAATAACGTTGCTCTAATATTTTAGTAATGAAGTAATGAAATCATGAATTGAAACGCGTTTGGAAAGAAGATAGAAAGGGGTGTTGAAAATGGGAGAAACAATGCAGACAGCACAGAAAAATAAGTTTGCCCATTTATGCGATGAGTTTAGAAAAAACAATTCTATAGATCCTTCTAAATATGAACAGTACAATGTGAAACGCGGTTTGCGCAATCAGGATGGTACCGGCGTTATGGCAGGGCTTACTATGATTTGTAACGTTCACGGCTATTTGGTGGCCGATGGGGAACGGATTCCAGATGAAGGGAAACTGACCTATCGAGGTATCGATATTATGGATATTGTGAAAGGATGTGCAGAGGAGAACAGGTTTGGATTTGAGGAAGTAGCCTGGCTATTGCTATTTGGCACGCAGCCAACCAGGGAGCAATTAAAAGGGTTTAGCTCCCTGCTAAGTGAATATCGGGAATTGCCCGATTACTTCGCCGAGGATATGATTATTAAAGCGCCTTCTAAGGATATTATGAACAAGCTGGCCCGTTCAGTGCTGGCATTATATTCATATGATGAAAATCCCGACGACTGTTCCCTGGAAAATATTGTGCGGCAATCAATCCAATTGATTGCCCGCATGCCCACTATCATGACCTATGCCTATCAGGTAAAGCGGCGCCATTTCGATAAGGAAAGTATGTACTTTCATCCCATCGACAGCCGTCACTCTACAGCGGAATCTATTTTGAATGCGATTCGTCCCGACCGTAAATTCACGGATGAAGAGGCCAAACTATTGGATCTTTTGATGATCATTCACGCAGAACACGGCGGTGGAAATAATTCTACATTCGCCACTCGTGTGCTTTCCTCTTCAGGGACAGATACTTATTCTACCATCGCCGCGGCGATTGGCGCACTGAAAGGGCCAAAGCATGGAGGGGCTAACCATCGGGTTATGCAGATGATGGAATGCGTCAAGGAAAAAGTGCATGACTGGGCTGACGATGACGAGGTGGAAGCTTTCTTAACCCGTATCGTCAATAAAGAGGAAGGGGATCACTCTGGATTAATTTATGGCCAAGGCCATGCGATTTATACCCTGTCAGATCCAAGAGCCGTGTTACTCAAGCAGCACGCCAAAAAATTGGCCGGGGAAAAGGGAATGCTAAAGGAATTTGAACTTTATGAGCGGGTAGAACGGTTGGCCCCCCAAGTTTTTGCAAAAGTAAAGGGGGACAAAAAGGTTTTATGTGCCAATGTGGACTTTTATTCTGGATTGGTTTATCAGATGTTGGGATTGCCTAGCATCCTGTATACGCCCATGTTTGCGGTATCCCGGATTGCTGGATGGTGTGCGCATCGTATGGAGGAAGTATATACTGGCAGCAGAATCATACGTCCTGCTTATAAATCCTTAGTAGAAGGAAGAAAATATATTCCTATTGATAAAAGATAGTTGTACATTTTGGCGAATCCATGTTACAATAATTAAGATTATTGTAATGCGGATTCGCATTTATTTTGGAGGAAGATACCATGAAACTAAAGTACCTATGGATTGCTTTTGCTGTATTCCTGCTGATTACCATCCCGTTCCGTGTTTATCAAGTGGTAGCTTTGATTGATCCTAAGACAAATTTTTATGTGAAAGGGACAGAATTTACTTTGGGCCTTTTGATAGGATTGCTGGCGCTCTATACCATTGGGGTCTTGGTGCTTACTGCTTGGCGAAAAGATACGGTACGCCATATGGTGCATAAAAATGTTCCTGCGGGTATTTTTGCCGCTGTTGCGGGGCTATTGATGCTGACGGAATCCGCCAGTGAACTGGTTAGTGCTGTTACCAATGAGGGGCAGAGAGTAGAAGCCTCTGTCCTCTCTGCCACCGCACTTTTAGCGGCAACTGCCTTTGTGATAATGGCAATATCCTCTTTTGTCGGCAGAAATTTATTTGAACGGGTTCCCTTACTGGCCCTTTTGACCACGTTGTGGGGATGCGCCCGCCTGGTTATTACTTTTTTGGGATATACCAATATCGCCAGCGACAGTTCCAGTATGTTTGATATGGTAGGGATCATATTTGCCCTGCTTTTCCTGTTTACACAGGCGAAACTTTTTGCCAATGTAGATAGCAAAAATACCAGCAAACGGCTGTTTATGCTGGGAATGCTGGTGGTAGTCTTTATTGGGGTATTCAATATTCCGGAACTGGTACAATATATCATAGGGACCTTGCCATTGACGATAGATACATTTCTTCCCCGTATTATTGATTTATCTCTGGCTTGCTATATTTTCTGTATTTTACTGGAGATGTCAAAAGAATATTTCTTGTCTGGGGCAGAGCAAAAAGTGGGTATAGAGGATTATTCTGATCTGGCGGATAAGCCGGAATAGAAAAACAAATTTCTTTTGAAATCAGTCAGTTGAAAGTAAAAAACAGTGCTGTCCTTCGCCTCTCAAAGAAAGGATGAAAAAGCCTACCAAGAAATAACAAAGAGGAAGAAACAATCTATGGATTTTACCGAAAGCAGAGAAAAGATCGTGAAATTGCTAACAAAGTCTTGTAAAATTCATAAAAATGTTTTAAAATAGAGGCTAGAAAAATTATCAGGAGGTAATATTTTTATGGCTATCAAAATTGGCATTAATGGTTTTGGCCGTATCGGCCGTCTGGTTTTCCGTGCTGCTGTTGCTCAGCCGGAAACCTTTGAGGTTGTTGGTATCAACGATCCCTTCATCGATCCTGACTACATGGTTTATATGGTAAAATATGATACCATGCATGGCAAATTCGATGGCACTGCTGAAGTAAAAGACGGCAAGTTCGTTGTAAACGGCAAAGCTATTGCTACTTATGAAGAGAAGGATCCTTCCCAGATTCCGTGGGCTGAGTGCGGCGCTGATTATGTGGTAGAATCTACTGGCGTGTTCTGCACCACCGAGAAGGCTTCCGCTCACTTGGCGGCCGGCGCGAAGAAGGTTGTTATTTCTGCTCCTGCAAAGGACAAGGAAACTCCCACCTTTGTTTGCGGCGTTAACCTGGACAAGTACACCAAGGACATGAAGGTTGTTTCCAACGCTTCCTGCACTACCAACTGCTTGGCTCCCTTGACCAAGGTTATCAACGATAAGTTTGGTATTGTGGAAGGTCTGATGACCACTGTTCACTCCACCACCGCTACCCAGAAGACTGTTGATGGTCCTTCTAAGAAAGACTGGAGAGGCGGCCGCGCTGCTGCCGGCAACATCATTCCTTCTTCTACTGGTGCTGCAAAAGCTTGCGCTCTGGTTATTCCGGAAGTGAAGGGTAAGCTGACTGGTATGGCTTTCCGCGTTCCCACTCTGGATGTTTCCGTTGTGGACTTGACCTGCCGTCTGGAGAAGACCACCACCATGGAAGAGATCAACGCCGCTATCAAAGAGGCTTCTGAGACTTACATGAAGGGTATCTTGGGCTACACTGAGGACGCTGTAGTTTCCTCTGACTTCCTGACCGATTCCAGAACTTCTATCTACGATGCAACCGCTGGTATTGCTCTGAACGGCAACTTCTTCAAGCTGGTTTCTTGGTATGATAACGAATGGGGTTACAGCAACAAGGTGCTGGATCTCATTAAGCACATGGTAGAGGTTGACAATCAATAATTCTTTTTGATCTTACAAGAGAATTTATAAAAAACTCCCCTATCCTAAAAAGGATAGGGGAGTTTTTTGCTTTTTAGGTAAGGTTAAGGTTGGTCTATGGGAAGTAGTATTGTAGCAAAATATTTAATTTTAATTATATATTAATCTATAATTTGTTAAAAATTTTTTCTAAAGTAGAAAAAGAAGTAAAAATTAATTAGAAAACGAAATTTGGAAAAATTGATAGCTTGCACAAAAGAAAACGAGATTCGACAAAACCTTTATGGTAATATAACAGACGGGTTTTTTTGAACCTTTGCAAGACTTATACATATATCAATGGTTTATTATATGCATGTTGTATAAATAAAAAACGTTAGAAATAGAACTCTTTTAAGAAAACAACCAAAAAGCACTTGAAATTCAAGGCAATACTTGCTATTATATAAATATAAGAAAAATATTGGAGTAAGGAGTTGTAAAAAATGCAGGTCGCCAACATGATGGATCAGGAAGAATTAAAATTATTCCACCAAGGTTCCAGCTTTAAAGCCTATGAATATATGGGCTCTCATCACATGACAGCGGATGGAAAAGAGGGCGTCGTATTTCGCGTTTGGGCTCCCAATGCTCTGTCGGTATCTGTAGTAGGAGATTTTAACCAGTGGGACCGGACAGCTCACACCATGACAAAAATCAGTGGGGGCGGTGTGTGGGAGTGCTTTATCCCCGACCTTATCAAGGAATATGATGTTTACAAATATAGCATAGAGAGTCCGACAAAAGAGATTTTACTGAAAACGGATCCCTATGGCTACCATTGTGAAACTCGCCCTGCCAATGGGACAAAGTTTTATGACATAGAGGGATATGAGTGGCATGATGAAGACTGGTATAAG
>CAKUYY010000023.1 GCA_934717555.1 uncultured Clostridium sp.
CCTGATTCCTTATATTGGAGGAGAAGAGGAAAAATCTGAGCAGGAACCCATGAAGATCTGGGGCCATATCGAGGACGATAAAATTGTCAACGCTTCTACTCCCAGCATCACTTCCCAGTGCCTGCGCGTCCCGGTAAGCGACGGCCATACCGCGGCGGTGTTTGTGTCCTTGGATCAGAAGGTGTCCAAAGAGGAGATCATTAAACGGTGGGAATCTTATCAGGGAAGAGCACAGGAACTCAATCTGCCCAGCGCTCCCAAGCACTTCCTTCATTATTTTGCAGAGGATGCCCGTCCCCAGATTAAAACTGAACGCAACCTGGAGAACGGTATGGCTGTTTCTATCGGCCGCCTGCGCCCGGATACCCAATATGATTATAAGTTTGTCTGCATGTCCCATAATACCCTGCGCGGCGCTGCCGGCGGCGCTGTTTTGATGGCGGAGCTGTTATGCGCAGAGGGATACTTGGATTAATATTACCAATCGGTTAAGAAGGGAGTAAACCTTATTATGAAAAAGACAGTGTTTACCGGTTCCGGCGTTGCTATCATTACCCCCATGCATTCCGACGGCTCTGTTAATTACGAAGTATTAAAGGAATTGATCGAATTCCAGATTAAAAACGGGACGGACGCTATTATTTCCTGTGGAACAACAGGGGAATCTGCGACCCTTTCCCACAAGGAACACTGTAAAGTCATCCAATTCACCATTGACCAGGTGGCTGGCCGTATTCCGGTAATCGCCGGGGCTGGCAGCAATGAAACCGCTTACGCGGTAGAGCTTTCCCGGGAAGCGGAAAAAATGGGAGCCGACGCTTTGCTGGTGGTAACTCCCTATTACAACAAGACTTCCCAAAGGGGATTGGTCCGTCATTATAACGTAGTAGCGGATAGTGTAAACGTCCCTATTATCCTTTATAATGTCCCCTCCCGTACAGGCTGCAACATTCAGCCGGAAACTTATGTGGAGCTGGCAAAGCATGAAAATATTGTGGCGGTCAAGGAGGCCAATGGAAATATTTCCGCTGTCGCCAAAACACTGGCCCTTTGCGGAGATCAACTGGATGTCTATTCTGGTAACGATGACCAGATAGCCGCTATTATGGCTTTGGGCGGAAAAGGCGTTATTTCCGTATTGGCTAACATCTGTCCCAAAGAAGTCCATGAAATGACACAGAAAATCCTAGATGGAGATGTGGCCGGCGGTGTCAAAATGCAGCTTGATTACATGAAGCTGGCTGATGCTATGTTCATGGATGTCAACCCTATCCCTGTTAAAGAAGCCGCAAATCTGATGGGTTACCAGTGCGGGGAATGCCGTTTACCGTTGGTCTCTATGAACGGTGATATGCAGGAACGTCTGAAAAAGGTAATGCAGGAATATCATCTTATCTAAAGTAATAACAAGGGGCTTTTTCCGTGTAAAAGCCCCTTGCGTCCATATTGCACGGAGAAAAGGATGTTCAATAGCCATGATTAAAATTCTGTTAAGCGGTTGCAATGGGAAAATGGGCCGGGTCATTGCGGATCTCGTTTCCCAGCGTGGCGATTGTCAAATTGCCGCCGGCATTGATTTAAATATGGAAAAAAGCGCGGATTTCCCTGTTTACTCCTCTGTGAAGGATGTCAGGGAGCCCATTGACGTCGTGATCGATTTTTCCCATCCCTCTGTTTTATCTTCACTTCTCTCCTATGGGATGAATCATAAGGTTCCCCTGGTACTGTGCACCACGGGATATTCCAAAGAACAGGTGGAAGAGTTGACACAAGCCTCTCAAAAAACGGCGATTTTCTATTCCCGCAATATGTCTTTGGGAATCAATCTGATGATCGAGCTTTCCAAAAAAGCCGCTATGGTTTTGGGGGAAAGTTTTGATATTGAAATTGTAGAAAAACATCATAATCAAAAGATTGACGCTCCCAGTGGGACCGCCCTGATGATCGCCGATGGAATCTCCTCCGTTTTAAAGGAAAAGCCTCAATATGTTTACGACCGGCATTCCTATCGGAAGCCCAGAAGCAAACATGAGATTGGTCTTTCTTCTATTCGCGGAGGTACCATCGTGGGAGAACATGATGTTATTTTTGCTGGACGGGACGAGGTTTTGACCATATCCCATAGCGCTCAGTCCAAGGAAGTTTTCGCCGTTGGATCTGTCAACGCAGCGGTTTATCTGGTAGGGCAACAGCCTGGTTTATACACCATGTCTGATATGCTCGCTGATGCGTAAAGGAGAATGTCTGATGAATACAAAACCTGAAATTCATGTAAAGGACAATATTACCCTTGTTACCATTGTGGATATTCCTTCTGATATCTGTGTATTTTCCAAAGTTTTTGACCAAATAGCGGAATATAGGATCAGCATTGATATGATTTCCGTTTCTCCTCCCCAGGGAGATCTGATCAGTATTTCGTTTACCATTGACGACGATGATCTGGGGCGCCTTCTGGAATTTACCGCTGATTTGCATAACAAACACAACGATGTGAAACCTATTGTCAGCAGCGGGAACAGTAAAATCATTATCGATGATCCCGCGATGGAAACGACCCCCGGTGTAGCGGCTAATATTTTCCGCGCGGCCGCTTCTGTCAATTCTGATGTGCGCATTATCACTACGTCAGAAACTCAGATCAGCATTCTGGTGACAGAAGCAAGCTTTGACAGCACTTACGACGCTATTCAGAAAGCGCTAGGATAACGCACAACAAAACCTCATATTGATTACTTTTGATCCCCCTTTTCAGGAAGCAACTTCCTTGGAAGGGGGATCTTTTTATCCATAGCAGAAATGATACAAATAAAAATTTTTTACCTATGAGGAATTTTGACAAGGGAAACGATCAATTTTATAATGGAATGGAAAGATATTGACTGAGACCTTATATACAAAGGGTTCTTGGCCTTTTGGTCTTTCCTGGATAGGAATACAATCAAACAGGAATACTCTATCATGGATTTGGGGAACAGGATATGCAAAACGATTATTTGATCCAGAAAAAACCTTTGCGTGCATTGCTGATTTTTTCTCTGCCTATCATCATAGGCAACCTATTCCAACAGACCTATACAATGGCGGATTCCGCCATTGTTGGGAGATTTGTTGGTCAACAGGCTTTGGCTGCTGTAGGGGCTTCCTACTCCCTGACTAATATTTTTATCTGTGTGGCAATTGGGGGCGGAATGGGGGCTTCCGTCATAGTAAGCCGTTATTTTGGGGCCAAGGAATATGCCAAAATGAAAACGGCAATCATCACCTCCTTCTTCGCCTTTCTTGTAATCAGTATTTTACTGGGCAGCGTGGGCTTATTATGCAGTGGAGCTATCATGGTCCTTCTTCGTACACCCTCTGATATCCTGCATATGTCAGTAGAATATCTCAATATTTATTTTCTCGGCCTTCCCTTTCTTTTTATGTATAATATATTATCCGCTATGTTTAACGCACTGGGCAAATCTAAAATTCCACTTTATTTGTTAATTTTTTCTTCTGTCTTTAATGTCATTCTGGATTTAATCTTAGTCACTCAATTTCAGTTTGGTATTGCCGGGGTAGCATGGGCCACTTTGATCGCACAGGGTTTTTCCGCAGTGTTATCTTTTTTTGTTTTTCTCAGGCAATTGAAACAGCTGAAATGCGGGCATACCAAGCTGTTTGATCAACAGGAACTATTTTCCATGGCTAAAATTGCCCTACCGTCTATTTTACAGCAATCCACAGTTTCCATCGGCATGATGCTGGTACAGTCGGTTGTGAATAGCTTTGGCGCGGAAGCACTTGCGGGTTTTTCCGCGGCTATGCGTGTGGAATCTATTTGCATCGTGCCTATGAGCGGGATTGGTAACGCGGTGTCTTCCTATACCGCCCAGAATATCGGCGCGCACAAACAAGAACGAGTGGTAAAAGGATATCGTATCGCTGTTAAAATGGTACTGGTATGCGCCCTGATCATCGGGTTCATCCTGGAGTTATTCCATGGCCCCATTATTTCCTTCTTTTTGGGAGAGGAAGGGACGCCTGTGGCTATTTCCACAGGAGAAGGATATCTCACCTTTATGGGATGGTTTTTCTGCCTCATCGGTTTTAAAATGTCTGTAGACGGGTTGCTGCGCGGCGCCGGGGATATGAAGATGTTTACCATTGCCAATCTGGTAAACCTGTCCATTCGTGTGCTCCTTTCCATCGCCCTCGCGCCTAAGTTTGGAATTTCCATGATCTGGTTTGCCGTCCCAATTGGCTGGTTTGCAAATTGGCTCATCTCTTATCTGCAATACCGTACCGGGAAATGGAAACAGATCTATCCTTCCTAAAAAGAAATCCCTATTTGTCTTCCGGCATTCAAAAGGCCGTAAAACAAATAGGGATCTTTCAAGGCACTGATATTTAGCGTTCTTCTTTCTTATTCACAGAGGAATCCTCAAAAAGGACTTCCTGTTCTAACAAAGATTTCTTTATGAGCTTACCATTCTCATAAACATATTCTGAGTTCTTTTTGGGGATTTCCCTCTCTTTTTCCTCTGTTTTTTCTTCTTTTTCCTCCTGGCTTTCCTGCTTCTGATAATAAGGCTTAATCAAGTAATCTTCAATATTGGGATAAACCGCAAAATTGACTGTAAAAGAAATAAAAGAAAACAAAAACAAACCGCACAATAGAAAAGCGATCAACATGGTAGGTATGCTCAATACACACAGGAAAAGCATCAATGCAAAAGATAGGATCAGCACTAAGGTGACTAAAATGTTCTGTTTAAATCCAGCTATCGATAAAATCCAAGCATTTTTATAAATAGCCTTCAAATTAAGTTCTAAGGTAATAATCATCAAAGGAATATAGTATTGCATAAAGAGGAAAATGACACAGAAAAGCAGGCAAACGACAAGGGGGATATAAAAGAAAGACCTTCCCTGTACAATCTGGAGGGAAGAAAAACGGATGGAGATATCCATAAACACAATAAACAAATAGGTGATGATTCCGTGTACCATCAGCTGTTTCCAATTAGATTTGGCCGTATCCCAAAAGTCGCTGAGGATAAAGGCATGTTCTTCCCTCGCATAATTGCGGGTAACATAGGTCAAACCTCCCAAAAAGGGGGCCAATAAAATCAATGGGATACAGGCGATATACAACACCACTCCTGTGGTGCCAAGGATAAAAACCAGTACCGCTGCGATAGCAACCGGAATAAGAAACAATAAGTTGAGTTTTAACAAGGGAAAAAACTTTCTTCCCAACAGCTCAAAATATAGGACGATCTTTTTTTTAGGCGGCGCATTTTTACTGACGCCAGGTCCTGGCTGACTATAATGAAACAATGGCAAATTTTCCAACTCCTATCCTGGAAATTTAACGATCCTTTTTAGCCTTTGGGTGATAATAATGATAAGATTCTTGATAAAACTGGTCAAGAATTTGTACATATAATTGTGTAGAAGAGATATCAGCATGTCCCATCATGACCTGGATATCCCGAAGCTGCGCCCCATTTTCCAGCAAATGCAGCGCAAAAGAATGCCGCAATGTATGGGGGGTAATTTCCTTGGTAATATTTGCCTGAGATGCATAGGATTTGATAATCTTCCAAAACCCTTGACGGGAAATCCTCTGGCCGTTTAAATTGACAAACAAAGCCTGTCCCTCTGCTTCCCCTGGGTTTCCCCGGAATCGCAATAAGTAGTCAGATACCGCCTCTACCGCTGTAGGATAAACAGGTATCTTCCGATCGTTTTTTCCTCCCCGGCATAAGAGAACCTTTTCTTGGAAATTGAGGTCCCCGATATTAAGGGCTGTTAATTCTGAAACCCGGATCCCCGTGGCATATAACAGTTCCATCATGGCCCTATCCCGACACCCCTTCGCCTCAGATATCCTGGGCTGAGACAACAGCAAATCCAATTCCTCGCTAGTCAAGATGTTTGGCAGCTTTCTCTTTATTTTTTCCCTCTTTATCTCCTGAGCAGGATTGTAAGAACAGCCTTCCTTTTGACAAAGATATTGATAATAACATCGGATTGAAGCGATATTCCTTGTTACCGTGGAGGCTGATCTCCCTTTCTCCTCCAGATATACGATATAGTCCCGAATCACTTGAGGAGTGGCCTGCTCCGGCTGGTCAATGGAACAATCCCACAAATATTGGATATAATGTTGCAAATCCTTCAGGTAAAACTGAATGGTATTATTGGAAAGCGCTTTTTGTGAAATGAGATATTGCTGAAACCCCTCCAAGTGTTCCGCCATCGTTTTCCCCTTTCTATTCCCTTTTCATTCCAAATGGATCACGCCTGATAGCAAAGCGGTCAGTACCATGTCCAACAAAGCGGCAATCGCCCCTAGAACTAAAATCATTCCATTACGGGTTAAATATTCCCGTAGCGCCGGGCTGGCCCCTCTTCCCTTTTTCCCTGAGGAAAAGCTAGCCCTGATCAGATCCTTTGAGAATCTCATTCCCTCCCGCGCGGATATTAAGATAGCCACAGAAGAGACCACCATACCAGGAAGCATGACCACCGTATGAAATAATACCCCCTGCCAACCATAGCTAGCATATAGAAAACCGGAGGAAACCCCTAAACCAAATCCGCGGAAAAAGGGAAGGACTGGTATCAATATCGTTCCCCAAAGAGACATTCCCATCCATAATGTAGCCAATAGGAACAAAAAAACGGAGACAAAGGAAGCTGCAAATATTCCTATCATCGTTTGGCCTTCCATTTGGAAATTACTAGAAAACAGGAAGTCTAATCTGGCCAGCATGGCTTCATCTGAATTCCTTGTGGCAATCGCCCCACATATCATACCTGCTAATAGAATCACGGTGAGCAGAGCCAACATCCCTCTTCCCGCCAGCTCTTTTTTCAAAACACCAAAATCAAGATTTGGGGCCGTCGCAGAAAAATAAATCCTTTTCATATACATCCTCCTGTTCGAACCGTTCTGTCCCTTCTAGGTCAAAACGGTTATTAAAAAGGTATGCGTCTAAAAAAAGATTTATGAATTCTTCAACTTTGCCGCTTCTTTCTTACTTTCCCAATTCTTCCGCACGCTGGGTACAGCGGTCCATGGCCTCCAATAACGCCTGGTAGAACCCTTTTTCTTCCAGAGCCTCCAGGGCTTTGAGAGTAGTGCCGCCTGGAGAAGATACCATCTTGATCAGTTCATCTGGGGTATAGCCGGATTCCTGAAGCATACCGGCACTGCCCTCCAACGTTTTGCAAGTAAGCTGCAATGCCGCCTGAGAATCGATTCCCTGGCTTACTGCGTAATCAATGATAGCTTTGGCAAATAGATAAACATATGCGGGACTACTGCCGTTGACGGCTATTACCGCATTCATTTTATCTTCTGTCAATACCGCTGTTTCTCCGGATGCTTCAAAGATCTCCTTGACACACTGGAATTGTTCTTCTGATACATGGTCCGCCCGACAAAGCGCCGTAGCCCCTTTGCCAATCAATAAAGGCGTATTTGGCATAACCCGTATCACAGGACAATTTACGCCTAGTTCCCGGATAATATAAGAGATAGAAATACCAGCAGCAATGGAAACAAACAGCTTTTCCTGGGTGACACATTCCCGAACCCCTTGCAATACTTCACTATAGTTCTGGGGTTTGACCGCCAAGAAAATGATATCGCTTTGTTTTACTACTTCCTGGGAACTCCCTGCCGCCTGCATACCTTGTTCCGCCAATTTTTCACACTTTTTTTGATCTACATCATAAAGGTTTATTTGTTCCGGAAGGTACTTTCCGCTCTTCAGCATTCCATGGATAATGGCCTGCGCCATGTTTCCAGCACCAATAAATCCAATTTTTACTTTTTGCATGATAACACCCGCCTTGTAATAGTATACTATAATACCTTTTTCACAAAAAATCAATGTTCCAGCACTATTTATTGAAAAAATCTATGGAAAATAGTTGAGTGATTATCTTCAATTTTTTCAATTTTTTGTTTTCATTGACTACGTAAAAACATAAACGCCCGAGCTTTTCGGGCGTTTATATCCACAGATATCCTTGGATACCTTATTCCGCCAATGCCGCTTTCATCATGATAGCGCATTCCAGACGTTTCTTTTCCAGATCACAGGAAATTTTGTGGGACTTTAAAATATCCCCTTCATACTGCCAGCTATTGGCGTTACATCCACCGCTGCAATAGAACTTTGCCCAACAATTTTTACATTCTTTTTTGGTGTATACATTGGCCTTTGCAAATGTTTTCTTCATATCTTCCCGGAAAGAGCCGTCCCTGAGATCCCCCATTTTCCATTGGTCTTCACCCACAAACTGATGGCAGGGGTAAATCTCCCCTTCCGGGGTTACCGCCACATATTCGTTGCCACAACCGCAGCCGCGCAGCCTCTTGATCGCACAGGGTCCCTGATCCAAATCCAGCATAAAGTGGAAGAAATTAAATCCTTTTCCCTTTTTCTTCCGGTCAATTAAGGTTTTTGCCAAGGTTTCATATTCATCAAATACACGGGGAAGATCTTCCTCTTTGATGGAATAGTCCAGTTTGATATCTGATACTACAGGTTCCACGGAAACCTGGTCAAACCCTAGTTCCGCCATATGTAAGACATCCTGGGTGAAGTCCAGGTTATATTTAGTGAAAGTCCCGCGGGCATAATAATCCTTGTCCCCCCGCTGAGCCACCAACTTTTGGTACTGAGGTACAATACGGTCATAGCATCCATCCCCATTGACCCGTACCCTCAGCCGATCATTGACTTCCTTGCGTCCATCCAAAGATAGTACCACATTGGACATTTCCCGATTGATAAAATCAATCTTGTCATCTGTGAGCAGCAGGCCGTTGGTGGTGATCGTAAAGCGGAATTTCTTATGGTTTGCTTCTTCCAGGCTTCTGGCATATTCCACCACCTGCTTGACCACTTCAAAATTCATAAGAGGTTCCCCGCCAAAGAAGTCCACTTCTAGGTTGTGCCGGCTTCCCGAACGCTCTATCAGGAAATCAATGGCTTTTTTCCCGATCTCCAGCGGCATCAACATCCGTCCGCGGCCAAAATCTCCCTTTGCGGCAAAACAGTACTCGCAACGCAAATTGCAATCGTGGGCAATATTAAGGCACATTGCTTTGACAGGGGCTTCCGTCATCATACTGGCAAAAGGTTCATAGGAATCGGAAGAAAACAGTTGGCCAGCCTGATAAAGAGCATAAAGTTCCTCATAAGTCTCTCTAAGCTCTTCTTCTGTGTATTTTCCTTTTAACGTTTGCACGACATTCTCAGGGATCTCCTTGTCCATTTCCCCTTCCCTGGGCAACAATTCCAAGATATCATAAGAGCAGTCATCCACCACATGTACCGCGCCGCTGTTGACATCCAGAACAATAGAATATCCATTTAATTTATACTGATGTATCATAAGTTACCTTCTCCATTTAGACAGATAAAATCGTAGGGGCGGTCCTCAAACCATTTTCTAACAAGAAACAACGGTTTGGGGAAAGCCCCTACTTTGTTTTTCTAGCCGCATAGCCGGGCCAGATTACTTTTCACATTTCTGATTGGCAACTGTGCAGGAAGTTTTGCAGGCTGACTGGCAGGAAGCCTGGCACTCGCCGCAACCGCCTTTTACAGCGCTCTCTTTCAGATTTGCCTTGTTTAAAGTTTTGATGTGTTTCATTTTATTGTCCTCCGTTTCCTTTTAAAATACAAACTTATTATACCACAAGTTCTGACAAAAGAAAACCTTATTTTCGTTTTGAACGCTTATTTACCCCGATAATTCCCCCAATAGCCCCCATGAGCATCATTAGAATTCCCTTAATGAGGGCATATGTAGAAAAAGGAGTGCGGATAGCAATCACACTCACGAGGCAAACAATCGCAAAAAGCAGAAGACCGGATAAAATCCCAAACAACAGGCCTTTCGTCCGTATTATCCTCACGGTAATATACCCGCCGATAAAGGCCCCCACTGCACAGGCTACCAATATCAAAGGCTGTATCATCGTCTGCGGGATTCTCTTGGAAATGACAAACAAAAGCGCAAAGAGAACCAAACACAGTATGCACACAACCCCGCCTATGGCAGTTCCCAATACAATAGATTTCACGGATCGGCCTATTCCTTGTGTTTCCCCATTTTTATCATAACTCAACAAGTACCCCTCCTTCGCACATCTGTTATCACATATATGCAGAAGGGCCCTCTCTTATGATTAAGATTCCGGGGTATCATGAACGGTATCGCAGCTGGCGACAGACCAACGTTTTACCCGAATTTTGCTGCGGTCAATACCGGTTTCGATAACGAGGGAATCTGTTTCCTCTTTGATGCTGACGATCTTTCCCATGATACCGCCGATAGTGGTAACCTCATCGCCGATCTGGAGATCCTGACGCATCTTTTCCTCTTTTTTTCTTCTCTTGTTTTGAGGACGGATCATGACAAAATACATAACGCCCACCAAAACGACAATCATAGCAAGGGAAATCCACATGCTACCGCCAGCAGCTGCGCTGGCATCTGCGGACAACAAAATACTGCTGTTCATTACAGACATACACCTCCATAAATAATAGAATGATTATAGCAATAAAAAGACAAGCTTGCAAGCCTTTTTATATTCTCTGCCCCAAAATTTCTCTGTATTTTTGGTAAAAAGACTGGAAAGTTCCCTGATCCAGTTCCTGACGGATCCGTTCCATCAAAGTATTATAAAAATAAATATTGTGCATAACACTCAAACGCATGGCCAACATTTCTCCACTTTTAAAAAGATGGCGGATATAAGACCGGGAAAAATGGCGGCATACCGGGCAATCACACTCTTCGTCCACAGGATGATCGTCCAATTCATATTTCGCGTTCATAAGATTCCGGATTCCCTGCCAGGTAAACAGATGCCCATGGCGGGCATTTCGGCTTGGCATCACGCAGTCGAATAGATCCACGCCGCGATAAACAGCTTCCAAGATATTGACAGGAGTTCCTACCCCCATCAGATAACGGATTTTATCCTTTGGCATCTCCGGCTCTACTGCCTCTATGATCCGATACATTTCCTCGGCGCTTTCCCCTACCGCCAAACCTCCAATGGCATAGCCGTCCAAATCAAGCTCCCGGATCGCCCGCATATGCTCAATACGCAGATCTTCATAAGTACTTCCTTGATTGATACCAAACAGCATCTGGTGGGGATTAATGGTATCTTCCAGCTGATTTAAGCGGTCCATTTCCGCCTTGCATCGATGGAGCCATCTGGTAGTACGGGCACAGGATTCCTTTACATAGGAATATTCCGCTGGGTTCTCAATACATTCATCGAAAGCCATGGCAATGGTAGAGGCCAAGTGGGACTGAATACGCATACTTTCTTCTGGCCCCATAAAAATCTTGTGGCCATCAATATGAGAGGCGAATGTAACCCCTTCCTCTTTAATATCCCGTAATTTGGATAAAGAAAAAACCTGAAACCCTCCGCTATCCGTTAGGATAGGTCCCTGCCATCCGGTAAACCGGTGTAGTCCCCCCATCTTCTTTACCACTTGATCTCCTGGACGCAAATGCAAATGATAAGTGTTGCATAGCATCACTTGGCATTTTAAATCCTTTAAGTCCAAAGCGGATACCGCGCCTTTGATGGCCCCACATGTGGCTACATTCATAAATCCCGGCGTTTGCACGGTGCCATGGGGGGTAGCCCATTGCGCTCTACGGGCCTGTCCTTCCTGCTTGAGAAGCTGATACATAAATCCTAATACTCCCTTTGTATGACTTGATGATAATCGACCATTGTTAAAAACTTGAATTTATATTATACCATGTCATTGTCACTATCACAACCAAAAAACTGGAATCTTTCCGAATCTTATCTTGAAAATAGAGTATTGTATCTGCCTTTTGTCATAGTAGCCGCGAAATATTCATATAGTGGAATAGAAACGATCAGGACGGTGAAGCATATGTTCCTCATTATTAAAAAAAGGCAAATCGCTATGGCACTGTTATGCGTATTTTTATTGGCCGCTATTATCTTTTCCCTGGCCCGGATCCAGCCTCAAGCGGTGGAAACTTCCGCCGCCAATACCAACTGGGGACTCAGTTTTCAGGAAAAGGGAAAACCTCCTGTAGGAAACGCCACTTCAGAAACATTGAAAACATATAATGCCTATTATGTAGGGGATACCAGTCAGCCAGTCATTTATCTCACCTTTGACGCGGGATACGAGAATGGATACACGCCATCTATCCTAGATACCTTACAAAAGCATCAGGTCAAGGCTACTTTTTTTGTGGTGGGAAATTATATACAAACTAGCCCTGATTTAGTAAAACGTATGGTAGAAGAAGGGCACATCGTGGGAAACCATACCTTTTCCCATCCAGATATGTCTAAAATTTCCGATATGGAATCTTTCCGAAAGGAGATAGAATCCCTGGAAAAGTTATACCAGGAAACCACTGGTCAGGAAATGCAGAAATTTTATCGCCCTCCTCAGGGCAAATACAGCCAGCAAAATCTAGAATTAGCCAATGAATTGGGATATCATACCGTTTTCTGGAGTTTGGCTTATGTAGACTGGTATGTAGAAAAACAACCCACAAAAGAACAGGCGTTTGAAAAACTGCTTCCAAGAATTCATCCCGGAGCCATTGTCCTTCTACACAGTACTTCCAAAACCAATGCGGAGATCCTGGATGAACTTTTAACAAAATGGGAACAAGAGGGATATACATTCGGTACCTTAGATCAGTTATGTGCTTCTTAATTTCATGATAAGAAAAACGGCACAAGCCCCATAGCTTGTGCCGTTTCTTAATAAGTAAACTTATTTTACTTCTACTTCTGCGCCAGCCTCGGTCAGCTTAGCCTTCAGAGCTTCAGCATCTTCCTTGGAAACGCCTTCCTTAACGGTCTTCGGAGCCTCGTCTACCATAGCCTTGGCTTCTTTCAGGCCCAGACCAGTAACTTCACGAACAACCTTGATAACGGCGATCTTGTTGGCGCCAGCGCCCTTCAGAACAACGTCAAACTCGGTCTTCTCTTCAGCAGCGGCAGCAGCACCGGCAACCGGAGCAGCAGCAACAGCAACCGGAGCAGCAGCGGATACGCCGAACTCCTCTTCCAGAGCTTTAACGAGCTCGCTGAGCTCCAGAACGGTCAGGGATTTTACATCTTCAATCAGCTTTACAACTTTATCAGACATGTTAGTTACCTCCAAAATTTATTTTCAAAAATCTTTGGGAATTTTCCCATTTTATGCGCTTTGCTTTTCAGCAATTGCATTCAATGCAACAACCAGGCCCTTCATAGTGCCGTTAAGCACAGTGACGAAACCAGTGATCGGAGCATTCAAGCCACCCAGAGCTTTGGCAACCAAAACTTCCTTGCTGGGCAGTTTAGCCAGGTTCTCTACCTCTGCCACATCAATGGTTTTTCCTTCCACAAATCCGGCTTTGGTTTTGATGCTCTTATTAGTCTCTGCAAATTTGCACAGAATACGAGCCGCAGCTACATGATCTTCCTTGCTGACAGCCAGAGCGGTGGTGCCCTCCAAAACGGGATCCAAACCCTCCAGGCCAGCTTCTTTGGCCGCACGGGACAACAGAGTATTTTTCACTACAAAATAATCTACGCCCGCCTCACGCAATTCTTTACGCAGTTTGGTATCGTCAGCAACATTAATGCCCTTGTAATCTACGATTACACCGGCACAAGCGCTCTTAAGCTTTTCTGTCAGTTCAGCAACAATTTGCTTTTTCTGCTCTAAAATCTTCTCGCTTGGCAAAATTCATTCACCTCCACAAAATGGGATACATATCACACAAAAAGCCCCTTCCATACAACCGTGGAAGGGGCGTAAAGATCCTACTTGCAAAATCTTCACTCTCATTCCTCGGCAGGCTGGAATTCACCAATTATGCATATGCGCCTGCTGTCTTTGGAAAAGATCAGCTTTTATTATTATAACACAAGCAACAATACTTGTCAATAGATTGTCAGAAAATTAACCGCCCAGCTTTGCCGGATTGATACGGACGCCAGGGCCCATCGTGGTGGCAACCACACAGGATTTAATGTACTGGCCTTTTGCAGAAGCAGGTTTTGCTTTCACAACAGCACCCAACAGAGTATCAAAGTTTTCCTGTAACTTCTCTGCTCCAAAAGAAGCCTTTCCAATGGGGCAATGGATAATATTGGTTTTATCCAGACGATACTCAATCTTACCAGCCTTAGCCTCTTTGACTGCCTTGGCAATATCAGGGGTTACAGTACCGGCCTTCGGGTTCGGCATCAATCCACGGGGACCAAGCACCTTACCGAGACGGCCTACCAGACCCATCATATCAGGGGTAGTGATTACTACATCAAAGTCCATCCAACCCTCGTTTTGGATCTTCTGGGTCATCTCTTCAGCACCTACAAATTCAGCGCCAGCCTCTTTGGCTTTTTCAATATTGTCGCCTTTGCAGATTGCCAGCACACGAACATTCTTACCAGTTCCGTGAGGCAATACAATAGCACCGCGCACCTGCTGATCCGCATGACGGCTGTCTACACCCAATTTCACATGGACTTCTACAGTTTCGTCAAACTTAGCGGTAGCAGTTTTTACGCAAACATCCAACGCTTCGTTGGTATCATAGAGCTTTGCTCTCTCGATCAGCTTCATGCTGTCGACATATTTTTTACCGTGTTTCATTGGTTATCCTCCCTATTGAGTGGTAAAATCGGATTACTTCCTCCCACCCGGGTCTTTGATCAATCGACTACTTCTACACCCATGCTACGCGCAGTACCTGCGATCATGCTCATCGCACTCTCTACGTTAGCAGCATTCAGGTCAGGCATCTTCTGCTCGGCAATCTTCTTGATCTGTTCACGGGTAATCTTTGCAACTTTTGTCTTGTTGGGCACGCCGGAACCACTCTCAATACCGCAAGCCTTCTTAATCAGAACAGCAGCGGGAGGAGTCTTTGTCACAAATGTGAAAGAACGGTCTGCGTACACTGTGATGACAACTGGAATTACCAGTCCAGCATCATTCTTTGTGCGTTCATTGAATTCCTTCGTAAACGCCATAATGTTGACACCGTGCTGACCTAATGCAGGTCCTACAGGCGGCGCCGGGGTTGCCTTGCCAGCAGGTATCTGAAGCTTAATAAAGCCAGTAACCTTTTGAGCCATTTTCTTGCACCTCCAAAATTCGTGGTAAATTGCGGAACGGCTTCTTGCCGCACCTCCCACAAGGGGCATTGCCCCTACCTACCATAAGCGGTGGCTTTTCCGCTCATTGCCTTTGTTATTCCACCAGTTCTGCCTGATCCAACTCAAGCTCTACTGGTGTTTCCCGTCCAAACATGGATACTACCACGCGGACGCAGATTTTCTCGGTATCCAGTTCCTCCACTGTACCCACAAATCCCTCCAAGGGACCGTCCACAATGTGAACCGAATCTCCGACATCGTAGGAAACCTCCACTTGTTTGGTTTCCACACCCAATTTTGCAACTTCTTCATCAGTCAAGGGAATCGGCTTGGAAGATGGTCCTACAAAGCCGGTACAGCCACGGATATTCCGCACTATGTACCAAGATTCGTCGGTGAGCACCATCTTGACGATGACATATCCCGGAAAAATCTTCCGTTCCACTTCGCGCCGCTTATTATCCTTGATTTCTGTCACGGTTTCTGTCGGCACACAGACTTCCTGGATCAGATCCTGAAGCTGTCTGTTCTCCACCGTTTTTTCAAGATTGGATGCCACTTTGTTTTCATACCCAGAATAAGTATGAACAACGTACCACTTTGCTTCTTCAGACATAGCTTTTCCTCCGCCTATTAATGACTAATGCTCATGAACGTGCTAAACAGAGCGGTCAAACCGTAATCCAATAGGAAGACAAACAAGCCTATTACGATGATCATTGCCAGCACAACGCCCATGTTGCGAAATACAGTCTTTGGGGTCGGCCATACAATTTTTTTGATCTCGTTTTTGCAATCGCGGAGGTATCTACCAGCTCTTACAAAGAAGTTGGGCTTCTTGTTAGCTTTTTTCTCGGCCTTTTTTTCGGCCTTCTTTTCAGCCATTCTCTGTTCCTCCGTCCAATTACTTGGTTTCCTTGTGCAGAGTATGCTTTCTGCAAAATCTGCAGTACTTGTTCATTTCAAGTCTGTCTGGATTGTTCTTCTTGTTTTTCATCGTGTTGTAGTTGCGCTGTTTGCACTCTGTGCAGGCTAGTGTTACTTTTACTCTCATGACGGCACCTCCCGTTATACGGAATATTTTAGCCTCCCTCGAAATTGGGCATAAAAATAAAGCCCTTGTGAGGTAATAATACTATAACACAACATAGAAAGTGGGTCAAGGACTTTTTTCCAAAAATGTCATGTCTTTTCGCAGGGGTGCCTTTCTTGAATAGAACAGCACCCCCGTTACGAGGCTATTGCTATATATTCAATAGGAAAATTCCTATCTCCTATCCTAAGGAATACCCAAGCGGCAGCTTACTGTTTTCCGCTGAGGGTATTGGCCATAATCTTCTTTTCTTTCTTTTTCTTTTCCGGCTTAATTTTTTTCCCTTTTAAGCGCACAGAAAATTTGACAGCTTTTTTCAGCTCTTCGCTGAGATATTCTTCCAACCGCTGAATGGCCGTGTCATTCAAGGAATGGAAAATCACATAGGTGATGATTCCCCGTACGTCCAGGTCACCGGAAGCGTAACAATCGCTCATTACCGTAGCCATCTTTTTGACTTGGGCATCTGTGGGATTCTCCAGGAAAAACCGCTGCATGAGGGGCAATACTTTCTCTTTTGTGAATATCACGCCGCGAAATCTTTCATAATGTTCTCTTTCCCAACGGATCTCTTCCCGCAGCTCAGGAAAAAAGTTAACCAAACGATTCATAAAAAACAGAGGGTCTACGTTGGCCTCATCGTCTTTTTTCTTCTTTTTTGCCGCGTTGATCTGCGCTTTTCTCTGGGGGCCCTGAATGGTTTCCACAAAGTCGTTCGCGATACTCTCCGCTTCCCGTTCCGTATCCTCCTGTGGGTCAAATAGCCAAGCCGAGACCGATTTCCACTGATTATCGGGGACAGAATCCTTCATTCCACAGGAGCGTAATTCAAAACGTTTTTTCCCCGCGTCGTATATCACACTGTACGCGGCACTTTCTCCTGTATAAAGGGCTGTATTGTTTTCCCCTTCTTTTACTTCCACATTCTGTCTGGTGAATTCCTGTTCCACCAGTGCCTCTTCCACTTTTGCTGCAATCAGGTCAAAAGCCTTTTTCTCCAAAAAGAATCACTCCCGGTTTTTTATATTTTCAAAAATCTGAAGATCTTTTTCAAATTAAAGTACAAAACGAAATGGATATTATTATAACACGCCAAATGAAGATTGTCCAATCTATGTACTTTCTTATTCATTTTGTTGCCCCTTTTTCCTATTCTTTCTCTATATTAGGAATTGCACGGATTGGGGCAATGTGGTAATATATAATATCGTAATTTCATACCGTTTTCAATAGGAAAGTTGTTTGATCAAATTTGGGAGTGTGATCTTGTGGCAAAAAAACATATCGCGGTACTGTTCGGCGGAACATCCACAGAACATGAAGTTTCCAGGATGTCCGTTACCTCTATCCTCCGCCATATTTCCCAGGATAAATATGAAGTCGTCAAAGTCGGTATCAACAAAAAGGGCGAGTGGTTTCTCTATCAGGGTCCTGTCGATGATATCATAACGGGAGACTGGGAACATCATCCGGAAAATACCCCCGCCTTTTTTTCCCCTGACAGATCTGTTCATGGTTTGATGGTTTTGCGCGGGGCTTCTTTTGAAATTGTCCCTATCGACGCTGTTATTCCAGTCCTTCACGGTAAAAACGGGGAGGACGGCACTGTTCAGGGATTATTAGAGTTGGCCGGTATTCCTTATGTGGGATGTGATCCCACCTCTTCCGCGGCATGTATGGATAAGGTGATTACCAATATTATGCTCGACTATGCCGGTATCCCCCAGGCCCGTTTCACATGGCTTTACCGCTGCGACTTAGAACAGGATGAACAGAAAGCAGCAGATCAAGTAGAACGCGATTTACAGCAATACCCGGTCTTTGTAAAGCCCGCCAATGCTGGTTCTTCCGTCGGGGTCAGCAAAGCGTCTAACCGGGAAGAACTGATCGCCGCCATGCACAAAGCGGCAAAAGAAGACCGTAAAATTTTAATTGAAGAGAATATTATCGGCCAGGAAGTGGAATGTGCTGTTCTGGGAAACGACAAGCCGGTTGCCTCTCAGGTTGGAGAGATCGCTCCTTCCAGTGACTTTTACGATTATGACGACAAATATATCAATGGGACATCCGGCCTTTATATTCCCGCTCATCTCAACGAGCGCACTTCCCTGATCCTTCGGGAACGCGCTGTAAAAGCCTACCGACTTTTAGGTTGCTCGGGTTTGGCACGGGTAGATTTCTTTGTACGGAAAAGCGATGGGGAGGTCCTTCTTAACGAATTGAACACCCTTCCCGGATTTACTTCTATTAGTATGTACCCCAAACTGAAGGAAGCGGATGGGGTTCCTATGGAAGAACTGCTGGACCAGTTGATCCAACTTGCTTTTGAGAGGGCGGGACAGCATGAATGAGGCAGCCATTGGGGTCTTTGATTCCGGCCTGGGTGGGTTAACCGCCGTAAAAGAACTACGCCATCTGCTCCCCTATGAAAACATCGTATATTTTGGGGATACCGGCAGAGTCCCCTATGGAACCCGCGGCTCGGAAACCATCAAACAATACGCAGCCCAGGATGTTTCCTTCCTGTTATCTCAACAGGTAAAGATGATCATCGCCGCCTGCGGCACTGTAAGTTCTGTGGCTTTGGATCTAGCCGGCCGCCTTCCTGTCCCTTTTACCGGCGTGGTAAAGCCTACTTCCGCCGCCGCCGCCGCTGCCACCCGAAACGGGCGAATCGGTATCATCGGCACCAGCGCAACCATCCGCAGCGGCTCCTATCGCCGGGAACTGAACCTTCTCCATCCGGAAATCCAGGTTTTTGAACAGGACTGCCCGCTTTTTGTTCCCCTGGTAGAAAATGGTTTCATCCAGCGGGATGACTGTGTTCCCCGGGAAGTAGCCCGGAGATACCTTTCCCCTTTGCGGGATGCCGGCGTAGATACCTTGATTTTAGGGTGTACCCATTACCCTATTCTCAGTGAAATTATTGGGGATATAATGGGAGAGGACGTTGTGTTGATCGATTCCGGGAAAGAAACCGCCTTGTACGCTTCCCAGCTGCTAAGAAAGCAAAACCTGCTGTGTGAGCAAGAAACAGAAGGGGACTGTTCCTTTTATGTCAGCGACAGTATAGAAGGTTTTTCTCAAATTGCCGGGATCTTTTTGGGGCAAAGTATCAAAGGAAATGTCAGCCGGATTGAGATTCAGGACTATCCACCTTATCCTTCCCGATAAGACACGGCTGGTATCATGAAGGAGAACAAAAGCTATGCAGGAAAATTACTTGATCTCCATTGTAGGGAAACAATATGTAGATGGAGAACGAGGTGAAATTCAATTGACGACCTTGGGTTCCTATGTAACCAAGGGCAAAAACCGGTATATTATCTACAAGGAATATGATGAGGATAATCCTCATGCCCTGGTCACTTCTATTTTAAAAATTGAGGGGAATCAAAAGGTCACGCTCATTCGAAACGGGGCCCAAAACAGCCGCCTGATCCTGGAAAAAGGACAGCGGCACCAGTGCCATTATGACACAGGATACGGTTCCATGATGGTAGGTGTGTTCGCCAACCATATTGACACAGACCTGACTGACAGCGGAGGGAATCTCGAAGTCAGTTATTCGCTGGATATCAATGCAGGGTTGACCAGCTTAAATGAAATTTTTATCCATATCAAGGAGGCAGAACAAGAAGATGTCAAAAATTGTAGAACAAACCATTCGTGATCTGAGAGGCGCTATTTTAGACGCCATGGGAAGGGCGGTAGCACAGGGGATGCTCCCCGCAGAGCCGGCCCCTGATTTCGCCATAGAAATTCCAGCCAATCGGGAGCACGGGGATTATGCCGCCAACGTAGCCATGGTAAGCGCCCGGGCGTTCCGGATGGCTCCCCGCAAAATTGCCGAGATTCTTTCTTCCCAGCTGGTGCTGGACGGTACTTTTTTTGAACGCTGTGAAATCGCCGGTCCTGGATTTTTGAATTTCTTTCTAAGTAAGCGTTTCTATGCCTCCATTCTTCAGGATATTGAAGCGCTGGGTTCCCAATATGGCCGTTCCGATTATGGCAAAGGGGAAAAAGTTATGGTGGAATTTGTTTCTGCCAACCCTACCGGTCCTATGCACATGGGCAATGCCCGCGGCGGCGCTTTGGGAGATTGCCTGGCTTCCGTGCTGGATGCAGCGGGATATCAGGTTTGGAGAGAATTTTATATCAATGACGCCGGCAACCAAATTGATAAATTTGCTTTGTCTTTGGATCTGCGCTATCAACAGATCTATCATGGGGAAGATGCGGTTCCCATGCCGGAAGACTGTTATCACGGCGAGGATATCATAGAACGTGCCCGGGAATTCGCCGACCAGTATGGCGACAGCTTCTTACAAAAAGAGGAAGCCGAGCGCCGCAAAGCGTTGGTGGAATTTGCCCTCCCCAAAAACATCGCCAAAATGAAAGCGGACATGGAGAAATACAGAATCCATTATGATGAGTGGTTCTGTGAAAGCATTCTGCATCAAGACGGAGAAGTGGCGGAAACTATCAATATTTTGAAGGAAAAAGGCCTTACATTTGAGCAGGACGGTGCCCTTTGGTATCGCGCTACCGCTTTTGGTGCGGAAAAAGATGAAGTTTTGGTGCGGAAAAACGGCAATCCCACCTATTTTGCTGCCGATATCGCTTATCATCGAAACAAATTCCTTAAACGGGGCTTTGACCGCTGTATTGACATTTGGGGCGCCGACCACCATGGCCATGTAGCTCGTATGAAGGGCGCAATGGATGCCGTTGGATTGGACGGAAACAAGCTGGACGTCGTGCTGATGCAGCTGGTCAAGCTGGTCCGCAACGGCGAAATCGTCCGTATGAGCAAAAGAACTGGAAAAGCGATTCAGCTTTCCGATCTGCTGGACGAGGTTCCTGTGGATGCGGCCCGTTTCCTCTTTAATATGAGGGAATCCAACACCCAGATGGAATTTGACTTGGATCTGGCGGTTCAGCAGGACGCCCAAAATCCGGTTTATTATGTCCAATACGCCCACGCCCGCATTTGTAGTATAGAAAAAGCTTTGGCCGCCGACGGGATTGTCAAACGTCCTTGCACCCTGGACGAGCTGATGCTTCTTTCCGCTCCGGAAGAGATCGAATTAATCCAGCATCTGGCCTCTTATAC
>CAKUYY010000024.1 GCA_934717555.1 uncultured Clostridium sp.
ATGTAGGGCAGGGAGACCAGTCTCCTCTGGAAATCCGGAAGCTCTGGGGATCAGACAAGATCATTGGTGTGACCGCGAAAACGGTGGAACAGGCCCGCCGTGCCCAGCAGGAAGGTGCCTCTTATTTGGGGGTAGGAGCTGCCTTTGCCACTTCTACCAAACAAGATGCGGTCACCATTCCTAGGGAGCGTTATCGGGAAATTACGCAGAGTGTGGATATCCCGGTGGTGGCGATCGGCGGGATTCATGCTGAAAATGTTTTGCAATTACGGGGAAGCGGAATTGCCGGCGTGGCGGTGGTATCCGCGCTGTTTGCACAGCCGGATATTGAAAAGGCAGCCCGCCAATTATGTGGATTGGCGGAACAGGTGATAAAGGAATGACCTATCAGGGTATTATTTTTGATTTGGACGGGACACTGTTAGATTCCATGAAAATGTGGGAAAATGTAGGTCGGGATTATTTGCAGAAACAAGGGATCTCGGCTCCAGAAAACCTCTCCCGCCGCCTGCGTTCCTTAAGTTTTATACAGGCAGCCCGGCTTTTCCAAGAAGAGTTTGGGGTTCAGCAATCCCTCACTGAAATTTTAAAAGAAATTTATCAGATTCCAGAGGATCAGTACCGTCTGCATATACCTCTAAAGTCAGGGGCGAAAGAGCTGCTGGATGCTTTGCGGGAAAAAAATATCCCAATATGTGTGGCGACAGAAACAGACCTGGATTCTGCGGAAAGTGCCTTAAAACGATTACAGGTTCTGGACTATTTTGCATTTGTGCTTAGTTGCCAGAATCTAGGGATTGGCAAAACAGATCCCTTTATCTATCGGGAAGCGGCTAAGAGTATGCAAATCCCTTCAGAAAAAACGCTGGTAATCGAGGATAGCCTCTACAGCGTACGGACAGCTAAGCGGGCGGGCTTTTCTGTGGCTGGAGTGTACGACGCTTCCTCCGCATCAGATTGGCAGGAAATACAGGCTATCAGTGATCTGTCCGTAGTTTCCTTAGATCAATTAATTCCCCTTATTATCCCGGCGAAAGGACAGGAGGAAGAAAAATTATGAAAAAAGTATTGACTATAGCGGGATCAGATTGCAGTGGAGGTGCAGGGATTCAGGCAGATCTCAAAACAATGACAGCGCATAAGGTTTATGGAATGAGTGTGATTACCGCTTTAACAGCCCAGAATACCACAGGGGTTTATGGCGTAATGGAAGCCTCTCCTGAATTTGTAGCAAAACAGATCGATTGCGTGATGACTGATATTTTTCCGGACGCTGTAAAAGTTGGAATGGTATCCTCCTCTGGTATTATTCATGTCATTTCAGAGAAATTTCAGGAATATGCGGTTAAAAATATTGTTGTAGATCCGGTAATGGTTTCCACCAGTGGAAGTAAACTGTTGAGCGACGACGCAATAAAAGCACTTACGGGGGAATTGCTTCCCCTTGCAGATGTTATAACCCCCAATATCCCGGAAGCGGAGGTTCTCAGCGGATATTCCATTTCCCATAAGGAAGATATGCTGAAAGCCGCCAAGATTCTTTCCCAGCGGTTTGAAGTGGATATCTTGATCAAAGGAGGACACTTGGAAAATTCCGCCGATGACCTTTTATATCAGCGGGATGGCGGAGAAATCTGGTACACATGTCAACGTGTGGATAATCCCAATACCCATGGGACAGGATGTACATTATCCTCCGCAATTGCCTGCGGCCTGGCTCAAGGACTTTCCAAGCAAGAGAGCGTGGAAAAGGCCAAAAAATATATAGTAGCCGCGTTAAAAGCGCAACTTAATTTAGGGAAAGGCAGTGGTCCTCTTGACCATTGTTGTATCCTTTCATAAAAAAGCTGATACAAAATAAAACTGTATTCGTAAATAAAAACGCAATCTGAAAAATAGAAATCCTGTATCGAGACAGGCTTTGACAGCTGATCGATACAGGATTTTTTATATTCCGTTTTCCATGTAAACCTATTATCCAATAAAAATACGGAAAAGTTTCAGTTGCCTTCTTCTTACAGAGAAAAAACGGATCTGTTTTTAATAAGTTTAAATTTTTATAGAAAATAGCTTGTTTTATCGCCGATTATATCAATAAAATATTTACATTTTATATTGTGATGTGTTAAAATATTTCTATGTTTTACAGAAAAAAGTATTTTTATCATGTCCTTTGATTTTGTAAGAAAGAAAATATCCCAGGAATCATAAAATACTTATATTTTTTAATTGATAGACATATAGAAAACAGCGATTATAAAAAAGATTTGATATGTGGGGGAATATAATATGAAACTCGCTTTTTCAACATTGGCCTGTCCAAATTTTTCCTGGCCAGAGATCTATTCTATGGCCAAGGACATTGGGTTTGACGGTATCGAGATAAGGGGCTTAGGAAACGATATTTTTGCGGTAAAATCCCCTCCTTTTACAGAGGAACAATTACCGGAAACCCTGAGAAAACTAAATGCGTTGCGGTTGGAAATCCCTTGCCTTTCTTCTGCCTGTTGTCTGAAATTCGCGGAAAAAGTGGAAGAAAATAAAAAGGAAATCACCGAATATATCAAGCTTGCTCAAAAAATTTCAGCCCCTTATATCCGGGTGCTGGCGGATCTGGCTCCCATGCCCGAAGGGGAAGTGGACGATAACATTGTACTGGACCAACTTCGGGAGCTGATTCCCTTGGCAGAAGAGGCAGGCGTCACCCTGCTGATTGAGACCAATGGTGTTTATGCGGATACATCCCGCTTACGCAAATTGTTGAAACAGCTTTCCAGTGACGCGGTAGCGGCCCTGTGGGACATGCATCATCCTTATCGCTTCATGGGGGAACAGCCTGAAGAAACCGTGCAAAATTTAGGTGCTTATATCAAATATGTCCATGTGAAGGATTCTGTCATGCAGGATGGGCAGGTACAATACCGTATGATGGGGGAAGGAGATCTGCCGATCCGGGAAATGATGCGGGCGTTGCAGTCTATTTGCTATGAGGGATACGTATCCTTGGAATGGGTAAAACGCTGGTCCGCTGATCTAAGCGACGCGGGTATTGTATTTCCTCAGTTTATTCATTATATGGAAGGCTATGCTGGAAGAGATACCGCTCGAAGCGTTTTGTTTGATAACAAAACCAAAACAGGAAAATATGTATGGGAAAAGGATACCTTGATTGACTTAACATTTCCACAAGTTCTGGATCGTATGGCGGAAGAGTTTCCAGATCAGTACGCTTTCCGGTGTACTACGGTGGATTATACGAGGACTTATGCCGAGTTCCGTGACGATGTGGACACTTTTGCAAGGGCGTTCATTGCCATGGGTGTGAAAAAGGGAGATAAAGTAGCCATCTGGGCCACCAATCTTCCGCAATGGTATATCACTTTTTGGGCGACCGTAAAAATTGGGGCAATTCTCGTGACAGTCAATACCGGATATAAAATTCATGAGGCAGAGTATCTTTTACGGCAGTCAGACACGCACACATTGGTGATGATTGAAGGCTTTAAGGATTCCAATTATGCCGGTATCATCAATGAATTGTGTCCAGAATTGAAACATACGATTCCTGGGAAACATATTCATTGTCAGAAGCTTCCCTTCCTGCGCAATATTATTACAGTGGGATTTCAGCAGGAGGGTTGCTTGGATTGGAATCAAGCGATGGCGCTTTCCGAAAAAGTTCCTGTGGAACGTGTGTATCAGCGCGCGGCGCTGGTCAACCGCCACGATGTGTGCAATATACAATACACATCCGGCACCACTGGGTTTCCTAAAGGGGTTATGCTGACCCATTACAATGTGGTAAACAATGGAAAAAATATCGGGGATTGTATGGATTTATCTACCGCGGACAGGATGATGATTCATGTCCCCATGTTCCATTGCTTTGGGATGGTATTGGCCATGACGGCCTCCATGACCCATGGAGTTACCATATCCCCAATCCCAGCTTTTTCGCCAAAGGCGTCCTTGGCATGCATCAATCAGGAAAAAATCACCTGTTTTCACGGGGTACCCACTATGTTTATCGCTATGCTGGAACATCCGGACTTTCCTCAGACAGACTTCCAGTATATGCGCACCGGCATTATGGCTGGCAGCCCCTGCCCGGTTAAAGTGATGCAGGATGTTGTGGAAAAGATGCATATGAAGGAGATCACCATTGTCTATGGACAGACGGAAGCCTCTCCCGGCTGCACCCAAAGCCGGGTAGACGATCCCATGGATGTGCGGGTCAACACAGTGGGAAGAAACCTGCCTGGAGTGGAGTGCAAAATTGTATCCCCAGAAACAGGGGAAGATCTTCCGGATAATGTAGATGGGGAATTTGTTGCACGTGGATACAATATTATGAAGGGTTATTATAAAATGCCAGCAGCCACTGCAGCGGCGATTGATGAAGACGGCTGGCTACATACCGGGGATCTGGCGCGCCGTTTACCCGATGGAAATTATAAAATTACCGGACGTATTAAGGATATGATTATCCGGGGCGGGGAAAACATTTATCCCAAGGAAATAGAAGACTTTATCTATCACCATCCCAAAGTAAAGGATGTACAGGTGATAGGAGTACCTGATAAACAGTATGGGGAAGAAATTATGGCCTATGTGATCCTGAAAGAGGATGAAGACATGACGGAAGAAGAGTTAAAAGATTATGTGCGGGATCATATGGCGAAACATAAAACCCCGCGTTATGTGGCCTTTGTTTCTGAGTTTCCCATGAATGCGGCGGGGAAAATATTGAAATATAAAATGCGGGAGATGGCGGTGGAAAGACTGAAACTCCGGGAAGCTAGTGAAATCGTAACAGCATGATAGTACCTTATACAAAGTTTATCGTTAGATGAATACAACAGACAGGCACCTTTACAGAAAAGGATTTACAGCCTGAAAATCAAACGACTTCCAGGAAAATAAAGAGATATTAAATACTTAAAAGTTAATGCGGTTTGATGAGCTTGTTTGGAGATTCGATCCAGAACAAGCTCATTTTTTAGAATCGGACATGAAAAAATGGAATTTCTATGGTTTACTTGTATCAGATTATTGATTATAATGATATTAAATTCACGATAAAGAAACGCAGAGTAATCAATAAGGAAGGAAGAGACTAAGTGGTTATCTGGAATCCCTGGCATGGATGTAAAAAGATTTCTCCAGGATGCCAAAATTGCTATGTCTATCGCAGGGACAGCCAGTTTGGGAAAGACAGCAGTACAGTGGTAAAAACACAGAATTTTTCTCTTCCTATACAAACCGATAAAACGGGTGAGTACCGGTTGCAGGATACCGAGGAAGCTGTTTATACCTGTATGACGTCGGACTTTTTTCTGCCAGAAGCTGATTTATGGCGGGAAGAAGCTTGGCGGATGATTCGGCAGAGGGATGACCTTCATTTTGTCATCATTACCAAACGGATTTATCGGTTTCAAGAATGTATTCCAGATGACTGGGAAGATGGATATGACAACGTCACCATTATTTGTACTTGCGAAAATCAGGAGCAGGCGGACGCGCGTCTACCCGTTTTTCTTAATTGCCCGATTAAACACCGTGAGATTATAGAGGAACCTTTACTGGAAGAAATCCATATCGAATCCTACCTTTCCGGCGGAAAGATTCAGGCGGTGACCTGTGGAGGAGAATCCGGGGAGAATGCCAGGCTTTGCGACTATGGCTGGATTTTAGAAACCCGCCGGCAATGTATGGCTTATGAAGTGGCATTTCATTTCAAACAGACAGGGGCGCAGTTTAGAAAAGACGGTAAAACCTATCGGATCAGGCGGGCCCTTCAGATCTCCCAAGCGCAAAGGGCGGGTATCGATTATGATCCGGATAAAAGAGAAAGATCCCCTTTGCTCATAATGTCCATAGAGGATATTTTAAGCAGGCTATCACGATCTTCTTTTCGCAGTCGGTTTCAGCTTTCTTTAGAGGAGATTGCTTATATCCAGTCCAAAGGGATGGAAACCATCCGCAGCCATGCGGAAGACTTTGTCCGTCAGAGATTGGCTCCCGCTAGGATACCGAATGACGGAAAACAAACTCCTATGCGGGGACATCCGGTTTTTATCGCTCAACACGCCACGGCAACTTGTTGCCGTGGTTGCCTGAAAAAGTGGCATGATATTCCCAAAGGAAGGGAATTGACGGATAAAGAACAGGAATATGTGGTATCTATCATTATGAACTGGCTATATCGGCAGATAAAAATGTAGAGGAAAGGAGGAGGGCTATACGCTAAGCATGTAATGCTTTTCTTGTGAACCTTGATATGAAATTAGTTTACCTTTTCTTGAATCCCAGTATTCATTGGGGAAAATAGCCGGGAAAGGTTTTGTTAAAAAATTTTGATTTTGAAATCATGGAATATTTTTCTAAGTTTCCTTATAATTGTTTGATTCATCCCTGAATATATAATCAATTGGGGAACCAGAAGTTATCTGTGAGGATTGGCTATCATAAAAATAAGTAGAAATTTTAACAAAGGATGAATATTATCACGATTCGTAGAGAAAAGCTTTACATCGATATCCAACTATTGTAAGATAAAGAGTAACAAATTGTTATTTGGGGAGTGTTGAATTTGCAGCCAAAGTATAAAAGAATTTTGCTGAAGCTGAGTGGGGAATCCTTAGCGGGATCTGGCAAACATGGAATTGATGAGCAGACTGTACTATCTATTGGCAATGCTATTAAACAATGCGCGGATATGGGTGTAGAAATTGGCATTGTGGTAGGCGGGGGAAACTTCTGGAGAGGCCGTAGCAGCGGCAATATGGACCGTACCCGCGCGGATCACATGGGGATGTTGGCCACAGTGATCAATGCGTTAGGCGTGGCGGACGCATTGGAGCAGATGGGGGTTTCCGTCAGGGTACAGACAGCAATTTCCATGCAGCAGGTGGCAGAGCCATATATCCGGAGCCGGGCGGTCCGTCATTTGGAAAAAGGCCGTGTTGTGATATTTGGTTGTGGAACAGGAAACCCATTCTTTTCTACGGATACCGCTGCGGCATTGCGTGCCGCAGAAATTGATGCGGATATTATCTTGAAAGCAACTATGGTAGACGGCGTTTATGACAGTGATCCCAAAAAGAACCCTGACGCCGTTAAATATGAGACCCTATCCTTTTTGGATGTGTTAAACCAAGGGCTACAAGTGATGGACAGCACAGCAGCTTCCATGTGTAAGGATAACCATATCCCGATCTTGGTTTTTAGCATAGAGAATCCCCAAAATATTGTAGATGCCGTGTGCGGATGTCCTATCGGTACACTGGTGAAGGAGGAAGTATAATGAAAGAAGTTTTTCAAGCGGCAGAACATAAAATGGATAAAACCGTGCAGGTACTCACTCACGAATATGCTTCTATTCGTGCAGGCCGTGCAAATCCGGGAGTACTGGATAAGATTATGGTAGATTATTACGGAACGCCCACCCCGATTAACCAATTGGCTGCAGTTTCTGTGACAGAAGCCCGTACCTTAACGGTCCAGCCGTGGGATGTTTCTGTAGTGAGAGCGGTGGAACGTGCAATCCAAACTTCAGATTTGGGGATCAACCCCCAGAGCGACGGAAAGATTATCCGGATTATATTCCCGCCGCTGACGGAGGATCGCCGCAAAGAGATTGTAAAAGATGTCAGCAAAATGGCAGAGGAAGCTAAGATAGCCATCCGGTCAGTACGTCGGGATGCGATTGAAAAATTAAAGGCTATGAAGAAAGCTTCTGAAATCACCGAGGACGACCTGAAAGACGCAGAAAAGCGTATGCAGGATATTACGGATAAGTTTGGCAAAGAGATTGAATCGATCTCGGAGAAGAAACAGAAGGAAGTCATGGAAATATAAAATAAAAATGGTAGCTTGTGATTGTGGTTTTCCCCGCAATCACAAGCTTTAGATTGGCAGTGAATATTGGATGGGGTTGTTCTCAAAGGAAAAAAACAATCAGCAGACTCGGATATTGCCGCAGCATGTTGGGATTATCATGGACGGCAATGGGAGATGGGCAAAAAAGCGGGGCTTGCCCCGGACCGCCGGGCATACGGTAGGTGCTAATAATTTTCGTACCATCACAAAATATTGCAGTAATATAGGAATCCCATACCTCACTGTATATGCGTTTTCTACAGAAAACTGGAAACGCCCTGCGGATGAGGTACAGGCATTGATGAAGCTGTTTCGGCAATATCTGGAAGAAGCCCTTCGGGATTTTCAGGAAGAGAATATCAAAGTCATTTTTCTAGGGGATAAAAGTGGTTTTGCGCCGGAATTGCAGGAACTTATTGAACGGACAGAGGAAGCATCCGCCCACAAGACCGGTATGGTACTGAATATCGCTATGAATTATGGCGGTAGGGATGAAATTGCCAAAGCAGCCCGGGAGTTGGCGCAGGAGGTAAAAGAAGGAAAGCTGTCGGTGGGAGAGATTGACGAACAGGCTATTAGCAACCACCTCTATACAGCGGGACAGCCAGATCCTGACTTGATTATTAGGCCAAGCGGGGAACGGAGAATTTCTAATTTCCTGCTATGGCAGTCGGCTTATGCGGAATATGTAACCATGGACGTATTATGGCCTGACTTTAAGCCAAAGGATCTAGAAAGAGCGCTGGATGAATACGCCATGCGCAACCGACGTTTTGGAGGGGTATAAATGCTGAAACGAATATTGTCGGCCGTTGTTGGGGTATCACTTGCGCTTGGCCTTTTGATTCTGAGTATCTGGGTTCCATTTGCCATCAATATTGCCATTGCTCTGGTATGTGTTTTGGCCATTTATGAAATGTTTACCGCTATGGGGATTTTCCGTATGTATGGGATTACCATTCCCAGTTTTCTTTTTGCCGCCGCCATGCCCTTATTGGGGGAAGGCTTTGCCTGGCAGCTTGCATGGTATGCCTATACGCTGTTGATTTTCGCCATCATGATTTTTATGAATAAGGTGCTGACCTTTAAAGATATCGCGGTCATTTACAGCATGAACCTGTTGATTACATTATCCCTGAGCAAGATTATTAGTCTGCGGGATATGGGATTGGAACAGGATAATCCTATGTTCGGCATTTTTTATGTGGTTATGGTGTTAGCCCTTCCATGGATGGCCGACACAGGAGCCTATTTTTTTGGAAGTTTTTTGGGAAAACATAAATTGTGCCCGGAGATTAGTCCCAAGAAAACGGTGGAAGGCGTTGTAGGGGGCGTAATCGTCTGTATACTGTCTACGCTGCTGGTAGGGTTGGTATTTGACCTGTGGATTTTTCCACAAGAGATAACAGTGCATTACCTAAGCTTGATTCTCTTGGGATTGATAGGTTCCGTATTATCCGTGTTGGGAGACTTGTGTTTCTCTTTGGTAAAAAGAGGATGCCATATTAAGGATTTTGGCAACGCAATCCCAGGGCATGGAGGAATCCTGGATCGTTTTGACAGCGTTGTTTTTGTGGCGCCTTTTCTTTATTTTTTCGCGCAATATCTCCCTTTGTATGGCGTATAATATGATTAAACGCGGAGGTTCATGGCTATGACTGGAAGTCTTTCGTTGTTAGGGTCCACTGGTTCCATTGGCACCCAGACCCTGGACGTAGTTCGCAAACTAAAAATCCCTGTTTGTGCATTGGCGGCGCATTCCAATATTGACTTACTGGAAAATCAGGCGAGGGAATTTTTTCCCAAGCTGGTAGCTGTCTATCAAGAAGAGGCTGCTCTGGAATTAAAAAAACGTTTGGCTGGTACCTCGATAGAAGTAGTTTCCGGAATGGATGGGCTGTGCCAAGCGGCTCAATGGCCAGAGGCGGAGATGGTGCTAAATGCAGTAGTAGGCATGGTAGGACTTCAGCCTACGCTCCAGGCGATAGAGGCGCAAAAAAATGTAGCCTTAGCAAATAAAGAGACATTAGTCACAGGCGGAAGCCTTGTGATGAGAAAAGCAAAAGAAAAAGGTGTAAAAATTCTTCCAGTAGATAGTGAGCATTCTGCGATCTTCCAATGTATGCAGGGATGTCCAACCCCCAAAGCGCTGAAACGGTTAATCCTTACGGCATCTGGTGGGCCATTTTTTGGAAAAACGAGGGAAGAGTTACAGAATGTAACGCCCCAGCAGGCGCTCAAACATCCCAACTGGAATATGGGCGCTAAAGTCACCATTGATTCCGCTACCATGATGAATAAAGGGCTGGAACTAATTGAAGCTTTTTGGCTTTTTTCCATGACTGCGGATCAGATTGATGTAGTAGTGCATCGGGAGAGCATCGTACATTCTTTGATAGAATATCAGGATCACTCCATGATTGCGCAGTTGGGTGTTCCCGATATGAGGATTCCCATTCAATACGCCATCACTTGGCCGGAGAGGTTTCCCTCCCCAGTGGATTCATTGGATTTGACAGAGGTGGGGCGCCTTACCTTTTATCCGCCAGACGAGGAGACGTTTACTTGTTTGCATGCCTGCAAAAAAGCCATCCAAAAAGGAGGCTTAGCCCCTGTGGCGGCGAATGGAGCCAATGAAGCGGCGGTACCGCTTTTTTTACAAGGGAAGATTTCCTTTTTGGAGATTGGGGACTTGGTGGGGCAGGCGGTGGAAAGACAGCCTGCCGGTACGATTTCGTGTTTAGATGATATATTACAGGCGGACCACGCAGCCAGAGCCTTTGTTTTTGACAGCGTTGGCGCCAGATGAGGTGGTAACCATTACTGTTGTATTGCTCATTATTATTGCAGTTTTGTTGTTTGGATTTATCATTTTTATTCATGAGTTTGGCCATTTTATCATGGCGAAGCTTTCTAAAATCCGAGTGAATGAATTTGCCATAGGCATGGGACCCGCTCTTGTGAAGTTTCAGAAGGGGGAGACCAAATATGCGCTGCGCCTCTTTCCCATCGGTGGGTACTGTGCCATGGAAGGGGAAGACGAGGAAAGCGACGATGAAGCCGCCTTTGGAAATAAACCTGTCTGGAAACGGATTTTAGTGGTTGTCATGGGGGCGGTCATGAATATTATCCTCGGTATTGCGCTCATGATGATCTTATTGGGACAACAGAATGGATTTGCCAGCACAACTATTGCGGATTTTGCGGATAACGCTTCCTCCCAGTCTACCGGTTTACAAGTGGGGGATCAGATCACCTCTATCAATGGATATGCGGTTTGGAGTAGTCCAGATATGAGTTTTGCCCTTGCTACTGACAAAGACGCTGTGGTAGATATGGAAGTTATCCGGGATGGACAGAAAATAACCTTGAATGATGTCACTTTTGATACGGTGGAAAGTGAGAATGGGACCCGTTCTACAGTGATTGATTTCATTGTTGTGGGAATTCCTAAAACGTTTGGAAGTCTGATCACAGAATCGTTTAATCAGACAGTCAGTATGGTGCGCATGGTCTGGGCCAGTTTGGCAGGGCTTATCACTGGCCAGTTTGGTTTTGGTGATCTGTCCGGACCTGTAGGGGTGGCTACCGCCATCACGCAGGTGGCGTCAGAAGGATTAAAGACCAACTTTTTAGCTGCAGTAAACAATATTATTTATGTAATGGTGGTCATCACGGTAAACCTGGGAGTGGTAAACCTGCTTCCGCTTCCCGCGTTGGATGGAGGAAGACTGGTATTCCTAATTATAGAAGGGATCCGCCGGAAGCCGGTGCCGGCTAAATATGAAGGATGGATTCATGCGGCTGGATTTGTTTTGCTAATCCTACTGATGGTGGTGGTGACTTTCAGCGATGTCATGAGGCTGATTACGGGCCATGGATTAGGAGCGTAACGAGATGGAAAGAAGAAAATGCAGGAAAGTTTCTGTGGGATCTGTGCAGATAGGGGGAGATGCTCTTATTTCTGTGCAGTCCATGTTAAATGTACCGGCTCATGATTTAGAAGGAAATATCCGCCAAGCAGTGGCCTTGCAGCAGGCGGGATGTGAGATAATACGGGTAGCGGTTCCCGACCGGAAAGCGGTATCCCTAATCCCAGCGTTAAAAGAAGCAGTGTCTGTCCCTATCGTGGCTGATATCCATTTTGATTATAGGCTTGCCTTGGAATCAGCGGCGGCAGGGGTGGATAAAATCCGTATTAATCCGGGAAATATCGGGGATGACAGCCGAGTAAAGGCGGTAGCTCAGATTTGCCGGGATAAAAACATCCCGATTCGTATCGGGGTGAATTCCGGCTCCTTGGAAAAGGATATTTTAGCGAAATATGGGAGCCCTACCCCGGAAGCGTTACGGGACAGCGCTTTGTACCATGCTTCTCTGTTAGAAAAATTTGATTTTAACAATATTGTGCTTTCTTTAAAGTCTTCCCATGTACAGACGATGGTGAAAGCTTATGAGTTGACTGCCCAAGCTTGTGATTATCCTCTTCATCTGGGGGTAACCGAGGCGGGGACACAGCGTATGGGTATTATGAAATCTGCGGCCGGAATCGGGGCCCTGCTGTTACATGGAATTGGGGATACCATCCGGGTTTCTCTGACGGACGATCCGGTGCAGGAAGTCCGGGCCGCTTTGGATTTACTCAAAGCTTTGGATATCCGAAAACAGGGGATTCACTTGATATCCTGCCCCACTTGCGGCCGTACAAAGATAGATTTAATCTCTTTGGCCAATCAAGCGGAAGAAAAATTAGCGGGATGTCATAAAAACTTAACGGTTGCCATTATGGGATGCGCCGTAAACGGTCCGGGAGAAGCAAAAGAAGCGGATATTGGAATCGCCGGGGGCGATGGGATAGGATTGCTCTTTAAAAAGGGAGAGATTATCCGAAGAGTTCCGGAAGATCGTCTTTTAGAAGAACTGATGCAAGAGATTGAGCGAATGTGAAGGGGATAGTCTGTTTGAAGACATTAGGGGAACTGTTCAAAAGGTATCTGGAAGATACCAGCCTGCTTTCCTCAGTGGAGCAGGGCGCTGTTCAGTCGATGAATATTGATGCTCAAAAGAGAACAATGGATCTTGACGTGGCGTTTTCACAGCCTGTGGAACGCCGCGTGCTTTTTGATACGGAAAAAACATTGGCAAAATCCAAACTCAATTTAAATTTTGTGAATATTTATCCCAAATTTCCTAAGGACAGTTTTTCTGTGGATTATTATCCACAGTTAGTACAGGAATTAAGCCGAAAAATTGCGAGTTTAAATGGCACCGTGAAGGATTCTACCGCCCGTTTAGAAGGAAACCAGTTGACGGTCTCTCTGAAACATGGGGGACGGGAAATCTTGGCGAATAAAAAGTTTGACAAGGAACTTTCCCACCTGATTTATCAGGAGTTTGGTGTATCGGTACAGGTAGAGTTTGACGGTATATTGCAGGTAGAACACAAATCAGAAATTTATATTCAAAAACAGCAGATTCGGGAAGAAAAGGTGAAGAGGGAAAAAGTTGTCCAGGAAATAGAGGAATATGAATCCCATGATTACGAAGGGAAAAGAAAAGAATCTTCTTCTATTAGCATCCGGAAGGGGGAAACGTTAACCCCTACAGTTCTGTTGTCCACTGCAAACCCCCTTTATGGAAAGCCGGGAAAAGGGAAACCTATACCCATTCAATCGGTAGCCCCGGATTCCGGCAGTGTTACCATATGGGGAGAAGTTTTTTCCTTGGACAAAAGGGAAACCCGGGATAAAAAGCGGAATATTTACTCCATCCAGATTACGGATTATACCAGCTCTATGACCCTGAAAATCATTGAGATGAAAGAACAGAGCAAGATGCTGGATACTATTTCCAAAGGAATGGCCCTGCTGGTACGGGGAGAGGTCAACTACGATAAGTATGACCGGGAAATCGTACTGCGCCCCCGCAGTATTTGCAGTGTGGAAAAAAGAAAAGTAGTGGATGATGCACCGGAAAAACGGGTGGAACTCCATTTACATACCAATATGTCGTCTATGGATGGGATCAACACAGCCCAGGATTTGATCAATCGGGCTTATGAATGGGGACATAAGGCCGTAGCGATTACGGACCATGGGGTAGCGCAGGCTTTTCCTGACGCTATGAATGCGGTAAAAGCGATTCAGAAAAAAGGTGGAGAGTTTAAAGTCCTGTACGGAACGGAAGCATATTTTATCAATGATATGATACCAGTGGTCACAGGAGACTCTCAAATGCCATTGGAAGGTACTTTTATTTCTTTCGACTTGGAAACGACCGGCCTTAGCGCGGTAAACGACCGCATTACGGAAATTGGAGCGGTACGGATTGAAAATGGAAAAATTACGGATACTTTTTGTACCTTTGTCGATCCAGAACGCCCGATCCCCCCGAAGATTGTAGAGCTCACCGGGATTACCGACCAGATGGTAAAAGGTGCCCCCAAGGAAGAAGAAGCCGTTCGGGATTTTTTGGCCTTCTGCGGTACAGACAGCGTATTATTGGCGCATAACGCCCCCTTTGATACCTCTTTTATCAAGGCTGCTGCGGGACGGCATCAAATGGCCGTGTCCAATACTTATATTGACACAGTTCCCATGTGCCGGGCCATGCTTCCAGGGATCAAAAACCATAAGCTGGATACGGTGGCTAAGCATTTAAAACTACAGGAATTCAACCATCACCGTGCCTCAGATGACGCCACGATTTTGGCGCACATCTTTTTGGTTCTGGTTTCCCGCCTGAAAGAAGAACAGCATGCAAAAACTGTAGATCAAATCAATACCATGCTTGCCGGCGGAGATATCAAAAAGCTGCGTCCATATCATCAGATTATTTTGGTGAAAAATAAAGTAGGTTTAAAAAACCTCTATAAACTGATTTCAATGGCCCATCTGGATTACTACTATAAAAGGCCGCGCATTCCGAAAAGCGTGCTGATGCAGCATAGGGAAGGATTGATTTTGGGAAGCGCCTGTGAAGCGGGAGAACTATTCCGGGCAGTAGTAAACGGGCAGCCGTGGGAGAATCTTTGCAGTATCGCAAAATTTTATGATTACCTGGAAATTCAGCCCCTAGGAAATAACAGTTTTATGTTGAGAGATGGTACCGTTCAGAACGAAGAACAGCTCCGGGAATTTAACCGTACCATCGTTCGATTGGGAGAGAAATTGAATATCCCGGTAGTGGCTACCTGCGATGTGCATTTTATGGATCCCCATGACGCGGAGTATCGGAAAATTTTGATGTCTGGCCAGGGATTCAATGACGCGGGGGAACAGGCACCCCTTTATCTGCGCACAACGCCGGAAATGCTGGAAGAGTTCTCGTATTTAGGGAAAGAAAAAGCCTATGAAGTGGTAGTCACCAACACCAATAAGATTGCGGATATGATCGAAGAAGTCAGCCCTATCCCGCCGGGGGTGTATCCTCCTTTTATTGATGGCGCGGAGGAACAGCTTACCAGCATTACCTGGGAACGGGCCAAAAAGGTTTATGGGGATCCCTTGCCGGAAATTGTTTATAACCGTTTGGAACGGGAACTTTCGTCGATTACCAAACATGGTTTCTCTGTTTTGTACATGACCGCCCAAAAACTAGTGGCAGATTCAGAGGCCCATGGTTATTTGGTGGGTTCCAGAGGATCGGTTGGCTCCTCCTTTGTGGCGACAATGTCGGGGATTTCCGAAGTAAATCCGTTGTATCCCCATTATGTCTGCCCAAATTGCCAGAACAGCGAATTCTTTACGGATGGCAGTGTGGGTTCAGGGTTTGACCTGCCCGCCAAAAAGTGTCCAAAATGCGGCACAGAATACAACCGGGATGGACACAATATTCCTTTTGAGACCTTTTTGGGGTTTGATGGGGATAAGACGCCGGATATTGACTTGAATTTTTCAGGGGAATATCAAAGCGGGGCGCATCGTTATACCGAAACTTTATTTGGAAAGGATAATGTATTTAAAGCCGGTACCATCGCCACGGTTGCAGAAAAAACAGGAATTGGTTATGTAAAGAAATATGAAGAGGAGCATGGCATTACCCTGCATAAAGCCGAAGAAGCCCGCCTGGCGGCAGGATGTACCGGCGTGAAACGTACCACAGGGCAGCATCCTGGAGGTATGGTGGTAGTACCCCGCGGTATGGAGATCTACGATTTTTGTCCGGTGCAGCATCCAGCCAACGACCAGAATTCAGATAATATTACCACTCATTTTGACTTCCATTCTATCCATGATACCATTTGTAAGTTGGACGAGCTAGGACACGATGTTCCGAGTATCTATCACTATCTGGAAGAATATACAGGGATCAACGTGATGGATGTCTCCATGAGTGACCCGGAGGTAATGAGCCTCTTTACTTCCACAAAAGCGCTGGGGGTTTCCCCGGAAGATATTGATTCGGAAACGGGGACTTTTTCTTTGCCGGAAGTAGGTACCAGCTTTGTGCGTCAGATGTTGATTGAAGCTCAGCCGAAAACGTTTTCCGATCTGTTGCAGGTATCTGGTTTGTCCCACGGTACTGATGTATGGATTGGCAATGCACAGGACCTGATTAAAAACGGTACCTGTACCATTTCAGAAGTGATTGGTACACGTGACAGCATTATGACTTATCTGCTCCATAAAGGGTTAGAGCCCAAAATGGCGTTTAAAATTATGGAGATTACCCGAAAGGGAAATGCTGCCAAACTATTGACGGAAGAGCATTTAAACGCGATGAAAGAGCACGGCGTTCCTCAATGGTATGTAGATTCCTGTATGAAAATCAAATATATGTTCCCGAAAGCTCATGCGGCGGCTTATATGATTTCTACTCTTCGGTTGGGATGGTACAAAGTACACCGTCCGGTGGAATATTACGCTGCATACTTTACAGTGCGTGGAGAAGATTTTGACGGCGCGGTGGTCATCCAGGGAAAAGAAGCAGTGCGCCATAAGATGGTGGAAATCAATATGAAGGGAAAAGAGGCTACAGCGAAGGATAATGCCCTTTTCTCTACCTTGCAAATCGTCAACGAGATGTTGGCGCGGGGGATTGAAGTGTTGCCTGTGGATCTATATCGATCCGATGCCAAGCGCTATTTGGTGGAAGATGGGAAGATCCGCTTGCCGTTTGGATCTATCGCAGGCGTAGGGGAAGCCGCCGCTACCAGTTTGGCACAAGCCAGAGAGAGCGGTGGTTCCTATATCTCTATTGACGATGTACAGGCTAGGAGTAAAGTATCCAAAGCAGTTATGGATTCCTTACAGGCTTGTGGGGCTCTTGGAGATTTGCCCCAAAGTAGTCAAATGACATTGTTTTGAATCACAAAATAAAAATTCTTGAGAACAAGGGCTGTTTCAGAAATTTTTTTGAAACAGCCCTTATGTTATATACAGGGAATAGAAATTTGATTGCATCTGTATTATAATAAAAACAAATTTTTTAGATCTGTTCGTTCCAATCTTTTCTTTTTCTGTGTTCAAGAAATATTGACAGCTGTTATTTTAATATGTTATTATATTAGCACGCTAAAGCGAAAGAAGGAGTTCTATGAAAAAATATTGTAATATCACACCGGAAGGGACAAGGGATCTGTTGTTTGAGGAATGTATTGCCCACCGGAATGTAGAACATATGCTGACCTCTGTCTTTGAATCTAGGGGATTTCAGGAAGTTATCACTCCGGGATTGGAATTTTTTGATATCTTTTCTTTGGAATGTGCTGGGATTCCCCAGGAATCCATGTATAAATTGACAGATCATAAAGGAAGGCTGCTGGTATTACGCCCAGATTCCACATTACCGATTGCCAGAATGACCGCTACCCGCTTACAAAATGAAAAGAGACCGTTGCGTCTGTACTATACTCAAACAGTATATCGGAATAATCCCAGCCTGATGGGGCGCAGCGATGAAGTGATGCAGACAGGGATCGAACTATTAGGGGCAAGCGGAAAGCGGGCGGATCTAGAGGTTATTGTTACCGCGGTAGAGGCATTGTCCCGTTGTGTACCTGACTTTCGGATGGAATTGGGGCACGCAGGATTTTTCCGTTCTTTAGCCAGCCAATTGCCAATCAGCGATGAGACACGGGAAGATATCCGCCTATCGATTGAATCGAAAAACTATTCTGCACTGGACACTATTTTAGACCGTCTGGAACAGACCCCCGCAGTCTTAGCAATCCGACGCCTGCCCCGTTTGTTTGGCGGGGAGGAAGTGTTGCAACAGGCCGCTGATCTATGCTCGGGGGAGGATACAGTCAAAACACTGGGGTATTTAAAGGATTTATACCTAGCTCTAAGGGAAATAGGGTTAGGGGAAAAGCTTATCATCGATTTAGGATTGGTACAAAGAAACGATTATTACAGCGATATTATATTTAGCGGTTATGTAGAAGGGTCAGGAGACGCGGTACTGACAGGGGGACGTTACGATCATTTGCTGGAGGCTTTCGGGGCCCCTATGCCGGCTGTAGGATTTGGCATCAATGTAGACGCCATTACGAAACTGATGCTGGAAAGCGGAAATGTACAAACCAGGAAACCGGCGGATGTCCTGATCCATGGAGATGACGGTTTTGAAATGAAAGCGCTTAAACATTCCGCTTTTTTACTGAAAGGCGGGCTTCGTTGTGAAAACAGTGTATTTCCCAGCCGTCAGGAAGCTTTAGAATATGCGCGTAGTAAAAAGATTCCCCGTGTAGATTATGTATCAGAGAATGTACAGACGGTTTCGGTTTGGGAGAAAGGCGGTAAGGTATGAAACCACTACGGATTGCCCTGACAAAGGGACGACTGGAAAAGGATACCATAGGTTTGTTTGAAGACATGGGATTAGATTGTTCCGCTGTGCGGGAAAAAGGGAGAAAACTGATCCTTCCAGTGGGAAATGGGGAGATCGAAGCAGTACTGGCTAAGGCTGCGGATGTCATTACCTATGTGGAACATGGGGTTTGCGATTTGGGTGTTGTGGGAAAAGATACCATTTTGGAACACGGGACAGGGTTTTATGAGATTTTAGATCTGGGGTTTGGCAAGTGTAGATTTGCTTTGGCAGGCCCCAAGGGAAAAGACTTTTTTTCTGGTTACGCTACCAAAACCATCGCTACCAAATATCCCAATGTAGCTAGGAATTATTTTGAGGGAAAAGGAATGGACGTGCGTATCATAAAGATCGAGGGTTCTGTAGAACTTGCCCCCCTGTTGGGTCTTTCCGACGCCATTGTAGATATCGTGGAAACTGGTTCCACTCTGAAAGCGAATGGGTTAGAGATAATTGATGAGGTTACGCCTATTTCTGCCCGATTAATTGCAAATGTGGCCAGTCTGAAGCTCAGGAAAGCGGAAATTGAGGCACTCATTGTACGGATGGAAGAAGCGCAGAAGATTAAGAAAGAAGGACAAAAGGAGGAATCCCTATGATTTCATGTGTAAAAGCGGATGGCAAAGCGGAGCGTACCCTGATTGCACAGCTGCGGGCAAGAAGCGGGGAAGTGGATAAAAAGGTAACGGCAGCGGTAACAGAAATTTTGGAATCTGTGCGGGAATACGGGGATCAGTCTGTACGGGACTACACGGTTCAATTTGATGGAAAAGCGCCGGAAAAGGTAGCGCTCAATAAGAAGGAGTTACAGGACTTTCTACAGCAAAGCGACCCGCAGCTTGTGGAATCCCTGCAGCGTGCGGCAGAGAATATTCGGGCGTTTCATGCGCGCCAAAAGCAGCAGAGTTGGCTGACAACAGAAGAAAACGGGATCATGATGGGACAACGGGTACGGGGGTTGTCCCGTGTGGGAATTTATGTTCCTGGAGGGACAGCCGCTTATCCTTCTTCTGTACTGATGAACGCTATTCCTGCGAAAATTGCAGGGGTGAAAGAAATCGTTATGGTGACCCCGCCTGGAAAAGATGGAAATCCAAATCCAGATATTATGGCCGCCGCGGCGATTGCCGGGGTAGACCGTGTGTTTCTGATGGGAGGAGCGCAGGCCGTTGCGGCGTTGGCTTATGGGACAGATACTGTGCCTAAGGTGGATAAAATTGTAGGGCCTGGAAATATTTATGTGGCTACCGCAAAACGTTTGTTATATGGCACCGTGGATATCGATATGGTAGCGGGACCCAGCGAGATTTTAATTGTAGCGGATGAAACAGCGGACCCTAAGTTTTTAGCGGCTGATTTAATGTCCCAGGCGGAGCATGACGTGTTGGCTTCTGCTATTTTACTTACCCCTTGTGAGAAACTAGCAGACGAAACCATAGAAGAATTAAAAAGGCAGTGTAAGTGCCTTTCCCGTGCGGATATTATTGAAAAATCTTTGCGTGATTACGGAGCTGTCATTGTCTGTCAAGATATGGAAGAGGCTGTGGAGTTTGCCAACGAATTGGCTCCTGAGCATCTGGAAGTATGTACTGCCAATCCGGTAGAATATATAGGCCGCTTGGATAACGCGGGATCTGTATTTTTAGGGAACTATTCCCCAGAACCTCTGGGAGACTATTTTGCGGGTCCTAACCATGTACTGCCTACCAGTGGAAC
>CAKUYY010000025.1 GCA_934717555.1 uncultured Clostridium sp.
GCAAAGCCGCAAAATCGGCGCTTTTTACCCCTTCTCGCAGCCGACGGTTTTTCAAACCAAGAGCCCCCGCCAGCTCGCTTAACGTGCGCACCCGTTCCAGATCCGGCGATTCATGTACGCGGTAAACAAAGGGGATATCCACACTCCTGGCATACATAGCAGCCGCTTGGTTAGCCGTCAGCATAAACTGTTCAATCATTTTTTCCGCCTGTCCTTGGACGCGTGGCCATATATCCACACAAACTCCCTTGTCGTCAAGGACAAAGCGGCATTCCCCGCTTTCCAGATCCATAACGCCTCTTTGCGTACCCCTCTGTTCCAGGATAGCCGCCAGCTCTTTTCCTTCTGCCAGGGACTGTATAACAGGCTGATATTTCTTTTGAATTGCTTCATCCGCTGTTCCATCAAAGATCTGATTGACCTCTGAATAGACGCCCCTCACCTTGGAACAGATGATGCTTTTATGGAACTCATAAGAAACCATCTTCCCCTTGGTATCCAAACGAATCAAAGCCGAAAAAGTGAGTTTTTCCTCCCCAGCGTTCAGGGAACAAGCACCATTGGATAGCTCCTTTGGCAACATAGGAATCACACGGTCCGCAAAATAAACGGAAGTACCTCTTCTCAGCGCCTCCTGGTCAAGCGGGGTCCCTTCCCGGACATAGTGGGAAACATCTGCGATATGCACACCCAATTCCCAGCCATTTTCTCTTTTTGTCACTGAAATTGCGTCATCCAAATCCTTGGCGTCCGCTCCGTCAATGGTAAAAATACAGGATTCCCTCAAGTCCAGGCGGTTTTCCCGTTCTTTGGAAGAAATTCCCCTACCGGCCAACCGTTTGGCTTCCATGGCCGCTTCCGCTGGAAACTCCGTAGGGATTCCATAAGCGTCAATGATGGCGTCCGCGCAAATACGGGCACTGGAAGCCTTTCCATATATTTTTACCACCCTAGCTGATAGACGGGTCGTCCTTGGGCGAAACGACAGCAACACCTGTACTTTATCTCCATTCCTAGCCCCTAACGTCCCCCCTTTTTCCACAGGAATTGGAGAGCGAAAATGATGATCCGGAATGATCTCACAGGCCATTCTTGTGCGGGAAAGCGTACCGGTAATCAAACGGCTTCCCTTTACGACCACCCGTTCTACCACGCCATCTATTCCCTTATAGGAAGTCCCCAGTTTATGCAGCATCACCAGGTCGCCGGGCAGGGCCCTTTTCCGGTCAGACGCTGATATATAAATATCCTCTCCCCCATTCAGCGGACGGGCAAAGGAAAACTTAGGGGAATGTGAGACTATCTTTGCTGGAGTTAGCCCGGAAATTTTTGGGGAGGATAATTTTCCCTTTTTGGTGATAATAAGCTTGCCATCCTGCTGCAACTGTTTCACAGAATCAGTAAATTGCTGAAAATCACTGGCCTGCACCTTTTGAAAGACCTCTATGGGCTCCAACGCTTCATGATGTTCCTCTATCGCCTGTAAAATTGCACTTTTCATATTTTCTTTCATATGCTTTCCCTCCAAACTGTCATAGACTTCTCAAAAAAATTTCTAATGTTATTTTTCCCATTGTATAGCAGAAAACCCCGCGAAATTCGCGGGGTTTTCTTTGGTCACGATTAGGCTGTAAAGAACATCACAACATTAATTGCAACTACCAGCAGGAAAAATCCTACCGCAATCACCTTTGTCCAACGCGCAAGGAAAGCATCGATAGAACGGGCTTGATTCTTTTCAAAGAACGTATCCGCCCCGCCGGTGACAACACCGACGTTTTTCTGATGCCCTTCCTGTAGAAGAACTACAATGATAATAGCAATCGCAAAAATCGCGAGGATCACTCCAAATACAATTTGAAGCGCGCCCATGAGAACACCTCCGTTAAATTTCGGTTATAATACTAAATTAGTTTAACACATCAAATAGCCTTTTTCAAGGGATTTTTCCGCAATCGTTTGACAAAATCCCTTGAAAAACTGTCAACTCAAAAATACAGCACATAAAAATTCCATCTATTTCCTGTATATCCCGCTGATATCCGGTTATCCTATTATCAGACACTCACAAAGAAAAAAAGTACTAATTTACGTGATCCACAACTCCGCAGTCCTTTTGTCTAAATGCAAAGGGAAACATGGATCAATGGCATAAGAACAAAGTTATGACGGAAATTAGTATATAGACCTATTTTTTCGGAGTGTCAGGCAGATTAAAAAATAGATAAGTGCGTTTGCTTTTCTGCCGCACCGCTGCCCTCCAGCCATTGGGCTGTGAGGGCAGCGGTTTTCTTTTTGTATAAAAATACTACTCTTTGGGCCTGTCCTCCGGCGCCGGCATCATTCCAGCGGCGGGCAGCGTCTTGGTCCGATACCGATTGGGTTTTTGCAGTGTCCCCTCCTCGTAAGGCACCACCTTTTGCAGCACTCCCTTTTTGAGGGTCATGACCGCGACACCCTGGGTACTCCGTGTGGTTTTGGCCGATACCGTCCCCGTATGGACCAGCAGCATCCGCCCGGTAGAGCTAGTCAGCAAAAATTCCCCATCCTCCAAAATATGCAGGGCGCATACAAGAGGAGAACGGTCAGAATAAGCGCCGGTCAGTTTACGGCGGTTCGTTTTGGTGGCATAAGCCTCCATCGGTACTTTCGCAAGTTTCCCATTTTCAAAAAAGAAAAGCAAATATCCCTGGTAATCCTTGGTGACCACCATAGAAACGGCCTGTTCCCCTTCCTCCATACCAAGTTTTGCTGGGATGTAGTCCCCCAGGACACTGGCCTTAGTATCTGAAAAATCACTGGCTTTCGCTTTATATACGCGGCATTGATCGCTGAAAAACAGCAAATCGCAGCCATTGCTCGCTTCTATGGCGCAGGCCATCTTGTCACCTTCCTTGAGCTTTTGTTCCGAACTCATACGAAGGGACTGGGGTGTAATTTTCTTAAAATACCCTTCCCGGCTGAAAAACAAATGAACTGGATAATCAGGGATCTCTTCTTCCGGCTCCTGTTCATCCAACTCGTTGGGATAAATCAGCATGCTCTGACGGGGTTTCCCGTACTTCTGTATTACCCCCTTGAGTTCGCTGACGATAATAGCCTTTACCCGGGACTTATTTTCCAAAATAGATTGCAGGTCCGCAATCTCCTGTTCCAGCTGTTCCACTTCCTGGGTCCTTTTGAGAATATATTCCCTGTTTAAATGGCGCAGCTTGATCTCCGCTACATATTCCGCCTGGATTTCATCAATGCCAAAACCAATCATTAGGTTAGGGACCACTTCGGATTCTTCTTCCGTTTCCCGGACAATGGCAATGGCTTTATCGATATCCAGCAGAATCCGCTCCAAGCCCCGCAGCAGATGCAATTTATCCTGTTTTTTCTTCAGATCATAGTGGGTCCGGCGGCGCACGCACTCAATCCGGAACGCGATCCACTCCTCCAGCAGCTCTTTTACCCCCATTACCCTGGGGATCCCAGCTACCAGCACGTTAAAGTTACAGGAAAAGGTGTCTTCCAGCGGGGACATCCGGTACAATTTCTGCATCAGGCGGTCAGGGTCAGTTCCCCGCTTGAGATCAATGGTAATTTTCAGGCCGTCCAGTCCGGTCTCGTCCCGGATATCCGCTATCTCCTTTACTTTCCCCTGTTTGACCAGATCCACAATCTTTTCAATGATGGCTTCACAGGTAGTGGTAGGAGGAATACTGGTGATATCAATACAGTTTGCAGAAGCATCGTAGGCATATCTACCCCTGACCTTGATGCCGCCTCTTCCTGTCCGGTACACCTGTTCCAGACTCTCTTTGACATATAGAATTTGCCCCCCGCCGGGAAAATCCGGGGCCAGCAGGGTAGAAGAAATTTCATGATCCGGGTGGCGCATCAGGGCTATGGTGGTCTCACATACTTCTTTTAAGTTAAAAGGGCAGATAGAACTGGCCATTCCCACCGCAATCCCGGTATTGGCGTTCACCAGGACCGATGGGAAGCTGGCAGGCAATAAGGAGGGTTCTTTGAGGGTATTGTCATAATTATCCACAAAGTCTACGGTATCCTTATCGATATCTTGAAATAGTTCCTGACAGATAGGGTCCAGACGTGCCTCCGTATATCGGGAGGCTGCCCAGGCCATGTCCCGGGAATAGAATTTGCCAAAGTTCCCCTTGGAATCGATATATGGATATAGCAGCGCTTCATATCCCCTGCTTAAACGAACCATCGTGTCATAAATGGCGGCGTCTCCATGGGGGTTAAGCTTCATGGTCTGCCCCACAATATTGGCGGATTTGGTACGCGCGGAATGGAGCAGCCCCATCTTATACATTGTATACAGCAATTTCCGATGGGATGGTTTGAATCCGTCGATTTCCGGGAGCGCACGGGACAGAATAACGCTCATGGCATATGGCATATAATTTTCTTCCAGCGTGCTGACGATACGCTGTTCCACCACTTCCCCTGCCCCGTCAATGACACCATGTGTTTTGGGTGGCGGTGTTCTTTTTGCTGACGTTCTTTTCTTGGGAGGCATATGCGCTTCCGCCCCTTTCCTATAAAATAATTTTTTCTTTTATAAATACTAAGATTCCTATCAAAGACAAAGGATTAACTAACATCCGCTACATCCAAATAGCGGTATCCATTCTCCGCAATATAGTCTTTCCGCCCGGGAAGATTATCCCCTAATAACAGGTCAAACATACGGGAAGTCTGCTCTGCCTCGGCTGGCATCACTTTGATCAACCGCCGGGTGGCGGGGTTCATGGTGGTGAGGTTCATCATATCCGGTTCGTTTTCACCCAATCCCTTGGAACGTTGTATGCTATACTTCGCGTCCCCAATCTGCTCCAGGAATTTCTGTTTTTCGCTTTCCGTATAGGCAAAATATGTTTCATTCTTGCAGTTGATCTCATAGAGCGGAGATTCCGCAATAAATACCTTGCCCGCTTCAATCAGCGCCGGGGTTAAACGATAGATCATCGTTAAAAGCAGGGTCCGGATCTGAAAGCCATCCACATCGGCATCTGTGCACAGGATTACTTTGCTCCAACGCAGCAGGGATAGATCAAAAGATGACAGATCCTTATTGGCCTTGGATTTCACCTGCACGCCGCAGCCTAACACTTTAATGAGGTCTGTGATGATGTCGTTCTTAAAAATTTTATCGTAATCCGCCTTGAGGCAATTGAGGATTTTGCCCCGGATGGGAATGATCGCCTGGAAATCCGGGTCACGCGCTTGTTTACAGGCTCCCAGTGCGGAATCCCCTTCCACGATGAAAAGCTCCCGTTCCTTGACGTCTTTGCTGCGGCAGTCCACAAATTTTGCCACACGGCTGGTGATATCCATATTGCTGGTAAGCTTTTTCTTTAAATTCAGACGGGTTTTTTCCGCATCCTCCCGGCTTCGTTTATTGACAAGAACCTGCCCCGCTATCTTGTCAGCGTCCATGGGATTCTCGATAAAATAAATCTCCAGATTGTGGCGGAGCATTTCCACCATGGCTTCCTGGATTCCCTTGTTGGTAATGGCCTTCTTGGTCTGGTTCTCATAAGAAGTGACGCTGGAAAAAGAGGAGATTACCAGGATAAGGCAGTCCTCCACATCCGCAAAGGAAATTTTGCTTTCATTCTTATTATATTTTCCTGTCTGCTTCAAATAGGCATCAATCTGATAGACAAACGCATTGCGCACAGCCTTATCCGGCGCCCCGCCATGTTCCAGCCAGCTGGAATTATGATAATATTCCGTGATATGCTTTTTGTTGGAAAAAGCAAACGCCACATTGATTTTTGTACGGTATTCCGGTTTATCTGCCCTGTCTCTCACCTTGCGTTCTGTCTGCCAAAACTGGACAGGGGTCAGGCTGTCTTCTCCCGCCATTTCCTTGACATGGTCTTCAATGCCGTTTTCATAATAGAACGTGGTTTCCTCAAATTGATCTCCTTTTTGATCACGGAACAAAAAGGTAATGCCTGCATTGACGATGGCCTGCCTTTTTAAGGTATCCAGAAAATATTCCTCAGCGATCTGGATATCCGTAAATACCTGCAAATCCGGTTTCCAGCGGATACGGGTTCCAGTATCCTTTTTGGAATAAGATTCTTTCTTTAATCCCCCGACATTCTCCCCTTGCTCAAAATGTAAGGTGTACCGCATGCCGTCCCTGCGGATATCTACATCCATATACTCTGACGCATATTGGGTGGAACACAGGCCCAATCCGTTGAGCCCCAACGAGTATTCGTAATTTTCCGCTTCATTGTTATTGTATTTTCCGCCCGCATACATTTCGCAGAAAACCAGTTCCCAGTTGTATCTCTGTTCATTATTGTTGTAATCCACCGGGATTCCCCTGCCGTGGTCTTCCACTTCAATGGAAAAATCCTCGTATCGCGTCACCGTGATGATCTTGCCAAACCCTTCCCTGGCTTCGTCAATGGAGTTTGATAATATCTCAAAAATAGAATGTTGGCAGCCCTCTATTCCATCCGATCCAAAAATAACCGCCGGACGTTTCCGTACACGGTCTGCTCCTTTCAGCGATGAAATACTATCATTTCCATATGCTGTCGTTTTCTGGTTCGCCATATCGTTCCTCCTGGTTATTGTTCCCACGTCCATAACGCTAACCTATAATGTACCCCATAAAACCATAGTATGTCAAGTAAAAACCGTCCCTATGCGAACAAAGAGGGAGCTTTTTCACAAAGGCATCCGGCTCTTTTTTCTCTGTCTCTACAAAAAGAAAAGGCGTTTCCTGATGATAGGAAACACCTCTTCTGGCGAATTAATCATTTATTCTTCGCTGGAAGCATTGTTTTCTTTTTTCTCATTCTGGGCTTCGTCTTCCTTGGTCTCAGGCAGCGCCTGCTGATCCTGATCACCGGACTCCAGAGTCTCATGGTCTTTCTCCATGACTTCCACAAATTCCTCTGCACTCATCTTCTCATGATCGTAAAGGAATTTCGCCACACGGTGGAGCTTGTCAATATGCTCACGGAGAATAGATTCCGTATTACGGTACCCAGTCAGGATAATGCTGTGTACTTCTTCGTCAATCTCCGACGCTGTCTCTTCCGAATAATTTTTAACATGGCCCATATCGCGCCCAATAAACACTTCATTGTTGCTGGAACCATAACAAATCGGCCCCAGTTTCTCGCTCATGCCATATCGGGTAACCATATCGGTGGCCAGCTTGGTAGCGCGTTCGATATCGTTAGAAGCACCGGTGGAAATATCCCCGAGAATAATGGCTTCCGCCACGCGTCCGCCCAGCAGAACGACGATATCTTCCTTCATCTCATTGAGAGAACGGTAGTTCCTGTCTTCCGCCGGTAAGGACATAGTGTATCCCCCTGCCATACCGCGGGGAATGATGGAAATCTGATGCACAGGATCTTGTGTGGGACAGTAATAGGTCGCCACAGCATGACCGGCCTCATGGTATGCGGTGAGGGTCTTTTCTTTCTCGCTCATCACGCGGGATTTCTTTTCCGTCCCCACCACTACTTTGATGGTAGCCTCTTCGATCTCTGTCATGGTGATGGCTTTGAGATCTTTCCGGGCCGCCAGCAACGCCGCTTCATTGAGAAGGTTTTCCAAATCCGCACCGGTAAAGCCGGCGGTAGATTTGGCAATGGTTTTCAGTTCCACATCGGGGGCCAAAGGCTTACCACGGGCGTGTACTTTCAAGATCTCTTCCCTTCCCTTGATATCCGGGGAACCGACCATCACCTGCCGGTCAAAACGTCCCGGACGCATCAGGGCGGGATCCAGGATATCCGGGCGGTTGGTGGCGGCGATCATAATAACGCCCTCATTAGCGCCAAAACCGTCCATTTCCACCAACAATTGGTTCAAAGTCTGCTCTCTTTCGTCATGGCCGCCGCCCAAACCGGCTCCACGCTGCCGTCCTACGGCGTCAATTTCATCGATAAAAATAATACAAGGGGAATTTTTTTTCGCCTGGTCAAACAGGTCACGGACACGGGAAGCGCCCACGCCGACAAACATTTCCACAAAGTCGGAACCGGAGATAGAGAAAAAGGGAACCCCAGCTTCTCCCGCTACCGCGCGGGCCAACAAGGTTTTACCGGTACCGGGAGGGCCCACCAAAAGGACGCCCTTGGGAATCCTGGCCCCCAGCTCGTTATACTTTTTGGGGTTTTTCAAAAACTCCACGATCTCCCGCAGTTCTTCCTTTTCTTCATCGGCGCCCGCCACATCGGCAAAAGTGGTCTTGCGTTTCTCATCCGCCATATTCTTGATCTTGGCTTTGCCAAAATTCATCTGCTTGCCGCCATCACCTAAACCGGCCGACAGCCGTCTCATCATGAACCACCAGAATAGGATCATAACGCCAAACAGCAACAGATACGGCAAGAGGGAGAGAATCCACGGCGTTTCCTGAGGACGGTCCCAGTTATACACCAGCGGAGAATCCGGGTGCGCCTCATTATACTCATCCACATAAGGTTTGATTTCATCCAAAAATACCTGGATAGCAGGCACCGTATATTTCTGTTCTGTGCCATCATCCAGTTTGATAACCATTGCGCCAGAGCCAAAGTCCAGATTATACTCCCGTACTCTCTGTTCGGCGAAATAGGAAACCACTTCAGATGTCTTAATCGTCGAATGTCCGCGGTTCATAAAAATCGACGCAATAATGATAATGAGCACAATCGGGATTCCCAAATAGATGAGTAGATTGCGCAGCGTCTTTTTGTTGTCCAAACTCCAGTTCACTCCTTCGATATTTGCTGTTATAAAAATGGGGTTTCCGCCCTGGGGACTGTCACCTCATTGTTATTTGCTGTAAACGTCTGGTTTTAATATGCCCACATATGGCAGATTTCTGTATTTCTCATCGTAATCCAGGCCATAACCCACAACAAATTCATCGGGGACCTCAGCGCCTACATAATCGGCTTTGATATCCGCCTTACGGCGTTCCGGCTTATCCAAAAGCGTACACAACCTAATGCTTCTGGTTCCCCGGGCCTCCAAAATCTCCGTTATGTAACTGAGCGTCATACCACTGTCCAAAATATCCTCTACAATCAAAAGGTCATAACCCTCCAGCGGGATGTCCAGATCCTTGACAATTTTCACTACGCCGCTGGTCTTTACACCGCTTCCATAGCTGGAAACAGACATAAAGTCAATCCGGCAGGGAATTGTAATCGCCCGCATCAAGTCCGCCATGAATACCACGGACCCCTTCAATACGCTCACCATCAGCAGATTTTTATCCTTGTAATCCTCGCTGATCCGCCGGCCAAGATCGGCCACAATTTCTTTCAGACGTTCCTCGCTCAATAGAATGGTTTGAATATCCTGGTTCATTCTCCACACTCCTCTGGTAAAATTAGTAATACCGATTCTGTATTTTCTGTCACCTTACAGCATTGGGCCGCTCCGAATCCTTCCAGCCACAATACCCGGGAACCGTTCGCCGCCAGAAAAAGCTGTTCCCTCTTTGCCTGAGGAATTTTTTCCTCATTAAACAGTTTTTTTAAAGATTTTGTAACCCCGCGTCCCGCTTGACAGAAATAGTCTCCTGGGAGGCGGTTCCGCAAAAGGATGCTATCGGTTATTGTAGCATAGTCCACCGCATTATTAAATAACTTTTTGTTAAATTTCCGTTGATCCTCGTATTCTTTTTTACTAACATGCAAAATCCGGATTGTCCTATTGTTTTCACAATGAAAACACGGAGGCAATAAAGGAACAGCCCAATCTTTTTTATCTTCTTTTGTATAAATCTTATTGAAATATCCATTTTGTATAGAGAGAGTCACATTGCCTGGTAAGCTAATCCCGCCGTTTTCCTCCTTGAGTAAACGGCACATCTGCTGAATATGAAAACCTTCCAGCCTTTTTGCCCCCTCCCGTTCTGCCAAAAGACGAACCGCCCGGCTAAGAACCGGATCCGCTAGATCTTTTAGCAAAGAAACCCGGTATCCTCTGTCACTTTTCGCCCGGTCCAGGGCCTGTTGGGCCTGGACAGATAAATAAGCTTCGTCTGCTGCCGCCGTTTTCATGGTTCGCAAAAGTGTACGCTCCAAAGAGGGATTTTTTTCTTTAAACCTTGGAATGATATCCAGCCGGATCTGATTGCGGGTATATTCCCGGCTAAAATTAGAGGTATCCGTCCGATAAGATAACCCCTTTCCTTTACAGTATGCCTCCACTTCTTCCCGGCTTACTTCGATCAGTGGACGGATGATAGTCCCTCTGACCGGCGGGATTCCCGACAGGCCGCGCATTCCCGCACCTTGTATTAGATGTAAGAAGAAGGTTTCCACACTGTCGGAGAGAGTGTGGGCGGTGGCAACCCGTCCCCCTTGACAGGGCAGGAGCTGCTGAAAATAGCTATATCGGATCTCCCGGCCGCACTCCTCCAATCCTATCCCCCTCTGGGCCGCCTCCCCGCGAAGATCCACCCGCTTTCGATGTAATGGGATTCCCCTTTGTTCACACCACTGCTGTACGAAAAGCTCGTCCTCGTCGGATTCTTCTCCCCGCATCCCGTGGTTGATATGGGCCGCTGCCAAAAGGAAGCCTTTTTCCCGGGCCAGCTCCCACAGAAAATGTGTCAAAGCTACAGAATCCGCTCCGCCAGACAATCCTACTAGTATAAAATTCACATCTGATAACATTTGGTATTGGTCTATGGTGGCCCGGGCTGTTTCATACAGATTATTCATGACGGCGGAACTCCTGTGCAGTAAAGCGCATATATTCTCCCTGCCAATGCAGAGGAATGGTACGGGCTTCGCCATGGCGATTTTTGGCTACAATACATTCTCCGCTGTTGCGGTCCTCACTCTCCGGCTGGTCGTTATCGCCGTTTTTGTAATAATCCGGGCGATATAAAAACATAACGATATCCGCATCCTGTTCGATGGAACCGGAATCCCTCAGGTCGGAAAGCACCGGACGGTGTTCTGTGCGCTGTTCACTGGCACGGGAAAGCTGGGAAAGCGTGATAACCGGTACATTGATCTCTTTGGCCATAATTTTCAGGTTTCGGGTAATTTCTGAAATTTCCTGTACACGGTTTTCAATTCGCCTGGCCCCCTGCATCAACTGCAGGTAGTCGATGATTACCAGGTCCACCTCTTTTAGCCGGCGCAGCTTGGCCTTCATCTCCGGCACTGTAATGCCGGGGGTATCGTCAAAGTAAAGTTGGCATTTGGACAGGATATCCCCCGCTTCGATAAGGCGCACCCATTCCTCCTCCGAAAGTTTTCCTGTACGCAGCTTTGTCCCTCCTACCATAGCTTCTGTGGAAAGGAGACGGGAAACCAGCTGTTCCTTGGTCATCTCCAAAGAGAAAAAGGCCACTTTTCTTTCCTCCGCTACAGCGGCGTGACGGGCGATATTCAGCGCGAAACTGGTTTTTCCCATACCAGGACGAGCTGCCAGCAGCAGCAAATCGGAACGGTTTAGCCCGGTGATGGTTTCGTCCAGATCCCGGATACCGGTGGAAATTCCCTTATACTGGTCGCTTTCGGCGGAATTGAGCAGATCCAGCCGGTCAAAAGTCTGGATAATCACCTCATTGACCCGCTGCAAGCCCTGCATATTCTTTCCACGCCGGATATCAAAAATACGCTGTTCCGCAGAATCCAGAAGGGCGGTAGCGTCAGTAGCGCCTCCCGCAGCGTCCTCAATAATGTCCCGAGCCGTGGTAATCAAGGTACGGATATCATATTTATCCCGGACAATCGTGGCGTAAGATTCCACATTAGAAATAGAGGGGACAATCTGCGCCAGCTGGAGCAAATAGGTTTTCCCGGATACCTCATCAAAAGCGTCCTCTTTTTTGAGATATTCTAATACTGTGACAAAGTCCACCGGTTTTCCTACGGTAAATAAATCCAACATTGCCGCATAAATCTGCCTGTGGTTCACCAAATGGAAATAATCCGGCCGCGGCAGGATTTCCGCCACCCGATCCAGGCAACTGGAATCCAACAGCACAGCGCCCAACACCGACTGCTCCGCTTCCGGACTGTATGGCAGATTTAACCCGTCATATCCGGATGTCACCTGAAGCTCCGCCATGAATATCCTCCTCTTTTATGAAAGCATTGAAAAAAACTTTTTCTGATAAAAGCAGGGCAGACAAGGAGTCTGCCCCGTCCCTGTGGACCAGAACCAGATTCTATCATCCACCCTGAGAAAAATTTTAAATCATATGACGTTATTTAAGCTTGTTCGCTTACCATCACAAAGATTTTTGCGGAAATCCCTGTATAAAATTTCACTTCACACTCAAAGGTGCCAAACGATTTGATGTCGCTGCTCAAGTCAATCTTACGTTTATCCACCTGCAAACCGTAACTTTTTTTCAATTCTTCCGATATCTCTTTTGCCGTAACAGAACCAAACAGCCGGCCACCCTGTCCCGCTTTTGCATACAGTTTCAGGGTTTTACCATTGATTTTTTCCACCGCTTCCTTTGCGGCTGCTTTTTCTACTTCAATTTTATGCTGCCTGGCTTGTTCCGCGTTTTTCAATTCACTCATCGCTTGCGCATTGGCTTCTTTTGCCAGCTTATGGGGGAACAAGTAATTCCGGGCATACCCGTCAGAAACATTCACCAGTTCCCCCTTTTTTCCTCTTCCTTGCACATCGGCCAATAAAACAACTTTCATAACTGTTTTCCTCACTTTCTATCTGCTTATCCATCAGGACCCCCAATCGGTTAAAAATCCTAACGGATACCTAAAAAACGATATTGGGAGCTCCTATCAGTCCACCGGAAAGTTCAGGTCGCTGATCAGTCCCACCAGTTTCTCTCTTGCTTCTTCCATGGTTACACCGGGCAGCTGAGCGCCTGCCATCGTCTGGTGCCCCCCGCCTCCTAAGGCTTCCATAATCACCTGTACGTTGACAGATCCCAAGGATCGGGCGGAAATGTTGATCCCTCCTCCCGCAGGATACATGACAAAAGAGGCATTTACCCCTTGTATCCCCAGCAGCTCATCCGCCGCCTGGGCGGACGCCACCCGGATATCTGAACAATTTTCATCCGCGCTGGCGATAGCGCAGCTATTAAAGATTTCCGCGCCGGAAACCATCTGATACTTGGCCTTATATGTATCGATGGAATCGGAAAACAAGCGTTTCACTTCCACCGTATCGGCCCCTTTACGGCGCAGATATGCTGCCGCCTCAAAGGTTCTTACGCCGGTTTTCAGCACGAAATTTTTGGTATCCAACATAATCCCCGCCAAAAGCGCTTCCGCTTCCAAGCGGTTCAAGGCATTTTCTCCCAAATATTGAGTAAGCTCTGTTACCATTTCTGATGCGGAACTCGCATAGGGTTCGTGATAAAATACCACAGCCCCTTCTATATGGTTCACCATCATGCGGTGATGGTCAATGACCACTACCCGTTTACTCTTCTGATATAGGCTAACGCTTTCCACAAAGCTTGGTGAATGCGTATCCACAATGATTAATAGGGAACGGTCTGTGAGCATGTTTTCCGCCTGAGCCGGCGTGATAAACATCCCTCCGTTACCGGATTTCTCTATACTTTCGATCAAAGAAGTGGACAGACTCTGTTCCCGGTTAATCACAACGCTGGCAGGCTTTTCCTGCCCTTTGGTCACAGCGCTCCACATACCTACGGCCGCACCCACGCTATCCAGATCAGAAAACTGGTGTCCCATGATAAAGACATAGTCGCTGTCCTTGATGTGATCCGACAAAGTCGATGCAATCACCCGGGTCCGCACTTTATCCCGTTTTTCTACCCCCTTGGACACTCCACCAAAAAATTCGTAAGAGTCCCCTCTCTTGATTGCCACCTGATCCCCACCGCGCCCTAACGCCATTTCTAAAGCGTTGCGTGCCCAGGTCTCGCATTCCTTCATAGTCTTGCCCCCTCGGCCTATACCGATGGAGATGGTAGCGTAACGGCGTTCATCCAACTTGATATTGCGCATCTGGTCTAAAATTTCAAATTTCTTTTCAATAAACAGCCGCAGATGGCGTTCTTCCATGATCACCATATAGCGCCCGCCGCTAATTTTTTTATAAAATCCCGTCGTCTTAGCCGCCCAGTCTTGAATGGTACGTTCTACGTTAGCCACAATCTGGGCGTCCTGGCTATCTGTACTATCCCGGGCCAGCTCTTCCCGGTTATCAAACATTGCCAGCGCTACACAAGGGCGGCTCTCTTCATATTCAAACGCGGTTTCCTTATAATAGGTATCCTCAATGAAATAAAGGATAGCGGCTTCATGGGAAGTCATTCCAAATACAGTAAACCGTTTTTCCTGATAGGATACATCCAAACCCTTTCGGTTCAGCAGCTGATCCACCGGCAAACCAGAGGTAAACTGTACAATTGATTCCCCAATACATTCCCTCTTGGCGCAGACTTTATTCAGAAAAGGGGTATTATACCAAACAATGTCATTCTTTGGCCCCACCACTACGACGGGAAGGGAAATTTTCGACATTGAATCTTTATTGATACCTTGAAATGCTTCCGCTGCGCTCTTTTGAACTGTCCTCACATATGCTTTAAACTGGACAATATTGATCGCCACTGCCGCTACAGCGAGAATGGAAAGGGAAATCTCCACATAAAACAATGTTCGGTTATAACTCCAGCTCGCCGCCGCCATCAAAAGCATGACCACTGTGATGACAAAAAAGACTGGAGAAGCCGCCCAGACCTTTTTTTTCAAAAGAACCACCTCTTCTTTTCCGTATCCACTGCAAAAAGTAAAGATCGTTTTTATTGCAAAAAGACCAATCTTTTTTTATTATACCAGATTTTGCACTAGATTTCCATAATAATAGGCAAAATCATGGGGCTTCTTCTGGTCCGTTCATACAATAATTTCGACAATTCATCTTTTACCCTCGTTTTGATGACACCCCACTCCCGGATATTCTCATCCGCGCAGTCTTCCAGCACATCTGTCACGCGGGCGCGCGCATCCAACATCAGGGGTTCTGATTCTCTAACATATACAAATCCTCTGGACACAATATCCGGCCCTGAGATCACATGCCCATCGGAAGAATCAATAGTAGCCACCACTACAATCAAACCATCCTGTCCCAAATGTTTGCGGTCACGGAGCACAATACTTCCTACATCCCCTACTCCCAAGCCGTCTACTAGAACCCGGCCTGCCGGGACAGGGGCTAATTGTTTGATATAATTTTCATTAAGTTCCAAAACATTGCCATTATCACCAATAAAGACATGAGAAGGGTCTCTTCCCATGGCAATCGCCAGATCGGCATGTTTACGCAGATGCTTCTGTTCCCCGTGTACAGGAATGAAATATTTGGGTTTTACCAACCCCTGGACGATCTTCAGTTCTTCCTGGCAGGCATGCCCGGAGACATGCACTTCATACATAGATTCATAGATTACCTGACAACCACGCTTCATCAGTTCATTGACTACATTACCCACCATCTTCTCATTGCCGGGGATGGGATTGGCTGAAATAATAATAAAGTCGCCAGGCCCCACCTCTACTTTGCGATGATCGGAATTGGCCATACGGGCCAAGGCAGACATAGGCTCTCCCTGGCTGCCTGTTGTGATGAGCACCACTTTTTCCTTGGGATACCGGTTGAGCATATCGATATCGATAATAACACCGTCTGGAACGTCTAAATATCCCAGCTCCTGGGCGATACTCATATAATTGATCATACTCCGGCCGGAAAAAGCCACTTTTCTTCCGTACCGAGCCGCACAGTTTATAATCTGCTGTACGCGGTTGATATTGGAAGCAAAAGAAGCGATGATAATCCGGCTGTTTTCCGCTCTGCCAAACAGTGTTTCAAAAGAAGCGTTCAGCTTACTTTCCGTCATGGTGTAGCCGGGGCGTTCCGCGTTGGTGGAATCTGCAAACAACGCCAAGACACCTTCTTTCCCCAGTTCCGCAAAACGGGCCAAATCAGTCATTTCCCCTTTTGTCGGCGTACAGTCGATTTTAAAATCGCCGGTATGCAACAGGGTACCCGCTGGGGAATGAATAGCCACCGCCACTGCGTCCGGAATAGAATGGTTCACATGAATAAACTCAATGTCCATACACCCCAGCTTGACAGTCTGGCCCGGTTTTACTTCATGGAGCCGTGTTTTCCCCAACAGATTATGTTCCTTCAACTTGGCGCCAACCAGCCCCAAGGTCAAACTGGTCCCATACACAGGGATATTCATATTCTTTAAAAGATATGGCAGAGAACCAATATGGTCTTCATGACCATGTGTCAAAACAATTCCGCGGATTTTATCTTTATTGCGCTCTACATAGGTGAAATCCGGGAGCACCAGGTCTACGCCCAACATATCCCCGTCCGGGAACGCCATCCCGCAATCCAACAGGAACATGTCGTCCTCACATTCAAACAGGGTCATATTCTTACCGATTTCATTCAGGCCACCTAAAAAGATTACCCGAATAGAAGGTTTTTCTACCTTTTGTCTGCGTCTCCCAGGATTTTTCTTAGCCTGCACACCATTGCCACGGGTATTGGAAGTTTTGCTTCCTGCCTGCCGTTTTCTTCCATTGGGAACAGGCTTTCTGTCTTCTTTCACAGCGTTCTTTTTTACTGTCTCCGATACCAATTCTGCCCGCGGTGTAATTTTTTCAAACAGACGGGCTGTGCGGGGATCCGCATGCACCTTTCTGGCAGGCCTAGGCGTCTGTCCGCTGGAAGAAAGGGATTGGTCTGTCTGCTTTCCGAACGTCTTCTGTGCCGGCTGGTTCTTAGTGCTGGCTACCATCTCTGTTTTTGTTCTTTTTTCTAAATCTGATACCACAAAATAACCTCCAATACATAAGGAAGGACACAAAAAACCAGACCTGCCAGCTAAATCATTCAAAAGCAGGTGTCTTTTTTTTGATCGGAACCGCGCCCTATCCTCTATTTTATTTATGACGAAAAACCGAACTCAACTGGTTTGCTTTTATCTGGATACAGCTTTTTGTATCCAAAAGAATCCGAACACAAATATTATTGTAATTGTACCTTTTGTTTTCTGTACTGTCAAGAGCGCCCCTATGGGTTTCCCTAAACCAACAAGCTTTCTCTCCTATCTTTACCAGTTTCTATCTAATATAATCAAACTGATTTTCCGAGTTAAGGCAGAAAGCATATTCCCTTCTCAAAAAACGCCTCCTTTATGATATTTAAAAAGGGATCGGGATAAAACTAAAGTATGATATTGCCAGCCATTCCGATAATTGCTATAATAAGTGGACTTAAAAATCACAAAAAGCGGCTCATGCGGACCTTCGCATTGCCTGCCGCGGGTCTGGAGGAAAACGGCTATGAAACAGGTGACAATTTATACCGACGGTGCCTGCCAGGGCAACCCCGGCCCCGGCGGATGGGGGGCTATCCTCCGCTATGGCTCCCATGAAAAGGAGATCTCTGGGGGATGCGCCAATACCACCAACAACCGGATGGAACTTACCGGGGTAATTGAAGCGCTCAAACTGCTCAAAGAGCCCTGCGCGGTCACACTATACAGCGATTCCCAATATGTCTGCAACGCCTTAACCAAAGGATGGGCCAAAAAGTGGAAACAAAACGGCTGGATGCGTAATAAAAAGGAACCCGCCCTCAATCCTGAACTCTGGGAGGAATTGCTCCGCCTCGCAGATATCCATCAATTAACCGTACAGTGGGTAAAAGGCCATGCCGGTCACCCGGAAAACGAACGCTGTGACCGTCTGGCGGTAGCTGCGGCCGAACAGGCAAAAAAATAATTTTGTAAAACCTCTTGAAAAGTATACCAAATAAGTGTAGTATAGATTTCAGGAAATTCGACTTTTTAGGAAAGCGATAGATAAAGTAATTTAAAAAAGGGTGAATCAACAATGGAACGTTTTGTATATGCGGACAACGCCGCCACAACACCGGTATCCCAAAAGGTATTAGATGCCATGATCCCGTTTTTTTGTGAAAAGTTCGGCAACCCTTCCAGCCTGTATTCTGTCGGGCGGGAAGCTCAGAAAGCAGTGGAACTGGCTCGGGAGCAAGTGGCCCGCTGCTTAAACGCTCAGCCAAATGAGATTTTCTTTACCTCAGGAGGAAGTGAAGCGGACAACTGGGCGATCAAAGGTGTGGCTTATGAACAGGCCAAACGGGGCAAAAAACACATTATTACTTCCAAATTTGAGCATCACGCCGTTCTTCACACGGTTGAGGCTTTGGCAAAGCAGGGGTTTTCTGTGACCTATCTGGATGTGCATCACGACGGTATCATCCGGCCGGAAGAGTTGGAAGCAGCGATCCGGGAAGACACCGCCCTGGTTTCCATTATGTACGCCAATAATGAAATTGGCACTATCCAGCCCATTGCGGAATTAGGCGCTATTTGTAAGCGTCATAAGGTACTTTTCCACACCGACGCCGTACAAGCTGTAGGAAATGTTTCCATCGATGTACAGCAGCAGAACATCGACCTGCTTTCCCTCTCCGGTCATAAGCTTCATGGTCCCAAGGGTACCGGTGCCCTGTATATCCGCAGGGGCATCCAGATACAGAACTTAATCGAAGGAGGCGCCCAGGAGCGAGGCCGCCGTGCCGGCACAGAAAACACGGCTGGTATTGTGGGGTTGGGTGTAGCGGTAGAAGATGCCTGTTCCCATATAGAGCAACGGGCCAAACGTCTTTCCCTGCTGCGGGATCGTCTGATCCAGGGAGCCAGTAAAATCGACCGTTCCTATCTAAACGGCGATGCTACCCGACGCCTGCCTGGAAACTTCAATATGTGTTTTGAAGGCATTGAGGGAGAATCCCTTTTGTTGCTGTTGGACATGAAAGGGGTATGCGGTTCCTCTGGTTCCGCCTGTACCTCCGGTTCCCTGGATCCCAGCCATGTGCTGTTGTCCATTGGCCTTCCCCATGAAATCGCTCATGGATCCCTACGCCTTTCCCTAAGCGATCAAAACACGGAAGAAGATGTGGACTATATCCTGGAAGTGCTTCCTCAGGTTGTGGGACGGCTTAGGGAAATGTCACCGTTATGGGAAAAGATTGTTTCGGAAAACCGGCCCCCTTATTGCCCGGCCCAATCTTAGAACCCACACAAAGCAAAGGGAATCTTCTCTATTATATAAAATAGCATAACGGAATTACGAAAGATATCAGAAAGGTGGATATATATGGCATACAGTGAAAAAGTAATGGATCATCTTGCAAATCCCCGCAATGTTGGGGAAATGCCTGACGCAGACGGCGTGGGAGAAGTAGGCAACGCCAAATGCGGAGATATCATGAAAATGTATATCAAAGTAAACGACGGCGTTATCACCGACGTGAAATTTAAAACATTTGGTTGTGGGGCCGCTTTTGCCACTAGTTCTATGGCTACGGAGCTCATCAAGGGAAAGACCATTGAAGAGGCTTTGAAGCTTACCAATAAAGCTGTCATGGAAGCGCTGGACGGACTTCCTCCTGTAAAAGTGCATTGTTCTGTTCTGGCGGAACAAGCCATCAAGGCGGCTGTATCCGACTATTATACCCGTCAGGGGATTGATCCTACTCCTTTGGTGGGAAAAATCAGCGACTGTGACCACGAAGAAGGCCATTGTTCCTGCTCCCTATAAGCACAAGCCTTCCCTCTTAAAAAATTGAACCAAAAGAAATCCCCGGTAAGCCCCATAAGGGTGAAGTGATAAAATGATGGTAGACACGAAAGTGCCTACCATTATTTTATGCTATTATAGGAAAAAGAGGTGTTAAT
>CAKUYY010000026.1 GCA_934717555.1 uncultured Clostridium sp.
TGGGGAGAAATCTTCACCAAATCCAAATTCCGTTCCGCCGCTTTGTCCAGAGCCTGGTTTGCGGACATAATACCCAGCTGGGAACCGTCGGAGTCGATCACTCTTACTTCTCTATCCCGGATGTCGTCGTTGATCTGTAGTTCCTTGTTGCTAATGGTTAAGCACCTCCAAAACCTTAATGTTAAAATGACAAAGCGCGGACAGAACTCCATTCCGTCCGCGCAAAAACATACATACTTAATTCCTAATCTTAAAAGGAATATAAGAACATATTAACCCATGCCGGACGGTCCCCCATAGGTGAGAACGAAACTGTTCTGCTTTGTTTTACAAAAGGTATTGTATCAGTTTTCCTCTTTTCTGTCAACTATTTTTTCCATCAGTGCTGAGATGCGCTTTTTCCCCTCTATTATTCCATTCCGGAAAAGTTTTCATAAATTTCCAAAAAAGGATTGACAGCGCAAGCTTTCAGTTGTATGATTGTTTTGTTGTATTAAGTGTGTAATACATTAATACAGTAAGCTAATAGAACAAAAAGCAGGAGGTTCTTTCTATGGAATACGTTTTGAGAACGGACAGATTGACAAAGCTTTTCGGCAAACGTCCAGCTGTTAATCATGTCAGTATGTCAGTAAAAAAAGGAGATATTTACGGATTCATTGGAAAAAATGGAGCTGGAAAAACCACTCTGATCCGTATGGCTGTAGGGCTGGCTGCTCCTTCTTCCGGAACGATAGAGCTGTTTGGCAGTTCCGACCTAAAAAAGCAACGGCACCGGATTGGAACTGTCATTGAATATCCCGCTATTTTCCCCCACATGACCGCCCGTCAAAATCTGGAGGCCCAGTGCCGTTTGATCGGGGTTAAGGATGCTAAAGTAATCGAAGACACCCTGCATCTGGTGGGTCTTGATCCAGCGGGCAAAAAGAAAGCCAGAAATTTTTCTCTGGGTATGAAGCAGCGTCTGGCCATCGCGTTATCCCTCATTGGAAATCCAGAATTCTTGTTCTTGGATGAACCAATCAACGGATTAGACCCCACTGGTATTCTGGAGATCCGGCAATTGATCCAGAAACTGAACCGGGAACGGGAAATCACCGTCCTGATCTCCAGCCATATTTTAGGCGAACTTTCCAAACTAGCCACCCGGTACGGCATTATCAACAACGGATCCCTTGTAGAGGAATTCACCGCTGAGGAGCTGGAGGAACACTGCCAATCCAGCCTATGTATTCGCGTTAATCAGCCGGAAACCGCCTGCAACATTTTGACCCAGCAATTCCAAATCAATCAATACAAAATAGGGGCGGACGGTATACTCTATGTCTACGACCATCTTGACGCCGCAGGTGCTATCAATACCGCTTTGGTACAAAATGGCCTTGTGGTAGAAAATCTGCATGTCACAGCTGCAGACCTGGAAGACTATTTCATTCATGCCGTGGGAGGGAACCAACATGTCTAAATTGTTAGCATCTGATTTTTATAAACTTAAGAAAACCAAATCCTTTTTCGTTTGCCTGATCCTGCTTTTGGCTTTGGCAGTGGGCGGAGTTTTGATTTCCCATTTTACTTATCAGTTGGCCGCACAAGGTGTTCATCCAGATGCATCCCTTTACATCAAAAGCACTTTTTCTTCCGACAGCCTCCTTTTTACCTCTATCGTTGTCTCCCTTTTTGTGGCCTGTGAATTTGGTTTTGGCACCATCAAAAATACCGCATCCAGGGGATTCGGTCGCTGTGGGATCTATGGATCCAAACTGATTGTTTCCTGTTTTATTTCCGTGGTTTATTTCCTTCTGTACGCCGCAGTTGCCTCTTGCCTAGCCGCTATCCTATGGGGATTCGGCCCAGTGGACTCCTCCTATTGGCCGCAGCTTCTCGGCACACTTGGCTTAGAGATCCTTTTGATACTGGCTTATACCTCTGTTTTTGTGTTTCTCTCCTCTCTTATCCGCCAAACCGGCGGGGCTATAGCCGTCAACATCTGTCTGATGTCCTTCGCCCCCATGATGGTACAAATGGGTCAAATGTTGCTCAATTATTTGTTAAAGACCGAGTGGGACTTTTCCCAATTCCTGATCAGTATGAATATCATCGCCGTATCATCCGGCTTAAGCCAGGAAGTCTGTTTACGGGCCCTTTTGGTAGGAATCCTTTATTTTGCCATCACTACAGCGGCGGGCATGTGGATTTTTCAAAAACGTGATATCAAATAATGAATCTTTGCTTACTCCAAACTCCTCTCTAATAGATAAGGAAAGAGCTGGAAACAGAAATTCTGTTTCCAGCTCTTTCGCTTTCTAAAAGTTTTTTACAAAGAGATGATTTCTCCCAGGGGAAAGGAATACAGGAGTTTTTGTTTCACCGGTTTCCCTGTGCATCTTTCCATCGCTTTCTCATACAAATCCAATTGCGCCGCATACCGGGCGGCCAACTCCTCCATTGTCTTTACCCTGTCTGTCTTGTAATCTACCAGTATCCAGGCCCCGTCTTCCTCAAAAACGCAATCGACCGCCCCCTGTAACAAAACGGGCTCCTGGGCCTGTTCTTCCGGTAATCCCTCCTGTATCTCCGAAGCGGGAATCCAGATGGTAAAACGGTATTCCCGTAATAAGCAGGGGGAACGAAGCATCCGCCTGATTAGATCGCTGTTTAAAAAACGAAGCGCCTGCTTTTCATCCACCGCTTTGGCCTGTTCTTCTGTCAAAAACTTCCTTTCTGTCAGCCTCTTGAGTTCCTGGGAAAAATCCTCCGCCGCCCTTGTATAATCGGCAAACTGGACAAAGGCATGCAAAGCCGTCCCTTTTTCCGCCGCCGTCATCCCCTGACTTTCCAGGAACGCCGGACGCGAGGAAAAAGCGTACTCTTTCTGTGCCTGCCTGCCCGCCAATTCGGAAGCCGCCGCCTTGACAGGAACAGAAGTCAGCGCCTGTGTTGGATATTGATATTCCATTCTCTTTTTCCATAGGTCATATAAGGTTTTATCATGGGAATCGTTGTCCTCCTCCACAGCTGTTGTTTCCTGACAAGCCGCTGTTTCCGGATACCCCAGGAGGATCTCCCATTGGTTTTCATCGGGTATCATTAACCCGGGCAATGCCCCTGCCATCTCTCGTAACTTAGCCCCACAGGGATGGCGCAGAGCGCACGAGAGAATCCAATCGGAAAACGAGGAAGCGCTGCGCACGATATAAGGCGAAATTGCTGGCCCTTCCGACAATTGGGCCGCTAGTTTCCCCAAAGTCCGGGCGGGATTTTTCAGGGAAGTCACCATAATTAAATTTTCTTTCGCTCGGGTCATGGCTACATACAGCACCCGCAATTCCTCGCTCATTCCGGCCCGCTCTATCTCCAAAGCCACTGCCTCCCGGGACATCGTGGGATACCGCCTGGTCATGGCATCGTCCCATAACTTCATTCCCACCCCCAAGGAGGGATGCAGCAGCACTTCCCCATGATCCTTATGGAAGGGGCGGGAACAGCCTGCCAGAATACACACCGGGAATTCCAGCCCTTTGGAACGGTGAATACTCATCACCCGCACCACATTGGCGGACTCCGACAAAACAGAGGCTGGGGCAAGATCCGACTGTTGCTGTTCCAACCGGTCCACAAAGCGGATAAAGCCAGAAAGCCCTTTGTAGCCCGACTGTTCATAAGTGCGGGCATACTCCATCATCAAATGAAGATTGGCAAGCCTCAGTTCCCCTTCCGGCATCGCCTGCACCATAGCCAGGAAGCCAGTCTGTTCATATAAATAGTGGATCAGACGATCCGCAGGAAGCGCCGCCGCCAAGCGGCGGTATTCTTCCATTTGATGGAGAAATTCCCCACAAAGCCCGTCCCCTTCCTCCGCTTTCTGTTTTACCGCAAAGTATAACGGCCCCTCCTGGCGTCCCAGCCGGATTTCTGCCAGGCGATCCGGCGACCAGCCGAAAATAGGGCTCATGAGTACCGAAAGAAGCGGGATATCCTGTACAGGATTGTCAATGACACGCAAAAAAGAAAGCAGTACTGAAATTTCTGGTGTACCAAAAAACGCCCCTGCGGCGTCAGACCATGCCGGAATCCCGTGAAATTGTAGTTCCTTCGCATAATTTCCCGCATGATTATTGGCATTGCGGATTAGGATACAGAAATCCCGGTAGGTCGCCGGACGCTGCCGGCCTTTTTCTGTGATCAAAAATTTTTCCTCTATCATCTTGCTGATGATTCCGGCTATATATCCTGCTTCCGCTGTATCCATATCCTGCTCTTCCTCACAGGAAAGGTCCAATATATGGAGCGCTGTGTCTGGAATGGCGCGGGATGGGTATTCCGCCCCGGGGATCAGCTCTTCTTCGCGGTTATACTCCATTTCCCCCATCTGGCGGCTCATCAGCTGCCGGAACACAAAGTTAACCGCATCGGTTACGCCGCGCCGGCTGCGAAAGTTTTTGTCCAGAATCACTTTGGCCGGATATTCGTTTTTGTCCGCGTCATAAGCAGGATAGGCTTCTTTCCTGCGCAAAAAGATTTCCGGCATAGCCTGGCGGAACCGGTAGATGCTTTGTTTGACATCCCCCACCATAAAAAGATTATTTTCCTGCCGGGAAATTGCCCGGAAAATCATATCCTGTGCTTCGTTGGTGTCCTGGTACTCGTCTACCATTACCTCGTCAAATTGCAGAGAAAGTTCTTCGGCCGTCTCTGTGCAGACAAAGCCCGCCCGGGTAGGGCGCACCAGCAGGCGCAGCGCCCAATGTTCCAAATCCCCAAAGTCCGCAATACGCCGGGCCGCTTTACATGCGTCCAGTACATCCCCAAACTGTTTGACGGCGGATAGCAGCTGTTCGATCACCGGAGCCATCCGGCGGATATCCTGCAAACATTCCTTATCTGTGGCGAAAAACAGTTTGGATAATTTCTCCAGGGTCTTTTTTACTGTATCACGGTTTCCCGAAATTTTTCCTTTTAGCGGGTCGTCCCGATACCCCCGCACCGCCTTTAATTTCTCAAAGGAAAACTGCCGTATTTTGTGGGAAAGCTCATCCCACTGCCGGGCCCCCGCCTCTTTTTGAAGCGATTGCAACCCCGCCAGATCAGAAGAAAATGCCTGGCGGTAAGCCTCGTCCAATTTGGGATCTTGTTCCATCAAGTCCAAGGCGTTCTGCGTTAAGGAAATTGCGTAACCAATGGCGCTGTCCGCATATTCCAGAATTGTCTGTCCCCAAGGGGTATGGGCCGCGTCTCCCTCTGGACGATACATGGCGGCCTTCTCTTCCAGCCAGCGCTCTGGAAAGGGATGGGACCGCACAAAGTCATATAAAGTATTGACCAACTCAAAAAGCCGGCTGTCGTCTCTTCCGTTGCTGAAACAATCGGATAGCCTCTGAAAGTCCTTTTCCCCTTGTTCATAAAACTGTTCCATCACTTGCTGTATGGCTTCTTCCCGTAACAGATCCATTTCGTTAGAATCAGAAATCCGGAAGTCTGGAGAAATACCCAATTGGTAAAAGTGTTCCCGAACCAGCTCGCTGCAAAAACTGTGTATTGTGCTGATGTGCGCCTGAGGCAATAGCATCTGTTGGCGCTGCAAGCGGGTATTCCCTGGGTCTTTCTCTAATAGGCTCTCGATAGCCTCCGCAATACGCTGGCGCATTTCGGCCGCCGCCGCGTTGGTAAAGGTCACCACCAAAAGACGGTCTGCATCACAGGGGTGGTCAGGGTCCGTCAGGCGTTCAATCACACGCTGCACCAGGACAGCGGTTTTTCCGGAGCCCGCTGCTGCGGACACCAGCAGCGTACCGTCCCGGGCAGAAATCGCATGCTGCTGAGCCTGTGTCCAAGTCCTCTCCATTATGCTTCCTCCTCTTCCAGCTTTTTCATCACCTGTTCCCGGTCCCATTTCTCCACCGGGCGGGTAGCCTCTCCATCCTCATGCCTACACACAGGTCGATAAGGGCACCAATCGCACGCTTGATATTCTCCAGAGGCGGGGACCGCCTCAATATTTCCCTGTTGCAGATTCATAGCCATTTTAACCACTAGGGATTCCATATATTTGACAATATGTCCCATCTGCGCGAAACTCGCCACCGCGTCCAGCTTTGCCGGGCGGCCGTCTTTTAAGGCAACTGGAATAAAAATCCCCTGTGCCTTATGTTCCATTCCGGAAATCACCTCCGGGTCATCCAGGACGAGGCCATTCATCCGCAGCTTTTTATCCTGTTCTTTTCGTACCTGTTCCTCTACAGCGTCCCTTTCACTGTTGATCGTCGGGCGACTGGCCGGCATGTATAATACTCCTGCCGGCACTATCTTGCCGTAACGCTCCCCGCCGTTTTTCCAGATAGCAGCCAGATATAGCAGCATCTGCATGTTTAACCCATATAAGACATCTGATAATTTAAATTCCTTGCTCCCTGTCTTATAATCAATCACCCGTACATAACTGTTCCCATGGCGGTGCATCACGTCTACCCGGTCCACTTTTCCCTCAATTTTCACCGTTCCTCCTCCAGGCAGAGCAATCGTGAGAGGCTGTACTTCACGCCCTTCCTGAATATGCAACTCATAATCCTCCGGCTGAAATTCGCTTTGCCCCAGTTCCCGCACAATATGGGTCAACAACAATTCCGCTGTGGAAGCCAGACGGGTAAATAAAAAGCGAAAACGAGGGGTTTTATCCTCCCAACCTCCCAGATATGTCTGCACATATTCCTCGAGATACGCCTCTATTTCCTGTTTTACCTGGGTAGAATCCAGACTTTGCCACTGCTCCGGCGTGTGATTTTTCAAAGCCTGTTCCAAGAGGTAATGCATCAGACTGCCATATTCCAAAGCGTCAAATGTTGCGGGCCGTCTTTCTTTTGCCCGCAGTCCATAACGGCAAAAATATTGAAATCTACATAGATAATACTTTTCCACCTGGGATGCCGACACCTTCATGTGGTCTCCAAAAAGTCTCCGGGCTATTTCAGAACGTTCAAACTGAATAGGACGATTTAAGGCCGCCCTCTGAAGCGCTTCACATTTTTGCATATATGCGGGGTGATCCTCAAAGTAATGCCTAAGTGTTTGTGCAGCCATCGTATGGGAAGTCCACAGGCGGGCGGCCTGTTCAAATGCCGGCTGAACCGCCCAAACCGTATCAGAAAAACCCAGCATATCAGCCCTTTGTATTTCCTGATCAGGTAATATCCGGCAAACCTCCCGTATTAGAGATGAGGGGGCCTTAGAAGAACCCGAAATACTAGCGCAGGGATAAGAGAGAAAAAGCCGTTCCGAAGGGCTGGCCAGCGCCAAATAAGCCAGATATCGCTCTTCCATCGCCAACTGTTCCAGCAGATCATATAGGGGCAGTCCCATCTGGATTAGTAACCGGCGCTCTGCATCGCTGAAAATTCCTGAAGGGACAGGAGCGTGTGGAAATTCCCCTTCTGTCACACCTATCAAAAATGTTACTTTAGGAGAACAGGAACGGGTACGGTCCGCAATTCCTACCGTCACCTGATCCAGTCCCTGGGGAATAAACGCGATATCCCCGCTGTTGATAATCAACCGCAGTAATTCTGCGTACCGTTTGGAGGAAATAGGGTGATCTCCCAATACCAAGGCGGTCTGATCTAAAATTTCCATCAGCATGTCCCACAGACGAAGCTGTTCCTCTGCCAGCGCAAACTTTCCATCTCTCTCCAGTTCCAGAGAAAATGATTTCAAATGATCCGCTGTATGGATCTCTTCCAGCAAACGGTATGCTGCTCTTGCGATCTCATCCCCGGTAGCGTTTTTTACCCTTGCTTCCAAATGGCACAATGGCTCTACTACCCGCTGGCGCAGGTTTTCCAATTCTCTCAGACGTTCTTCATCCTGTTCCGATCGTTGGGAAGAAAATCCGTCCGGATGGCTAGAAAAGGGTTCTTTCCACTTCTTCCCACTCAAAGACCATAATAGAACATAATTTTCCAACAGGGAGATTTCTTCTGTATCCAAACCGGCCAGCCCTGTTTTCAGGTAATGGAATACATCATCGGAATTCCATCCTCCCTGTAGAACATCAAAGGCCGACAGCATCAGATTCATCAGCGGCTTGGCGTCGATCATTTCCGGATGATCCATAAAAAATGGAATATCGTACTTTTCAAAAGTGCGGTCCAAAATTCCCTGATAACTTTCCGTACTGCGGGCGATCACTTCAAAATCCTGGTATCGGTATCCATCCTGTATCACCAGCCGGCGGATGGTTCTAGCCACATAGTCCGCTTCTTCATAAGGGGTAGCTGCCTCATATAGAACTACGTCAGGCATCATTCCCTCCGCCTTTATTTTCTCTTGTCTATAAATCCCCGCTTCCAAGCTACGAATCCCTTTACCCGCGAACCGCTTCCCCGCTTCTAAACAAACGGGAACTGCTATTTTGACACCATGCTTTTGTGCCATCTGTTTGATTTCCCTTTCTGTCTGGTAAACCGAGGAAAACAGCGGTTCCTTTTGCCTCACTTTTCCGTCTAGACAAAGAGAAAGATAGATTTCTTCCGCTTGCGTTATCAAACATTCCAGTACCTGTTTTTCCTGTCCCGTAAATCCGGAAAAGGCATCTATCCAGATCGTATACCCCTGAAAAATTGAATATTCCCTGAGTGTAGTAGCCAACCGTGTGAGGTCGTCCATGGGGTCCACATAGGAACGTTCTACCAATGCCTCATAGGTTTCCAAGATCAGGGCCGTTTCTTCCATTTTTTTCTGCAGATTTCCTTCTTCCAAAGAATGAGCGGCTTCTGATAATCCGGCTGGAGAAAGAGAGCAGGTTTTCAATTCCTTTTCCGCTTCCAGCATAAGACGAACCATCTCCACGGAACCAGACTGTCTCCGATAGAGGGACAGATGATCCTTAACCTCATCCAAAGCTAAACTCATTAAAATGGCCCGTCCCCCATCATTTAGCCTTCTGCCAGCCAATCCTCCTGTTTGCCGAAACACTAATTCCGAAAGACGGGTGAAGCTTGTCACCTGTATTTTGGAAAATGCCTGTTCCCCCAATCGTCTCAGCAAGGTGCGTTCTGTTTCAAAGGTATATTGTTCCGGTACAAGAATAAGGTTTTTTGTATCTCCTCTTTGTACCTTTTCCATTAATTTTTCGTGAATCCATTGGGTTTTTCCACTTCCTGATCTGCCTTCTATCAGATATAGCATCAGGTCACACCTCCCATTTCTAACACAAAAGATACCGCAAAAATGCTTTTTTATCATTGTAATAATATATTAATCTGATATTTTATTATAGCACATTCTCTTTTCGAAAGAAACTTTGCGAACTTTTGTGCCGAAATAGCCACATTTCATTGACAAATTGTCAAAAATACCCTATCATAAATATAATTCTTTTATCAATTGGCTATTGTAAACTCTTCAAAGTTGTCCCATCTATTTCTTTATAAAAAGGAAGAGATTGTATTGACACCTTATCTTACCAAAAAAGAGTTGTATCAGGAAGTAGACGCCATTCGATCCCGCCTTCCATATATTCCAAAGTCCCTAAAGGTCTATCAGCTTCAGTTACAGCAAATGTTTTCCGATCTTCACATCGTCCAAAAGGAACTGGATAGTAAGAAATTATCCGGGATGTTGTTGCGCAGTGAAATATCCCTGATTATCCTCAACAGTTCCCGCAATGAGATCTCCCAGAGGTTTACACTGACCCATGAAATGATCCATTATTTCCTCCATAAAGGGACTGGGCAATTCTTCTGTCAGGACGACAATTCCTCTCCTTTTGAATGGCAGGCCAATGAGGGCGCTGCGGAACTTTTAGTTCCTTACCGTCTTTTTTTGCCATTGGCCGCCAGATATCACGCTATTCTACAGACAAACCGAAGGTTTGCCTTGCAGGATTTAGCGCAACAATTCGGTGTCAGCTCCGCCATCATTTCCTATCGCCTGAAAAGCCTTTCCTGGGAACTGGAGCAATATAAAAATGAGATCCCTCTAAAAGAAATCCATTTACTCTCTCGGGAAAAGGCGACCTGCTTGAGAAAACAGGTTTTCTTTCCAAAACAGACATCTGAAAAAAATTTTTTAGATATCTTCCCAGAGTAAATTAGGAAAAAACAAAACCAATACCCTTTAGGCGTTGGCTCTTTATGACGTGGTAAACTTTTCCACTTTCCAGTAGGAACAATACACTTTGATGCAAAAAATCCCACCGCAGGAAACCTGCGATGGGATTTTTTTAACAGATATCCGATGCCATTACATATTCTGTAACATGGTAAGCACAATTTTAGCGGAATTATCGGCAGCTGTGTCGCCAAAGTTCTCATAGGTATCATGGGCAACGCCATCCGCTTTGTCAGACATTGCACGGATCACACAACAGGGCACTTCGTACTGGGCGGCAATACGTGCAACCGCTGCGCCTTCCATCTCACAAGCGATGGCATCAAATTCATTCTGCAAATAAGTGACATACTCGGAGCTAGCTACAAATTGGTCACCAGTAGCGATGCGTCCCTGGAATACATGTTCCTCACCCAAAACGGAGATAGCAGCATCATAAGCTTTCTGGCTGAGCTCCTCATCTACAGGAATAGAACCGTCCTCATTAATGCCTCCCTCGGCATTCCAGACAAAGCCGTCGTTGGTCTGATTGCCGTAATCGTGGAATACCAGATCTGTGGCGATGACTTCATCCAAAACCTTAACTTCATCGCCTACACCACCGGCGATACCAGTAAAGATAATAGATTTTACGTTAAATTCATTAATCAAAACTGTGGTACCAGCAGCGGCCATAGCCTTGCCGATTCCCCCCTGAACCAGAACAACATCCTGCCCCTCCAGCTTGCCAATATTGTAATCAACACCGCCGATAGTTTTGGTTTCACTGATCTCAGCTTTATCAAGCAGCATCTTTAACTCATTGGACATCGCTGTAATGATGCCGATAGGTTGTCTTTCAGAATTGTTGGAAACGGTTTCAGATCCTTCAGAGCTCTCAGTAGCGGAGGGCACAGAAGAAACTGCGGGATTGTTGTTTGTGCTACAGGCTGCCAGAGACAGAACCAGAACTGCGGACAAAATGACAGAAACAATCAGACGTAAAGATTTTTTCATAGGTTGAAATCCTCCTCAAAATAATATATGTGTACATACAGCACACATAGTGATCTTTATTGTAGAAAATATTTTCTAGTCCGTCAATGGATTGAGAAAATCTTTGGAGAATTTCACGGAAACAGCAAAAAAATAGGAGGATTTTGGGATATTTTAAAATGAAGTAACCGCCACAAAATACTTCACAAATATTCCTGATAGAAAAACAGAGAGGAATCTACTGCTTACTTTCATCTTTGGGAATACATCGACCCCCTAGATATTATATTACTTTCTGTTAATCGAAAAACTTTCTTTTATAAAAATTCTCATTTCCAAGTCTTTTGGCTGTCAATAGAAACATCACACAGCCATCTGTACATACGATATCCTTGCTATATTTATTGTCGCCTCCAATATTCTCTAGGTCTCCGCCACTTCTCACAGCTTCCATGATTGGAAACAGCGGCATCATGACTTTAGAACAAATCCTCTGCCCCTCTTTGTTTACTGGACAGCCATATGTACAGGTATATTGATCCCCGATTTCTTCCCCATTTCGGCAATACCGCTCCGTATGGTCACTGCGGAGAAATCCTGTCACTTCAATTTTAAATTCGTATTCTTCTGCATACCATTTTTTCATAGTATATTGATAACTTTGCACGGGGGCTCCTTACTAAAATCATTCAGGAAGGCAGGTGTTGTCTATTAGGGAAGCTCTATGATTCCTACCAGACCATGTTGACAATTAACCCACAGTCCTCCATAGGATCCACCCAGTTAATTCAACCTTATCTTGAACAGCTTTTGATTTATCCCCATCGACGCTATTGTGAATTTCCTATTCAGAGTTCCTCTATTACATTTAAAAATCCATATAAAACTATAAAAGAAAATTTTGATACAGAGACCTTTCAAAGAATTGTAGAATATTTAAACTGTAATTTAACTGCGCATATGATCATAGAAAAAATTTGCCGTGATAATTTAATCGGAAGATCTCAGCTCCAAAAAATTTTTCATAAAAAGGCTAACCTCGGTATTATTGAATATTTTTTAACTATGAAAATTGATGCCGCTAAAGAAATGATCTGTACGAGAAATCTGAACTTTACCCAGATTTCCGAAGAACTTAGTTACACCTCTATCCATTATTTTTCTCGCCAGTTCATTCCATTAAAGCGATAGCAGATAGCGAATTGTAAAAGTATTCCCTACTTAGGATAAAAAAACAGCCTCCAACGCAACTTATCCGTAGAGACTGTTTCAAAATCTTTTATTCATTCTTGAATGAGGTCAAAAAATCCTATCAAAAATAGTAAAAACAAAAAGATGTCCTCCATAAACGAGAACGTAAAATTATAAATAAACAAAATCCCCGAACTCAACTTACGCGCCGAGGCTCTCAACTGGGAAAATTGATAAAAGAATAATGGCAGCATCCATCAGTTACAGGAAGAGTCAAAACTATACAGAAAATTTTGTTCCGCCCGGTTCCAGTCTATAATATTCAGCCAGTCATCAATATAGTTGGCGCGAACGTTGTAATGTTTTAAATAATATGCATGTTCCCATACATCTATTGCCAGAATTGGACGAAGTTCATGCTCAAGGGGACAATTTTGATTTTGTGATGTAAAAATTTTCAATCCACATCTATCGTGCACAAGCCAGGCATATCCTGAACCGAATACTGAGAGCGCCGCTTCTTTTAACTCTGCCTTAAAATTGTTAAGGTTCCCAAACTGCCGAATAATCTTTTCAATGAGTTTTCCTTCTGGTTGCCTTTCCGTGGGGCTTGCGATTCCTTCAAAGAAAAAGCGATGATTATATACGCCGCCGGCATTATTTCGTATTGGTATTTGGAGTTTTTTAGGCAGCTTTCCCGCAGCTTTAATCAGTTGTTCAAGCGATAACTTTTGCAGCCGAGATTCATTTTTTAATACAAGATTTAAATTATCAATATACGTTTGCAGATGTTTATCATGATGTAAATACATTGTCTTCTGATCAATGTAGGGTTCAAGAGCATCATATGCATACGGCAATGGCAAATTATGAAATGGATAACAGTTATTTTCCATAAACAACCCCTCAATCCTTTACGATTATGATCTCAGTATATGCTTATGATTATTCCTATATGAACCCAAATGGTGGTGCTATATCCTAAACGTTGTTATCTATCACACTTCCCGATTTAATGCCTGAGCATCCAAAAATCCCGCCGTATGAATGCATAAAATTTTGGATATTTACGCATATATAGTATTTTAGAAAATACATTTTTCCAGAAATAAAAAACAAACGCCCGTTTTGCGAGCATAAAACACAAAAAAGATATCCGCTATAAACGCGGGCAGAAAAGCTTCAAATATAGAAAACCTGCGATGCGCGACTTGCTCACCGCAGGTGTGGGCAGCCACTTGCAATCATAATATAATGGCGTTAATTTTTAGTATCTGTTCTCCCAACTAGATAGTCTAATGAAACATGATAAAAATCTGCGATTCTTAGCAAAATTTCTAATTTGGGTTCTCGTCTCTTTAATTCATAATTTTGATAAGTCTTTTCGGTTATGTCACAAAATATTGCAACTTCATTCTGTGTGAGTCCTTTTTCTGTCCTACATTGTTTTAAGCGTTTGGCCAAAACATCTCTCACCAATTTTATCACCTACAACTGTTCTTGACACAACAAGTATAAGTAATTAAAATATGAGATATACCAACAATTGTCGGTGATAAAATACTTATAATAAGGAAAGAAAAATGATAATTGATATTACAGGTGTAATTCTCACTCCTGGAGAAGAAGGAAAAAACTGTTTAGGATGGTGAACACTATGACGATAACGGAAAATTAATAGAATGTTGTTGCGATGAGTGTGACTAGTATTGCTGTTGCCTCCCTAAAAACCATAAATGGTACATTCCTTATAGCGAACAGAGAAATTAAGGGCAATAACACAGCAACTTTGTAGGTTCGTAAAGATATAAAAAATAATCCTGAAAGCAAAACTGCTTTCAGGATTATTTACTGGTGCGGATAACAGGACTTGAACCTGCATGAAATTGCTTTCATATGGACCTGAACCATACGCGTCTGCCAATTCCGCCATATCCGCATTTTTAAAATCTTCTCTTAAGGACAGGGTATATTATACCTGACATCATTCTTATTGTCAATCTTTTTTTACACATTTTTTTGAAAAAATTTCTTTTTCTTCCATCTTTTCATACAATTCATTTTTTCAGTTCATTATTTACTAAAAAATAATAGAAACAACCCCATCCATTCATTGAGACTGTGTAAAAATGGACAAGGCTGTTTCCTTTCCTATACTATCTATTCTCTATAAATTTTCGTCCAATATAGCCATGTAATTTTTTAATGGCTTGGCTCCTACATCCCTAGCGGTTACCTTTCCATCCTTGAACAGAAGAAGCGTAGGGATACTTTGTACATCATAGCGTTCTGCCAAAGAGGGCTGCTCGTCAATATCTACTTTCGCCACTTTGACCCGTCCGGCATATTGTTCCGCCAGTTGGTCGATTGCAGGGGCCAGCATTTTACACGGAGCGCACCAAGTAGCCCAAAAATCTACCAGCACCAGTGGATTCCCTTCAATGAGGGAATCCCAATCTTTTTCATCCGGATAGATGATGTGTTCCGACATGATCTCGCCTTCTTTATTTCATATTATACATTTCCTAGTTTGACAATGTATAATATTAGGTTGCTACATTTTTTCATCAATATACCTAGCAGCCTGCTGGGCGGCGATCAGGCCTTCCCCTACCGCTTTAGAAATCTGCAATGGTTTTCCTGTACAGTCTCCCGCTGCATAAAAACCTGAAATATTCGTTTCCATCCATCGGTTCACCGCAATATAACCATCCTGCGTTTCCAAGCCTTCTATTAAAGAATGAGGCGCTATGGAATCCCTTAAAATAAATACCGCGTCTGTAACGATCTTCTGATCTTTCATATTAACTATAAATCCACTATTTTCTTTGAGTATTTCTTGAACACTTCCCTGGATAAACTTTATTTCCGGATGCAATCCTTCCGCACGCTGTGGGGTAGAAATATACCATACATCCACGCCGATCTCCTGCAAAAAATTAGCCTCCTGGGCAGATTCCTGGGATAGTCCCCATACTGCCGCCCGTTTGCCTCGATAGAGCATTCCATCGCAGGTGGCGCAATAACTAACGCCTTGTCCCAAGTATTCCCGCTCCCCAGGGATTTCTTTTGCCTTAGACACGCCAGAAGCAAGAATTACTGTTTTTGATGAAATAATTTCCCCATTAAAATTTAGAAGAAACCGATCTCCCAACGCCAAAACATTGGCCACTTTTCCCTTCTCTAAACTGACCCCCATCTGATTGGCATGGTGGAAAAACTGTTTCATCATTTGTTCCCCTGTCATCTGATAAAAACCAAGATAATTATCTACCCGTTCCGCTTTTGCTAAATAATTGCTTTCTCCAGAAAACAACCGTACTGTTTTTCCCCTAGCTACTCCATTAATAGCCGCGGACAATCCCGCTGGCCCCGCTCCGATAATAGCCATGTCTACTATATGTTCCTCCATAAATTCTTCCCCTTTTCTATGAAACAAAAGGCCACGCTTTCCACGTGGCCTTTTAGAGTTATTTTACGATGGTTCCAATAGTACCAATTACAGGTAGTGGCTTTTCTACCCCATTACAGGCGTTAATAATCCCCATAATTAACCAGATTAGATCAATTGCCAGCACAGCTAATCCTAGCAAGCCAGTAATGATAACTAAAATAGGAAGAACCGCTGTTAGAATGATACTGATAACATTTACTGCAATACTTAGAATGACCGCAGCTATGTTAAATAAAATCCCCTGATTGACATGATACATTACTTTTGGATTTCCACGATCCGCCAGAAGTCCTACTAACCACAAAAGAGGAATATACGCCAAAATAGAAAACAGTTTCGTATTATCTGTCGGCGCATAGCTTGGCTGTGGTGGGATTGGATTGTTCGGCTGGGATGGATGAGATTGCTGGTTTTGTTCACCATTTTGATTTTGAGAATTCTCATTATGGTTCATAAAGTTCTTCCCTTCTTTCCTTATTTCTGAAACCACTTATCAATATCCCCTATAAAAGGGAGTGGCTTACGTTGATGCTTAAAAACCCCTATAATTCCCATCAGGGATAAAATGGCCCATGCTACTGTAATTCCTACATAAAACAGTAAACCCAAGATCTCTGCTACCGCCGGAAGGCTACTCAACAAAAAACACAGCAATGTGGTAACCAAATAACCAACGGCAACAAAGGCAAAAAGGATTCCTCCTTGCCGGCAATGAAATTTCACGCCCGGCTCATCTTTTTCCACCGCGACTTTTCCCATAATGAAAAGCGGGCCAATATAAGCCAGAATAGACAGCAGTTTTGCATTCACCTTATTATAGTCCTGGTTCATTCCGTCCTTCTCTTCCTTTTGATTATCCTTCATAAGGGATAATTTGAATAGAAGTAATGGTCACATCCTCCACTGGTTTGTCATTGGAATCTGTCTTTACCTTCGCGATGGCGTCTACAATATCCATCCCCTCAAAGACCTGGCCGAAAACAGTATGGCCTTTTCCACTCTTGGCAAAAGACCCATCTAAATTGGGATTTCCGCCATTCTCTTCATAAAGTTTCTTGATGTCATCCGTTATTTTGGACATATCCAGATAAGAGCTGTAAGCATTCATTCCAACAAAGGCTTCCGGTCCTCCCTGATTGATAAAGAACTGGCTGCCGTTGGTATCCGGGCCCGCATTGGCCATAGACAACGCACCCGTAATATTGAACAGCTTATCACTAAACTCATCCTCAAAGGACTTTCCCCAAATACTTTCCCCACCGGTTCCGTTACCATTGGGGTCTCCACCCTGGATCATGAAATTTTCTATGACCCTGTGAAAGGTTAACCCATTATAATAACCCTCTTTGGCATGTGTTTTAAAATTTTCTACCGCTTTCGGGGCTGCTTCCGGGAAAAAGCGGATTTTTATGTCTCCCATACTGGTTTCCATTACAGCAATTTCTTCTCCCTGCTGCGGTTTTTCCAGCTGATATCCTACCTGTTTGTTGCTCCCTGGATTTGATTTTTGACATCCGGAAAGAGCTGCCATACAAACGACCAATATCAAAGATAAAATCAGTGCGATTGCTTTGCGCATGTTTTGTGTACATCCTTTCTACTTGATATGTATTCTATATTTTAGTATATTTATTTCTTAATTGCAAGAAACAAATGGTAAAAATGTTAGATTTCCTTTTTATTTTTTCTTTGGTTTCTGTAGGATTTGCTTTTTTATAATCCTTTCTTCTGTATTCATATTCTATTAAAAACGGCATAAAATGATGATAAACAACTCTCTTCGGCACCATATTTCTATAGGGTTTCTTTCTACTTATTCTTAATTACGATTCTTTCTCTTTAAATATGCACATAGTTTTGTTTCCATTAAATTTTTGTATTTGGAAACACATATCATTTTAGGAATTTCTCAAAAAGAATTGTGTTCTATAGAAAAAGAGATATAATGTATACTATATTACAGCATTTCTGCGAAGGAATCGGGGTGCTCTTATGTCTCGTCCCGTCCACATCTGGAAGAGGGATATTTTTCCTGTCATTCAAAATCTATTGAAACGTTTTTTTCAGGATGAAGTGGGCCGTTCTGCCGCAGCTTTGGCTTATTACCTTCTTTTTTCATTTTTCCCTTTTTTAATTTTCATCAGCACTTTAATTAGTTTTCTGGACCTGCCTCCTTTGTCTACCAGTACTTTTCAATCCTTAATTCCTTCTGATATTATTGAAATTATCAACAGTTATCTTTCCCATATCGAAGGCCTTAAAAATGGCCATCTGCTTTTGTTTGGGTTGTTTTTTACCCTCTATTTTTCCATGCGGGCGGTAGATTGCCTTACCCGGGCTATCCGTCGGGCGTATCGCGTAACAGAACAGAAAGTATTTCCATGGCATCAGATACAAGTTCTCTTGTATACAGTTTCCTTGATAATCCTTATATTCGCATCCCTGCTTTTAATGACTATCGGGCGGACAGTACTCACTTTCTTGGCAAAATTTCTTCCTATCCATGCGGATTCCATCAATTTCTGGAATATTGTCCGCTTTGTTATTTTGGCAGTCATGTTATTTTTTGCGCTTTCGTTTCTTTATTCCTTTGTCCCTGGGAAAAGGCAATCTTTACGCCAAGTGTTACCTGGTACCATTGCGGCATTGGTTTCTTGGTTGATTTTCTCTATAGGATTTTCCTATTATGTGGAACATATGGCCCACTATTCGGTAATCTACGGTTCTATTGGAGCCATCATTGTCTTGATGTTATGGCTTTACTGCACTTCTGCAACGCTGATTTTGGGCGCCGAGCTTAACTGTTCTATCGCCAACAAAAATAAAATGAAACGGAAAATGTGGGTCCATACTTTTTCAGCCAAACGGAAATAATCAATATATAAAAACCTCCGCCGCCTATCTTTTCTAAGGCTGCGGAGGTTTTTTATAGTTGATTTTTAATGCGTTCCAACGCCCCTTTTTCCAAGCGGGATACTTGTGCC
>CAKUYY010000027.1 GCA_934717555.1 uncultured Clostridium sp.
GTATATAAGGGAAGAACCGGAAAGCTATCGCAGTCCGGTTGCTGTCTTTCTGGAAAAGCGCCGAAAATAACACGCTGCGCATCATCATAGCCACCCCACAGCATGTATCGCTCAAATCTCAAGCCTTTTGCGATTTTCTCCGCCATGGCTGCCTGTCGCTCATCTAAAAAACCTACAAAATGGGGATAGTTTCGCAATTCACACAGACGCACGGCATCCTCTATTCTTGCGGTCAGTACAGAATCCTCCATACCGGCCGCTCTTCTCTTTTCTTTCATGCCAATAAGAGATTAAAAATAGACACCGCTGTTTTCCAGCTCATCCAGCACATCGTTTCCTGTGAGCTCTACATTATAAGGCGTAATGATAAAAGTATCTGTGGCTACCCGTTTAATTTTCCCATTGTTGGCATAGGCAACGCCGCTGAGGAAATCCAAAATTCGCCGGGATACTTCCTTTTCTGTATTCTCCAAGTTAAGTACTACCGTGTGCATTTTCAGCAGTTCATCTGCCACTGCGCACGTCTCATCCCCAAATCTTTCCGGCTTAAAGAGAACCACCTGCAACTGTGTGGTCGCGTGAATATTTACAACTTTATTGTTGGAAGCCCCCATGCTGGCGCGGCGGGGGGTGTCCCTCTCTCTTGTTTCCTCGCGGTCGCGTCTGGAGTAAACTACCTCTTCCTCTTCTTCCTCGTCCATCTCGTCGTAATCCTCATAATCGTATTCATCTTCCGGCGGGGTCCACATATCCTTTAGCTTTTGTACAAACTTTGCCATAAAACTTTCCTCCCTATTTTGTGTAATTTCTTGCGCCAAAGAGCGCGGAACCAATGCGAACAATATTGGCTCCTTCTAAAATAGCTTCTTCATAGTCTCCTGACATTCCCATAGACAAAAACTGTATGCTACCATTATCTATTTTTTTGGCCCTTATGTCAATAAACAGTTGATACATCCGGGAAAAATATTCGCGAATCTCTTCTTTTTTCTCACAAATCGGCGGAATTGCCATCAAGCCTTGTAGACAAACACCAGGCAAAGTATCAATCTGGCTCACCAGTTCGGGCAATGCCTCTGGAGAAATTCCTGATTTGCTTTCTTCCCCGCCTATGTTCACTTCCACCAGGATTTCCGTGGTGCATCCCTGTTTTTGAGAAATCCGGGAAATCTCCTGGGCCAGCTTCCAGCTGTCTACAGACTGGATCATGCTCACCTTTCCCACAATCTGTCGCACCTTATTGCTCTGTAAATGCCCGATAAAATGCCGGACACAAGGATGATATTTTTCTTCCTTTTCTAAAAATTCCTGTACTTTGTTCTCACCAATTACCGGAATCCCCAAATCTATGCCATAATTGATCACTTCTACCGGTACCGTTTTCGTCGCGGCCAACAAGGTAATATCCTCTGGTTTTCTTCCAGACTTTACCGCCGCCTCGGAAATCTTTTCCATGATTTCCTGATAATTTGCTTTTAATACTTTACAGCGGGCCTGTAATTCATCCGACCATTTTTCCATCTTTTAAGTCCGTCCCTTCTATGACTACTTGATCGTAAAGCTGTATGGTACTTCCGCTAAACAATGCATCTTCCCCTGGGGAAGGATCACAGATTACATAGGTATTCGATGTATACAATGGCACAATTTCCTTGAAAACCAGTTCCCCGCCAAACAGAACATAAACCCCTTGTACTTCTTTTTCCTCTGTTACCGGGTTTCCATTCTCGTCCAGCACCTTGTTCCCCTGTTCATCGGTTTTCATCCGGCTTACCGTGTCCATATGGATCGCTTTCCTGCTCACGCGAATTCCCTCATAAGAATCGGTATGGATTTGGATGGGTTCCTTTCGGATATTGGCAAGGTCGCTGCTCATATAATCACACCGGAGCACGACGGTAGCGGGAGAATCCATGTCCGGCTGATTGATCGCCTCTACAGATACCGGCACCCTTTCTGTGGATGCGAAAGGCATCTGGAGTGTAACCCCTTTTTTCCCCACTTGAAGGTTTAACATGTCATCCGCTGATATATTACACACCATATACCAGCTCAGGCTGCTGACCACTTTCCCTATCGTATTCTGAGGGGATTCCGACGGCTCTGCCGCTAGTTTTTCCTCCACCTGTTCCGATGTCAAGGACAAAATCTCGTCAGCAGAAAACTCGGATTCATATCCATCCAGCGAGCTGACAAAATATCCCGCAAGGGGCGATGTCACCGAACCAATACTCTCACTATGTTGTTCTTGTAGCTGATCCATCTGCTGCTGCAAGCTTTGAATCCTGCCGTCAAAATTTTCTACTTTTTTTGTGACGATCTGCCATTCATTGAGCTGATAGAGAAGGTCTTCCCTCTGTTGATCCAACTCTGAATATTCCCCTTCCAAAATAGCGGTCTGCATGGACTTTAATCTTTGCAAAATCTGCCTATCCAAAGAATCTGGGCTCGTAAACGCTTCTGAGGCCCGGGATAATTGCTGGAGGCGGTCTTTTTCTTCCTGCAAGGTTTCTAAACTTTTCTGCGTACTTACATCTGATGCGCTGGTATAAATTTCTGCTACCTTGCCATCTTTAGAAACCTTGTCCCCATCCTCCAGCAGATAGGTCAACACACCGTCAGTGGTATTGGAAAGAATGGTTTCATCTCTCATAACAAACCCCGTAGAGGAAATGGTTTCATCTACTTCTGCATAGGAGGCTATTTCCGTTTGAATCTGGGAATAGGTGCTGCTAAAAATCTGATAACCGATATACACCAGTAAAACTAGTACGATCGCTATGATTCCCGCTCTTTTTAACCATTTTTTATACACCTAGCGGCCTCCTTTCCCTTGTATTCTATCACAGAATGTGTGCAATCTCCATAGTCAATAGGGATTTCTTTACAATATCTTCAAAATTTTCACATTCGTCCACATAGATCCACTGTACCCATTCTTCCCGGCGGAACCATGTAAGCTGCCGTTTGGCATAACGCCGGGTACTCTGTTTTAAGTGGTCGACCGCTTCTTGCAATGAACACTCCCCCCGTACCCATGGCGCCAATTCCTTATATCCAATGGCGCCCATAGCGGTGCTACTATAAGGAGAGGAAAGAACCTTCCTAGCCTCTTCCAGCAACCCTTGTTTGATCATTTGATCCACCCGGCGGTCAATACGCTGGTACAGAATATCCCGGTCCCGATAATCCAATCCAATGACACAATGCTGATAAGGGCTAGGGCGCAAACGGGATTTCCGGATATGCTCCGTCATGGTTATGCCTGTGGTCTGGTAAATCTCTATCGCTCTCAGAATCCGCTTCTGGTTGTTGGGATGCAGGCGGGCGGCAGATTCTGGATCATAGGAGCGCAGCTCTTCCAGCAAGGATTCCACACCCTCTTGTTCCAATCTTTTTTGCAGCGTTTCCCTCATTTGGGGGGCCGTCTGTTCCTGTACAAATTGCACATGGTTAATAAGGGAACTGACATATAGCCCGGTTCCTCCCGCTAAGATAGGCAAATGCCCCCTGCGGTAAATTTCTTGTATACAACAGCGGGCTTCTTCCACATATTGGGCCACGCTATAGCTCTGGGAACTATCCAGAAAGTCCAGCAGATGGTGGGGTACCCCTTTTTGCTCCTCTACGGTAGGCTTTGCCGTTCCAATATCCATTCCCTTGTAAATCTGCATGGAGTCCGCGGAAATCACTTCTCCTCCTGTCCGCAGGGCCAGTTCCACCGCCAAAGCCGTTTTTCCTGAGGCGGTGGGGCCCACTACCGCCAACAACGGTATTTTCTTTTCCATCTGTCATCACACCCTGCCGAATTGCTTTTCAATTTCTTTTTTCCGGATGGCAATAGAGACCGGCCTTCCATGGGGACAATACCGGATCTCTGGATTTTCCTCCAGCTTCTTGGCCAAATCTATCAATTCCTGCGATTCACTGTGATTGCCCGCTTTCACAGCCGCCCGACAGGCAATGTTATGATAGAGCCAATCCAAATGTTCGGTATGTAAATCGTTTTTTTGCAGCCGGAGATAGCCCGCAATTTCTATTATAGCGGACGCAATATCTGTTCCGTCCAAAGAGAGAGGCGCGGAACGCACCAGCACGGTCCCTGCCCCAAAATCGTCCACTTCAAAACCAGCCTCATCCAATAATTTTTGATGTTCCAGCAATGCGCTGTATTCCTCTTTTTCCAACGTCACCGGGACCGCTTCCAAAAGCATTTGAGCGCAGCTTTTCCCGCTCTCCCGTTTTAACTTTTCATATAGGATCCGTTCGTGGGCCGCGTGTTTGTCAATCAACAGCAGCTGGTCTTTTCCATATTCCACTAAAATATAAGTTTGAAAGGCTTCCCCAATCAAACGGGTTTTCTTTTCTTCCTTTTCAAAAGCAATCTGTTCCACTCCCGGCAAAACGACAGGGGGCTCAGGTATGGATTGTTCTTTTTTCTTTATCTCCTGGATCTTTCGCGGTTCTTGCTGCGGGGAAGTCTCCGCCGGTTGAATATCCTCTTTTTTCTCCGGCTCTATCTGTCGATGCTTCATGGCGTCTTCATAAGGTATACTTTGCCCAATATCGCTTACCCGGACAGCGGAAAAAACTGTCTTAGGTGGAATCGAAACTTCCGGTTCCTCTTCCTGATGATTCTGTTTTTTCTCAGCCAGAGAGGTCTCTTCTAAAAGCACCATTTTCTCTTGCTTTTCTGGAGACAAGGGGGTTAAGGTCCGCGTAGGCGTAGGCACTGCCCATTTCTCTTGAACCGTTTTTGGGGGCTCTTCCTTTTTCTTGTCCATTGCATGAGACGGAACCTTTTTGGAGAAAGACAGTTCACTGCGGCTGTCCCCCGCCAAAAGGGCGGATTTTACCCCATGGTAAACCGCTTCAAAAATAGGCCGTTCATTGATAAAGCGCACTTCTATTTTTGCCGGATGCACGTTGACATCCACCGCTTCGCAGGAAATCTCCAAATGTAGCACGCAACTGGGAAATTTCCCAACCATGATGGAACCCTTAAACGCTTCCTCCAGAGCCGCCATAGCGGTACGGCTTTTCACATAACGCCCGTTGATGAAGAAGTGCTGCATGCTCCGGGTAGGGCGGGACGCGGAAGGCTTACTAACAAATCCTGTCACCTTCACGCCGTCCAGCTGATAATCCACAGGGATCAGCCCACCGGTAAATTCCTTCCCATAAACGGCGTAAATACAGGATTTCAGCTGTCCGTCCCCGGGGGTTTGAAGTTGATTTTTTCCGTCTCGTATAAAGCGTATGGAAATCTCCGGATGGGACAAGGCAATACGATCCACTACCCCCGCCACAGCATTGGCCTCTGACACATCTTTTTTCAGAAATTTCATCCGGGCCGGCGTGTTATAAAACAGATCCCGAATCACCAGCGTAGTCCCTACCGGGCACCCCGCGTCCTCACACCCGGACTCGCTTTCTCCGCCGTCAATCTGGTAATGGGTCCCAGCCAGTTCCTCTTGGGTACGGGTAAGCAGGGTCACTTTAGATACCGCACAGATAGAGGCGAGAGCTTCCCCGCGGAATCCCAAAGTGCCGATATGATCCAGGTCATCCTGTTGATAAACCTTACTGGTAGCGTGGCGTATAAACGCTTTGGGAACATCTTCCCTGGCAATCCCACATCCATCGTCCGTCACCCGCATAAAGGTCGTCCCACCATGTTGGATTTCCACAGTAATGGAAGTAGCCCCCGCATCGATGGCGTTTTCCACCACCTCCTTGATTACGGAAGAAGGGCGTTCCACCACCTCTCCCGCAGCGATTAATTCCGCAACATGTTTATCTAGTACATGAATTTTTCCCAAGAGAATCCCTCCTTCACCAATACATTTTAATAGACATTATCCATTTCGTATAAAGTTATATGGTTTATCCATTTTGTGATTTTATTTCACTAGTTTTGAGAGCTCAAATAGAGCGTTCATCGCCTCAATAGGGGTTAAGGTATTGACATCCAGCTGACGCAGCTTCTCTACGACTAAACTTTCTCCAGAAGGGATAAGGGAAATTTGCTGCTGGATTTCCTCTCTCTTTTTTATGGATGGGGTATCCTCCACAGGCCTGTCGCCGTTTTCTAATTCTTTTAATACCTGTTTAGCCCGGCTGACCACCCAATCAGGGATTCCTGCCAGCTTCGCCACCTCGATGCCATAGCTATCATCGGCCCCTCCCGGTACAATCCGCCGCAAAAATGTGATATCGTCCCCGCGTTTTTTGACCGCTACATTATAATTCTTCACACCCGAGATCATTTTTTCCAAAGCGGTCAATTCGTGATAATGGGTGGCAAACAAGGTTTTAGCCCCTAATTTACGTTTGTCCGCTACAAACTCCAGCACTGCCCGGGCGATGCTCATCCCGTCAAAGGTAGAGGTTCCCCGCCCGATTTCGTCCAATACCAGCAGGCTGCGGTTGGTGGCGTTCTTTAAAATATGGGCTACTTCGTTCATTTCCACCATAAAGGTAGATTGTCCCGAAGCCAAGTCATCGGAAGCGCCCACCCTTGTAAAGATGCTGTCCACAATCCCAATTTCCGCAGAAGCCGCAGGCACAAACGACCCGATCTGAGCCATCAGGACAATCAGGGCCGTCTGCCTCATATAAGTGGATTTTCCCGCCATATTGGGACCGGTGATGATAGCCACTCGGTTATCGTGGAGATCCAATGTTACATCATTCGGTACAAACGGCGCGCCATTGAGCAGAGCTTCCACTACCGGATGCCTGCTTTCCCGGAGCATAATCTTTCCATCCAGATTAACCAAAGGCCGGCAATAGTTGTTTTGTTCCGCTACCTGGGCGAAAGAACACAATACGTCCAGCCTGGCAATAGCACGGGCTGTCTGCTGTACCCTGGAAAGCTGTCCCGCCACCTGCCTTCGAACATCGTCAAACACCTGATATTCCAGCTGTACCGCCCTATCTTTGGCCCCCAAAATGCGGCCTTCCAAATCTTTTAATTCCTGGGTGATATAGCGCTCACAATTGGTAAGGGTCTGTTTTCGGATATAGTTTTCCGGCACTTGGTCTTTATAGGAGTTGGTCACTTCAATATAATAACCGAATACCCGGTTATATCCTACCTTTAGTTTGGGAATCCCTGTTTTTTCCCGCTCTTGCGCCTCAATCCGGGCGATCACGCCTTTGCCGTCGGCCATATCTCCCCGGAGAAGGTCTATTTCCTCATGGAATCCCCTTTGGATAATGCCCCCTTCCCGTACGGAAAAAGGCGGGTCCTCCACGATCGCGCGGTCAATCAGGGTTTGTATGTCCTCCATGATGTCCATATTGTGGCAGATATCGGAAAGCATCGCTGATTTTGCGCCCTCCAGGGCAGCTTTCAACTCCGGCAGTTTTTGCAGGGTATTGCATAAAGATCTCAGTTCCCTTCCGTTGGCAGACCCGTATACAATACGGGTCATCAGGCGTTCCATATCGAAAACCCCGGAAAGCTGTTCTAAGACCGCTCCCCGCATCATGACGTTTTCCAACAATTCTTCCACCGCATTCTGCCGCCGGATGATCTGGGCGCAACTTACCAGGGGCTGTTCCATCCATGTGCGGATCAGGCGTTTTCCCATAGCGGTCTTTGTCTGATCCAATACCCAGAGCAGGGAACCTTTCTTTTCCTTGCTCCGCATAGTTTCCAAAAGCTCTAAGTTACGGCGGGTATTGAGATCCAGCTGCATAAACTGAGCCCCGCTATACACATCGATCAGGTTCATGCGCTCTAAACCCGTACGCTGTGTCTCCTGAAGATAGGAAAGCAGCGCCCCCAGACAGCAAACGGTCTCCTCTTTTCCGTCCAGGCCCAGCTGTTCTACCGACTGCTTCTCAAATTGTTTGAGCAAGGTTTCCTCACAAAGGTCATATTCGTACCGGCTATCCTCCAGCATCTCTACGCTGGCTGTGGACAGCCGGTCCTTGATAAAGTCCGGCAGGCTTTTCATTTTGACAGCGTCGCCGCCTATCAAGATTTCTTTGGGCATAAAACGGCCTAACTCATTCTTGACGCTGGACTCCAGGTCTTTTTCCTCCATCTGGGTAGCGTACAATTCCCCTGTGGAGACGTCGCAAAAACAAACGCCCGCTTTCCGGTTCCGGACAAACAGAGAACAGATAAAATTATTTTTGGTTTCATCCAGCATGCTCCCCTCCATCACGGTTCCCGGGGTGATAACGCGGATGATATCCCGCTTAACAATCCCCTTCGCCGTGGCGGGGTCTTCCATCTGCTCACAAATGGCCACTTTATATCCTTTGGATACCAGGCGGGCAATGTAGCTCTCACTGCTGTGATACGGCACCCCGCACATCGGGGCCCGTTCCTCCTGCCCGCAGTCCCGTCCTGTTAAGGTCAGCTCCAATTCCTTAGACGCTGTTTTCGCGTCCTCAAAAAACATCTCATAAAAATCGCCTAAACGAAAAAACAGGATGGTATTGGGGTACTGCTCTTTTATTTTTAAATATTGTTGCATCATGGGGGACAACTGCGCCATATGTACTATCGCTCCCTTATCGGCTTGATCTTTGTGTCAATTCCTACCATTCTGATCGTTTCCTATTCTTCTTTTTCAGAACAAAAAAACTTCCCCAAAACAAACAAGGGCGGAGCCACGCTCCGCACCCTGCTGCATTCTTGATTAATGGCAGCCGCCGCAGCTGCCGCAGTCTCCTCCGCAGGATTCCACATAATCCGTGGTTTCTGGATCTTCTCCCTCTGCGCTCTGCATAATGATGGCGTTAACTCTCTTGAGCAGAGTATCCATCTCCTGTTTCGCCATCTGGTAAGCGATCATATTGGGATTTTCCATAATGGAAGAATAACAATCTCTCAGCTCCAGATTGAATTTTTGTAATTTATCTTCATCGCGGTCTTCTTTTTGCGCTTCATTGTTGATAGCCATACGCTTGAGGTTAAATTCCCCGATGAGCTGCTGCAGCTGCTCGTCGGCGTCACTGGTCTTCTCCGCTTTCTGTAGATTGAGATACCGCTCGTCCTTCTGAATTTCTTTGCCGATCTGTCTAGCCAATTCAATAATATCCATTCTCATTTCCTCCTATAGAAACATGTATTTTTATATTTTAGCAATTAATTATTGCACTGGAGCAACCAATTCTCCCTTTAAAATCCAATTCCTGGCCTGAGTAATGCGAACCTGGGCGAAGGAGCCGATCAAAGAAGCGTCCCCGGGGAACTCTACAATAATATTTCCCTGGGTCCGGCCAGATAATTCCCCTTCGTGTCCCGCTTTTTCTTCCACCAATACCGTCTCGGTCCGTCCTACTAAGGACGCGCATCGTTTCGCTGCGATTTCCTCCTGTACTTTCAGCAGCTCGCTGAACCAAACTGTCTTTTCTTGATAGGAAACCGGATCCTCCATTTTGGCCGCCGGCGTTCCCACCCGGGGAGAGAAAATAAATGTATACAAAGAGGTGAACTCTACCTCTCGAATTAAGGAGAGCGTTTCCTGGAATTCCTCATAGGTTTCCCCAGGGAACCCCACAATGACATCGCTAGTCAAGGACAAATCCGGCATTTTGCTCTTGGCATAAGCGATCATCTCCAAATAAGCCTCCCGGGTATATTTACGGTTCATCGCCTTGAGCACACGGTTGCTTCCCGATTGGAAAGGCAAATGCAAATGATGGCAGATATGTTTTCCCTTGGCCATCATATCGATCATTTCTTTGGTTGCGTCTTTCGGGTGGGATGTCATAAACCGAAGCCAATACTCTCCGGGAATCTCATCAATCTGACGCAGTAACTGGGCAAAAGATACCGGATGTTCCAGATTTTTTCCATAGGAATTTACGTTCTGTCCCAATAAAGTGATATCTTTATATCCCGCTGAGATAATCTGCCTAGCTTCTTGCAGCACGGCCTCTGGCTGCCGGCTGCGCTCTCTGCCCCGGACATGGGGAACCACACAATAGGAACAGAAATTATCACAACCGTACATAATAGGGAGCCAAGCTTTGATATCCCCATCCCTGCGCACAGGAATCCCTTCCACAACTTTGCGGTCATCCACACCTCGCTCTATCACGCGTTTTCCTGTAAACAACGCTTCATAAAGCAGCTGGGGAAAACGGTGCAGGGAATGTGTCCCGAATACCAAATTGACAAACGGAAAACTTTTCCGGATTTTTTCCGCCACATGTTCCTGCTCCATCATACAGCCGCATAAAGCGATCAGCATGGAAGGATGACGGCGTTTGATATTTTTCAAAGCCCCAACATTGCCAAACACACGGTCCTCCGCATGTTCCCGTACAGCACAGGTATTAAACAGGATCAGGTCGGCATCTTCCTGCTGGTCGGTAAACCCGTATCCCATCTGTTGGAGCATCCCCTTGATCTTTTCCCCATCGGAAACATTCTGCTGGCATCCATAAGTATGGACAAAAGCCAAAGGCTGAGGCCCCCGGGCGCGTACTTCCATGATGGACTGTACCATTTGTATATAAGGCTGCTGGTCTTGCAAGCCATTTTGCAGAAATTCAAATTCGGTCAAACCGATAAACCTCCTACCTCTCTCACTTGCAGCCAAAAGCGTCCGACAAAATTCGCCGGACACATAAAATTGGACTAATATTGTATTATTTTATCATACCCATTCCTTTTGTTCAAGAACCAATCAAAAAAAGAAGGAAACCATTTGTAATGATAAAGCATATAAGCGTGAAATAAGATATTAATATTTCTATATCTGGTTTTTAAAAGGAATTTATCATTATGAAAATTCCAAAAGGTCATTATCCATTAAGGTTAGCGAATGCGGATAGATTATCATTCCCAAAGAGGCCAGGGATGTCTTTCAAATCAAGGCTGGCGATACCTTGATGTTCTGGGAGACGAAAAGAGGGGGATCTCTGTGACGAAATCCGATGTCCTGGAACGTCACGCAAATGAAGTGTTTCAAAAAATCGCGGAGGTAGACAGACATGAGAATCCATGAAACCACACTTCCTTTTCTGCGGGAAGACTGTAGCATAGAGTTTGGTCCAGAACTGGGGGAAAAATTGTATCAAGCCGCTGAACAAATTTACCAGTAACTGATCCTTCGTATGGATGATAGAAACAGTGAGGTGGTCCGTGAACATCTACAAAAGAAACTTTTTCCTCCTATGGCCTACTGCAAAGTCCTGCTCTCAGAAGGATATGACAGGGAAACAGCGCTTGCCTATGTAAAAAAAGAAACCCATAAAGCGTCTTGTGTGAAAAAAAGAGGAAATGCACAAACTTGCCAAAATGTCCTTCTCTTATATGATGTATCGAATGGGCGGAAAAAAGCATATGCGGAAAAATTTTCCCGAGGAAGGCTGGGATACCGAGTGAATACGCTGTGATGGGCAAGAAATTCATTTCAATCTGCATCGCTGTATTGATTGGGATATAACAAATTTATATGAATGTCCGGAACTTTGCTGCGTGTACTGCGAAAACGACAATATTTCTTTTTCAGAACTTCTTCCCAAAATCATATTTCAACGTAGTGGAACACTGGGCGGTGGATCGACCTGTTGTGATTTTCATTTTATCAAAGCATAAGAGTACCCCCTCTCAAACAGATGGGGGTACTTTTGATCCTTTTCTTATCCTTTATTTCTACTTTTGTACATCCAGGGAATCATTTTCCAGGTAACGATAGCTTTACGCAACCGGTGGCCGGAATATTTCCCCGCTATCAAAAACTTTTCATATCCCTTCAAGCGCAGCATACCGCGGATAGCATTATATCCCGTTCCCTCATCCAAAAGGCTATCTATACAAGATAAAATGGCATCAGGCATTTTTTCCTGCAAAAAACAAGTGGCCAATTTATGATCTTTCCCATATCTTGTTTGTATAACACTATACACTCTTTTAAGCGCTTCAATCCGTTCAAAGCACTGTACTCCTATTGGTTTCACATTAGAACCTTTCACCTGATAGATTTTGTCCCGTATCACGGGGGTGGGAGATTCTACTGCACGGCTGGTATAAAGAAGCGCCCGAAGAATAAATTCTTCCGCGTATCCATAAGCACATCCTTCTGTAAACAGAATACGGTTTTCCAGCAGAAAATTTCGCCGCAATAAAACCGCGCCAATATCAATTCCATAAGAGGAACGCAATAATTTCTGAGCGACCTCGCTTCCCTCACAAATTTTTGCCGGTCCTGTCCCGCAGAAAAAATGTTCCCCGCTGGGGATACCAAACACTATATCCGCGTCCGTCCTGCGGGCATCCTGATAATAACCAGCGATAAAGTCCCGATATAATCGCCTGGGAAACAGAAATGTGATGTATTCCCCTGCTGCCTTATAGATCCCCGTATTAAAAGCGGCTCCAATGGTACCATTACCATTTTGCACCACATATCCCCGTAATTTTGATTCCTTGATAACAGAAAGGGCTTCCAGTACCCCATGGTCCGTGGATCCCATATCAACAATGATATACTCCACCTGTAAATCGGCAACCTGATCTGCGATACTGCGTACAATTCCCGCTATCTCCTGTTCCAAATCCCGCATAGGGATGATTACCGAAATATCTGTTGATACCATTGTTTTGTCATCTGCCTTTCCTGTCAAACAACACTACTCTGTCCTTTATTTTCTTTTTATAGTATATCACATCGATAGAAATAATCCAGTATATTCTTTCGCCTTTTTTCCCCTTGATTTTGTGTAAATTGAAATGTGTTTTCTCAAATATGATGTAGGAAATAAATACCGCCCGATTTTCATAAAAATCAGGCGGAAAAGTTGTGTGTTCATCACATTTTTCAAAGATTTGATTGGATTACTACAGATTGACAGCCTAGCTCTTGAAACCGTTTTTCCACGAGGCTTTTAGAATAGGAAACCAACCCGTTGCTCTCATAAGGGTCATTAAAATAGTATTTATTCTCATCGTATCCAACCAAAACCATACAATGTTCCGGAGAAACCCATCGGACGGTCCTGCCACTATCTACCGCAATCCATTCATTTCCTGGACAGGTAGGTTCCATATTGATGCTGGCCCACACCAGTACAGGATCCTGGGTATCGATATACTTTTCCAAATCCTCAAGAGAAGTTCCTGTGGTATCCACCGCCTTTTGTTTTCCTGATAAAACGCGATTTAAAGTTTTTTCCACCACTGGGGCATAACATCCGCAGCTCCAGGAGTCTCGGGGATCCCCGGCAAAGGCTTTATATGGATCTGCGCCGTAGAGAATCCCGTCCTCCCGGTAAAAATCTTCTTTGTCTAAATAATCATCAATCAATTCCTCTATTGTGACCGAATAACCGTAATACTGCAACAACATGGTGGAACTTACCATCTCACATCCAGAAGGATATTCTGCTTCCTGGCTGATATACGGTACATCCAAAATCAGCTTGTCAACAGAAACGACCCCATTTTGCTGCTGGATCTGCGTAGGGGCTGGCTTTGCTAGTGCCTGCTGCACAGCCCGCTCTTCCTGAGAGGAACCCGCTTGTTTCGCGTTTGGCGTACTACTGCCCACAGGTATTACTATAGTATCTTTTAAAAATATAAAGGAAAGCGTACCGAGAAAAACAATCGTGACAGCAAGGATAATATATGGCGTCAGCCGTCTTTTCCTAAAATGTTTTTTTCTTTGTTTCATTTTTATTCTCCCTATGGTTTTCTATCATACATTAATTTTATTATACCACAAAAACAGTAAAAAAGAAAACAAAGTAATGTTATAAAAATGTAAAATAACACTAATTTATAGAGGAAAACATTTTATTTTTCCATTCTTTTGTAGAAATACGTGATTAAAATTCACCTTAAACTTTCTTCTATTTTTACCCAATCCCCCTGAAAACTAAACCCACAGAAATTCCACTCCATAGGATCAAAAAACAATACCATCTGAGACTTTATATCGTAATGATACCGACTGATCGATACCCCCAGTTCCATAATCAATTCCTGATCTGTCATATAAATATCGGTCACATCTTTAAAAGAAAACTGCATAACCTGATCATAATCAAAATCCACAATTTGGTAACCCGTTTCTATCCTTCCAAAAGTCATCCCTTCCGTAAACCTGGAGTAGGCCCAGCTGTCCTGTTGACAGCCAAACATGGCTGTCGCGGTATTGATCTGCTTTAAGTAACCGATAAACAGTTCCCCTGTCATACCCTCCTCTCTCCTATGATAAATCTCCCCTGTTTTTTCATCTTCTATATATTGACTGAACGCACGGTAAGCCTGCTCCATTTTTTCCCGGTGTGTTCTTTGCCGATTGACGGGACGTTGGTGATAGTAAACAAACGAGCCGGCCGCTACCGCGCAATCAACCTGGTACCATTCTCCTGTAGATTCCTTCTGCGCCTCCATTCCCTTTAAAAAAACGGTAGAATCAAATGGGTGAAAATATTCCCCATCCTTTTCTTTCATCCCTTGTTCAGCGGTCGTTCCCGCATTAAAGCCAATCTGCGCACGCGCGCCTGGACAAAACATCCAGTTTACAGTTTTATTAAAACCAGCTTTCCATAAAATCTCTTTTTGATAACCTCCTAAAGGCTGCTGCTTCTCGGGATCATAATAGATCCATGGCGGCAGCGTGATCTGGTCATTTTCTCCATACAGCCTCTGTGAAATTTCCTTATCCTCCATAGAAACCACTTCGCCTTCGTAAGAAGGCAGAAGATTGATAATCTGTCCCGCAGAAAAGTATCCCAAGGCGATCACACCTATGGTAATCCCTATCAAAAAGGCAACTTGAACCGCCCTTCTTTTTTTGTTCAAAAATCTCCCTCCTCAAACGTCACTGTTACCAAGGTCCCTTTCCCTACCGTGCTTTGAATGGATAACACCGCCCCGTGCAATTGGGCGATCTCCACACATAAAGGCAGGCCCAGTCCTGCCCCTCCCGCTTTTCTGGAACGGGATTTGTCCAGCATATAAAATGGTTTGACAATCTGGTCCAATTCCTTTTGGGGGATTCCCATTCCTTCATCCTTGACGGAAAATACCAACCGCTTGTCCTCCCGATAAAAACTGCGGAGTTCAATGGTTTTTCCCGCTGGAGATGCCTTTGCCGCGTTATCCACCAGATTATAAAGGAGGGATTTCATCAGCTCCTGATCTACCCGTACTGTTCCAGGGACAGAAGCTACAATAAGTTTTAATCCTCTTCCCGCAATTAGTGGGGATAAACTGTACTCCACTTCCCGGAAAAAGTCCGATAGAGAGACCTCTACAAAATCCAGTTTGGTGGAACCCATGGTGATGAGCTCCATCAACTTTCCGGAAAGGGCCCGCAGCCGCCTGGTTTCCTGTACGATCACATTGGCGTAATCCTGGCGTTCCTCGTTACTGACCATTCGTTTTACCCGGAGGATATCGGCAAAACCCAGGATAGAGGTCAGCGGTGTTTTCATTTCATGGGCCAGGTTGGCGATAAAGGTTTTGCGGTCTTCCGCCACCTGTTCCAGCTGGTGGACGTTCTGTTCTACCGCCTCGGCCATACGGTTCATGTTGTCGGCTAATTCTGAAAGTTCGTTATATCCTCGGACACGCAGTCGTTTTTGATAGTTGCCCTGTGCGATCTCCCAGGTTCCTTCATTAATTTTTCTCAGCGGGCGTAACAGGGTCCATACCACCAATAGCAAAATACCGGCTATCATAGCCGCGCACGCCACGCTGAGCCATTGGACATATTGAATCTGTTCTTTTTCCATCTGGAACACCTGCGTAATATCGGAGACCGTCACAATCTGATAATACCAGCCTTCCAGCAGGATAGTAGAAGCCGCCAAAACATTCTGGCGGCCTCCCTGCTCGATAATCTGGACACAGTTCTGTTCTATGCTGCTTTGTTTTGCGGCATACTCCGCCAACGCACCAGCCTCCTGCCGAAGAACCGTCCCACTGGAACAGATTTCCTCCCCATCCCGATAGGCATAGATACCAGAAAAGCTAACATTACTATCCCGTAAGTATTCCTGCATCGTAGCTGTTACATCTTCTGTATCCAGCAAAAGGTCGTCTGTCTGCAATCGGGTATATACCAGCTTATCCCGGACAGAAGCCGCAAAATAAGCGTGTTCATCCATCGCCCGGGAGCGCTCCCGGTTCACCAAAAGCTGATGCTGGCTGGACAATAGGAGCAATGCCGTACCGTCTACCGCTAGGATCACCAGGATCAGCGTACATATGAAGATTTTTTGCCATAATTTCATTCTGCCGTTTCCCCTACTGCTTTTCCAACCGGTAACCCAGTTTTGGTATGGTTACTAAATTTCCTTCCAAGTGTAGCTTTTTCCGCAGCTGCCGCACATGGATATCTACAGTACGGGTTTCTCCCACAAAATCATATCCCCAAACGGCAGATAACAGACGTTCCCGCGTGAGGGCGATATCCACATTCTGCATAAAAAACACCAGCAAATCGAACTCTTTTGGCGTTAAATTTATAAATGTTTCCTTTTGCTTAACAATATGCTCCTGAATGGAAACTGAAATATCCTTATACTGCAACTGCGTCCTTCCGCGATTCCTGCGCCGCAAAACCACTTCTATCCGGGCCAACAATTCCACCGCTTCAAAAGGCTTTACAATATAGTCTTCTGCCCCTAAACGAAGCCCTTTAACCTTATCTGCTACTTCCTGCATGGCAGTAAGAAAAATGACCGGGATATCCCGATCCCGTATTTTTTCCATAATGGTAAAGCCATCCATTCCAGGAAGCATAACATCCAACAGGATCAGGTCAAAAACTTCCGTGGAGAGCCTCTGGATCGCCTTGATTCCGTCGTCGCAAACGGAACTATAATATCCTCCTATTTCCAGGGCTGCTGTTATCATTTTCGCAATATGTTCGTCATCTTCTACAATTAAAATCCGTATCAATCTTCTCTCCTCCAGTATTTTACTATACCATCCCTCTTTTCTATTTTCAACTGACACGTCCCCTAAAAGCCTTTCAGACTATCTTTTTACATTTTCCTTACAAAACTAAAATATTTTTCATACAATACGCATATCTTATTTCTCAAGAATATTGCAATCTAACACTTTATTTTTTATTACAATCGTTCCAATTCCCATAAAATACGGTTAATTTTTTGTTCTGGGATATGTGCTTTTGCAAGGCCAAGGACACCTTCCAGCGTCATATTTTGCATCATAGGCAACATCGGACTGTGTGACCATTGCGGAAATTCTTTTTGGAACAATTGCCGGGCTTGGGGATCGCTGAGCAGTTCCCGCACAGTAATCTGGTTATTTTTTAAATACAAGGTGATTCCCTCCCTTTCATTCTGTATCTTATCCTATGATACATCTTCCCAAAAAACACCAGTCCGGCAAAAATTTTTAGCAAGGAATTTATTCCGTTTTCTGGATATACTAAAATAGCAATATTCTTGAGAAAGGATGTATCCCTATGAACCGACCTGAACAAAAGCCAAATGAAGTCCCGATCTCCTTTGTGAACCGGTTGAATCAAAACGAGAAAGCAAAACGTTATTTTTCTTCACTGAGAGATCAGGATAAGCTGAAAGTCATCAGCTATATCCAGGTATCCCCTACAGGGGAAGAAGAGAGGCGACGTACAGATCAGGCCATCTGTGGTTTGGAAGAGTTCCGGTTAACATTCCTATAAGAAATTATATCTTTTGATTTTATCCATGCTACGGTGCATGCTCTTTTTCTGGGTTTCAGAAAAAAGATGTAAAAAAGAGCGCAAAAGTGGGAGTTATCCTCCCACTTTTGAATCTCTTTGACCGTTACTATGGCAGACCGGGGAGTAAGATAGCCCCTTCCGCTTCATTTACTGATCTCCCACAATTGCCCATTTATCTGATCTCTCTCCTATTGAAAAGCACAGCATACAAACAATATTCTTCAAAGGACAAAACTTTATCAATCGATATCCCTTGTACTAAAATAAATTTTTATTGTCCAAACCAACTCTTGATATCTTCCAGCACTTCTATCGTCTTAAACTTAACCTCATACTGACTTCCCCCTTCTACGATTTCCATTTGCGCGGGGTCTAAAACGTCTTGGAGCTCTTTGCTCTCTTCCGCAGCCGGCAGGCACATGGGCGGAAACATCACGCACCACCAATTATGCCCTTGCGCTTCCCCAATGCTGACACGCAAAGCGTCATATTCCCCAGCCGGCAGTGTCACCGTTTCATAAACGCGGGTATTAAAATGCATATTGGTAAGTTCTACTTTTACCGGATAATCATATCCCTGCCTGTATACTTCTTCCTGTGCTACCTTTTGGATGTCCTGTAAATTCTGTTCTGTAAGGGCTTCCGCCTGATTGAGATCCTGGGCATCATCCAGCATATAGGCGGAACATTCCAGCACTTTATCTCGTACTTTGAGTTTTAACGCCTGATCCTCTTGGGAATCGGAATTGGCTAATACATGAAGACGCAACACACGGTCACTGATGGTTTCACATTGTCCAGCAAAACCGGTG
>CAKUYY010000028.1 GCA_934717555.1 uncultured Clostridium sp.
AGAAAGAAAGACCTTGAGTTCATTATAAACTCTTGGTCTTTCTTTTTTGGGGGACTATTCTTTTTTCACAGCCCCTTTTTTACTTGATTACAAACTTCAAGATTCCTCTATGGAATCAGATGGAGAATCGGGAACCGTATGAAGGGATTCGTATTCTTCCCGGATATCCTGAATCAAAATCCATTTGGCGCAGGTTACCCGACTCATACGGAAATAGGGGATGACAAACAGCGCGGGGATCACAAAGAAACATAAGAGCGCCCAACCCAAGAAGGAAAGCATCAAAACAAAGGCGGAACCTTTCCTTTTTTTCATGCGCAGGATAGAAAGCTTGATACAGGTATGAACCGGTTTACTTTCCAAAGCGGCCACCGCGGTTTGGGCAGCGAAATAGCGGAGCATCAGGAAAATAAATAAGATCCATCCGCCTAAGAAGAGAAGGGAAGACAAGGAAATTCCCACAACCGCCCAGGTAGGAATCTGCTGGATACCGCTGTTTGCCACATTCCCCAGGATGCTGCAAACCGTCGTCAGGATAATGCCAGGGGCAAAACAGACGAGACCCCACAGAGCAGTCCGGAGAAGCAATTGAAAGGAACAGGACAGGGAACGGACAAAGAGTGAACGGCTGGAGAAATAATAGAACAATTCTTGTACTGCGGGTGACTTTCCCTGAGAAGCGTGCAGATTCCAACGGACAGCCCCTAGGGAAAGGGGAGAAGTCAAGGCCCAGAACAGGAGGGCGCTGACAACCCAGAAAAGAAAATAGGGCCAATTGCTCACCCGGTCCAGCATCCATTCAAAAAGATCCGACCACGATGAGGGTAACCGGGTGAGGTTGACATGGAAGAGATAAGCGGCAAACTCATTACATAAGGACTGTACAATGGGGACACACAACAGGGCAACGGTGACCGCGATGGCTTTTCCCCAGTTATTGTCCCTCAAATGTTTCAGGGCTTCCCGTTTGATTTGTTTTTCGGCAGACAACACTGCCTCACCTCCTGATTGATTGGTAAGCTAAGCTTATGGAGATCCAAGTATCGTCCCAGTTATAAAAGGCGGACCCCGTTGATGACCAGCTCGAAGGAAAGCCCCAGATACTGCGCCGCACTGCGGCATAGGACCATACGGGTTAAAAAAATCTCGAAGTAATCCATCACGGGGCAAATATCCGTGTCAATGGTGATATCCAAAATAGCGGTTTTGTTTTCCGGGTCGATGTCCAGGGAAGCTTGTTCCACCGCGTAATTGACCCGGTCGTGGATATCAATCGCCACCCGTTCCTTATCACGGACACGGGTACGACGGACGTCCCCTTTATCCGAGAGGATGAGCGCCGCGGCGATGGGATTGACCGCCGCGGCGGTGCCTTCGTCATGATTCCCGATGGCGGAAACCACTTGGGCGATTTCTGCGGGGTCCATCCCCATATTGGTGAGGAGGGTAAAAGCCATCAAAGCGCCGCTCTGGGCGTGGGCGACACGGTTGACCACATTGCCGATATCGTGCATATACCCGGCAATGGCTGCCAACTCACAGGTGCGGTCGTCATAGCCCAGGCTTTTTAAAATATAGCTGGCGTAATTGGAAGAGCGTTTGGCGTGCGCAAATCCATGTTCCGTGTACCCGATGACACCTAAAATGCGATTTCCCTGTTCAATATAGGTATGAATCTGCGGGTCTTTCTGAATATCTTCCAAAGTAATGGTGTGTTTGAGTGCTGGTTCCATAAAGAGTTCCTCCTTTTAGGGTTCAGGGATAGTTTAGTTTGCATCCGTGAACATCCGGTACATGGCTTCCAGACAGATTTGGGCGTGCAGGAGGAACGACTCCATATCGATATATTCATCCGATTGATGCAGGCGGAAATCCTGCCCTTCAAATACCGGGCCGAAGGCCACACCTTTGCCTTGCAGCTGGCGGGCATAAGTGCCGCCGCCTGTGGCATACAGCTTGGCGGGATTTCCAATGACGCTTTGATAAGCGTCTTTTAACAGAATAATCAATGAGGTATGTTCTGGAACATACAGGGGCTTATTATGGTTGAGTACTTTTACAGACAGGCCATCCCTCTGGGCGCGCCGCTCCACGGTCTGCAAAATTTTGTCTCCGTCCGCCGTGACCGGATAACGGATATCCAAAAGGGCTTTGGCGTGATTGGGACCAATATCCACCACACCGACGTTGACAGTGAGGGGGCCCGATTCTTTATCCCTTTGGCGTATTCCTAAGGAAAGCCCGTTTGTTTCCAGGTCAATGGCGTCGTCGATAAAGGCGCACAGGCTTCCCAATACGGTATGGCCGAAATTAGAGGCCAGTAAGCGGATCAAATGGGTGGCGGCGTTAAATCCTTTTTCCGGTTCCATGGCATGGCTGGAAACGCCTGTAGACTGTACCATCATACCGTCAAGTGTATAATGGAAAATAAATTTTCCCTCTTTGGCGTCGGCTAAGCGCTGTAATTGATGGTCTTCCATCTCCGTACAGTCCAAAAGGGCATTGGCCTTGTCAGGAACGGCGTTGACTACCGTACCGGCGCGAAAAGCCGTGAGGGTGGTGCCATCGTGGGTGGGGGCGCTGACCTCGATTTGAAGAATCCCTTTTTCCCGGTTGCAGATACCATATTCCGCGTCCGGTGTAAACGCCATGACCGGTAATTCCTGGGAAGCGAAATAACGGGACATATCATTCATGCCGCATTCTTCTCCAGCGCCAAAAATCGCTCGTAAGCGGCGTTTCCCAATAACGCCCGCGTCTTTTAAGGCTTTCAGGCAATACAGGCTTACCACGGCGCTTCCCTTATCGTCAGCCACGCCGCGGCCGTAAAGTTTGCCGTCCCGTTCTACCGCGCAGAAGGGATCGCTGCTCCAGCTGTCCCCGGCGGGCACCACGTCCACATGGGTGAGCACAGCCGCCACTTCCGGGCCTTCCCCGTACTGGGCGTGCCCGGCCGCATTGTCTATATTGACCGTCTCCAGCCCCATTTCTTTGGCCCGGCTTAGTATCCACTGCAAAGCGCGGGCAGCCTCTTCCCCGCAGGGATATTCCCCGCTTTGCGGTACCGCGCAGGAGGGGATAGACACCAATTCCTTGATATCCCGAAAGATTTCGTCTTTATATGCCAAAATACGATCTCCAAATAACATGAGAAAACCATTCCTTTCTTACCAGTGTTTCCCACTGGGCCAATTTCCATACATGATAGTATTATACAGCAAACCGGCCATTTTTTACACAGTTTTCCAGAGAAATCTTGTCAAACCACAGATTTTTCTTTTGTGCAGGGATAAGAGGGACGCTGTCGAAAAAAAAATTTACAAGACAAGGAGCCGCACGTTAGCTGGGCGGCCCCCCCTTTTAGATCCTCAATCGTCGTTCAGCAGTTCGTCCGTGTTTAAAATCTGGGCCAACACTTTTCAGTTCCATATCCGTTACAAAGTACGTTGATTTCTTTTTGTCAATAGAGAATTTGAGCCCCATACTAGACTTTTGTATCACTCAGTGTTACTATCGTAACAAGTAATGTCCTAATACAAGACATAAGGGGATTATCCATGAAAAGAATCCTTGATACAGAGCATGTAAATATCATCGGCGGACGGATCAAAGAGGCGAGGATTGCCGCCGGACTGAGCCAAAAGCAGTTGTCGGAAAGGCTGGAACTGCTGGCGGTTTACACCTGCCGGGGTTCTGTTTCCCGGATAGAAAATGGCAGGCGGGCCGTCACGGATATTGAAATCGACGCGATTTCCAAGGTGCTGAACGTATCCCTTGATTACCTGTTTGGCCGCGAGTGAAAGAAGCCTGAGAAGGAAACCCTTACATGATTGGGGAATCCTGGCTAAGCGGAAACAATAACGGGAATGGATAGGATCGCAAAAAAGAGCAAAGAAAAAAGGATATAAAAAGAACCGGCGGGGTGGTTGTCCGCCGGTTCTTCTTTTCAGCATGTGAAATTGATATGTTTCTTGTTTCCAAAAAACAACTGTCCAGGATTTATAAGAAAACTCTTTAAACGGTGGTGAACAGGAATTGGCAGGTTCCGGAAACTGTATAAGCCCCGGTCCCAGCAGGCAGGAAAATGCTTTCGCCCTTCGTCATGGAGAGGTTCTGGCCGTTGCATGTTACCGTGGCTTCCCCTTCCAGGCAGAGCAGGGAATGGAAACTCTTGTTGTCGGCGTTTAAGGAAGCGGATTTTTCCACATCCATGCGGGTCACGGTGAAATACTCGCAGGAGGCCAGCAGGGTGGAGCAATAACCGTCATGCTGCTGGGGCTCTCCCTGGGGTTTGCAGGAACGGGTGGGGGGCTCCAAGCGGGTGACGTCCACAGCCTTGTCGATATGCAGCTCCCTGGGTTTGCCGTCGGTTCCCAGGCGGCAAAAGTCATAAATGCGGTAGGTGGTATTGGAGTTCTGCTGGATCTCGGCGATCAGGATACCCTTGCCGATGGCGTGCAGGGTACCCGCGTCGATAAAGAAAACATCCCCTTTGTGCACAGGCACACTGTTGGTGACTTCCAATAAGGTATTATCTTCAATGCGTCTGCGGAATTCCTCTTTGGAGATCTGGTCCTTAAAGCCATAAAGGAGTTCGGCACCCGGGTCGCAGTCCACGATATACCACATTTCGGTTTTGCCGTATTCGCCCTCTACGCGCATGGCGTACTCATTGTTAGGATGTACCTGCACGGAAAGGCTCTGTTTGGCGTCGATCAGCTTGACCAGGATAGGGAAGTACTCAAAGGACTTGCAGTCCTCCCCCAGCACACCTTTGCCCTGTTTCTCAATATATTCCGGCAGGGTCATGCCGGCGAATTCGCCGTTGGCGATGATGGAACAGCCGTCCTTATGGCAGGAAAGCTCCCAGCTTTCCGCCACCTTTTCCAGGTCGGTCACTTTGCCGTAATCGGTTTTCAGACGGGTGCCGCCCCACAGGTAATCCTTGCAGGGAGGGGTTAATTTCATGGGATACATAAATATTACTCTCCTTTGTCAGACAATGGGGAACGCTATTACAGCCCCAGCATTTCCTTGGCGGACTGCTTGAGGGTATCGGTGATCTTCTGGGCCTCGGCCATATCGGCGCCCTTGGCGGATAAGTAAATCTTGATCTTGGGTTCCGTGCCGGAAGGACGGATAATCATCTTTCCGCCGTTGTCCAGGCGGTATTCCAGCACATTGGATTTCGGCAGGGAGACGGGTTTGCTCTCGCTGCCGTCCACACGCACGGAGACTAAATAATCAGTGTGGCCGCACACGGTATACGGTCCGATCTTCTCGGGGGCGTTATCCCGCAGGGACTGCATGATCCGGTTCATATTATTCATGCCTTCCGCGCCTTCAAAGGCAAAGTCGGTGAGCTGGTTCTTATAATAACCAAACTCGTCATAGAGGGCGTTGAGGGCGTCCACCAGGGTCTTGCCCAAATTTTTATAGTACAGGGCCATTTCGCAGATCAGCATGCTGGCCACCACGGCGTCCTTATCCCGCACATAGCCGCCGCTGAGGTAGCCGTAGCTTTCCTCGAACCCGAAGATATAGCGGTCACGCTGGCCTTCTTTTTCCAGCAGACCGATCTGTTCTCCGATGAATTTAAAGCCGGTGAGCACTTCCCGCAGCTCAATGCCGTATTTCTCAGCCACACGGTTGGCCATATCGGTGGTCACAATGGTTTTGACCGCTACCGGGTTTTTGGGCATGGTGCCGTTTTGGATGCGGCATTTGGCGATATAGTCCAGCAGCAGCACGCCGACCTCATTGCCGGTGAGAAGCTGGTATTCCCCGTTCTGATTGACGGCGATACCCACGCGGTCGCAGTCCGGGTCGGTGGCCAGCAGCAGGTCGGGATGCACTTTTTCACACAGTTCCAAACCTTTTTGCAGGGCTTCCCGGATTTCCGGGTTGGGGAACGGGCAGGTGGGGAAATGGCCGTCGGGCATCTTCTGTTCGGGAACCACGGTGACGTCCTTGATCCCGATACGGTCCAGAATGCTGGTGACGCACCGCAAACCGGTGCCGTTTAAAGGCGTATAAACCACTTTCAGATCGCCTTTGGCGCCGGGGTTGATGCTCTGTTCCTGAACACAGGTGAGGAACTTGTCCACCACCTCGTCGGTGATATACTGGATTTTTCCGGCTTTCAGGGCCTCGTCGAAGTCCATGGTTTTCACATCGTCGAACGCGTCCACTTCATTGATGGCATTGAGGATTTTGTCCGCCATTTCCAGAGTGATTTGGCAGCCGTCGGAACCGTACACCTTATAGCCGTTGTATTTGGCGGGGTTATGGCTGGCGGTGACACAGATACCCGCGGCGCATTTCAGCTCGCGCACGGCGAAGGAGAGGGAGGGTGTGGGCATCAGTTCCGGGTAAATATGGGCGGTGATGCCGTTGGCGGCCAGCACGGATGCGGCTTCTTTGGCGAAACGGTCGGATTTGATGCGGCTGTCATAAGCGATGGCTGCGCTCAAGTTGTCGCTGTGCTTTAATAAGTAATTAGCTAAGCCTTGAGTGGCGCGGCGGATGGTATAGATATTCAGACGGTTGGTGCCAGCGCCGATCACGCCGCGAAGCCCGCCGGTTCCAAATTCTAATTCCCGATAAAAACGGTCTTTGACGCCCTCGGCATCGTGTTCAATTTCTTTTAATTCCTGTACCAAATCGGTGTCCTCCGTAGCGAGAGAACACCATCTTTGATAGGTTGCCTGCATGTCCATGGAAAGATCCCCTTTCTTACTATCAATTTTTCCAATATGGAGTGCTAACAAGCATAGATGACTGTTTTTATTTTACCTCAAAGAGATGAAAATGAAAAGATAGAAACAAGAGAAAAAAGACTATTTTCACAAAATTTACGAATATCAGGAATTTGACATTTTCATATTTTTGAGAATGTGTTATGGTAAAAGGAATCAAAAGAGATTCTAAGTGTATGGCGATGGAATCTCAAGGAAAAAGGCAGGTGTCGCTATGGCGAAGGTTACCATTTATGATGGTCATGAGATATATTGCTATTCCTGTAAAGAGGGGGAACGGCTCGCAGATGGATTGAAGCGGGAGGGATATTTTTTGACAATGCCCTGCTCCGGAAAAGGTATCTGTGGAAAATGCCGGGTCAAGGCAAGCGGGCAGTTAAGCGAAATGCGGGAGGAGGAAAGCCGATTCCTGTCGAAAGAGGAAAAAAAGCAGGGGATGCGGTTGGCCTGTATGACCCGCGTACTGGGAGATGTACAGGTGGAATATGAAAGGAAACTGGAAACACGAGGGTTGATTCAAGAGGAAGGGATAGAAAGGAAAGTGGTTCTAGACCCGAGTTCCCAGGGATGGGGAGCCGCGGTGGACATTGGTACCACAACCATGGCGGCCTATCTGTACCGGCTGTCGGATGGAAAGCGGATGACGCAGACAAGCGATTCCAACCCCCAAAGCCCATGGGGGGCAGATGTGATTTCCCGGATGGAACAGGCTCTGGCGGGTGAGGAAGCAATCCTTTCTACAGTGATGGTTCGAAAACTGGAGGAAATGATCCTCGGCATGCTTTCGGAAACAGATATAGAGGCGGAAAACCTGCAAGAAATGGTGATCACGGCAAATACCGCGATGCTGTATTTACTGACCAGAACAGATCCGGATGAGCTATCCCACGCGCCTTTCCATGCTTCCAGAAAATTTGGGGAGCGGATACCAGCAGAATCACTGGGATTCCGGAAGTTCCTGGCGGCACATGCTTATCTTCCGCGATGCGCTTCCGCTTTTGTGGGGGCGGATATCACCACAGCTATAATAGCAAGCGGGATGCTGGAGGAAAAAAGCCCTTCCTTGCTGTTGGATATCGGGACCAATGGGGAAATTGCCCTTTGTAAGGATGGAAAGCTCATCTGCTGTTCCACAGCGGCCGGACCGGCTCTGGAAGGGGGAAATATCCGGATGGGGATGCCTGCCCTGCCAGGGGCCATCGATATGGTATCCTATTCGGAAAAAGGGTTTTCTTATACCACCATTGGAGGCCACACGCCAATAGGATTGTGCGGTTCCGGATTACTGGACGCCATAGCCGTCCTGAGAAAAAGCGGAATTTTGGATGATACAGGGGCGATACAGGAAGACGGGCATGCATGGACTTCTTGTCTGTGCGAAGTGGAGGATTTCCCGGCGTTCCGTTTCCCGAATAGCCAGGTTGTGCTGACTCAGCGGGATATCCGGAATGTGCAGCTGGCAAAAGGGGCGATCTGCGCGGGAATACGGACCCTGCTTTCCCATGCGGGTCTGCGGCCGGATGAGATCGGAACTTTTTATTTGGCGGGAGGGTTTGGAAGCTATCTTAAGATTCAAAGCGCGGTGGAAATCGGATTGATCCCCCAGGCATTTCTGGACAAGACCAAAGTGCTTGGAAATGCGGCGGGTATGGGGGCCTGTATGTTGTTACAGAGCAAAACTTTGCGGCAGGAAAGCGAGGTGCTGGCGGACCGGATGGAGACGGTGGAGCTGTCCCAAAATCCGCATTTCCAGCAATATTATATGGATAGTATGATGCTCGAACCTATTTGAAAAGGAAAAGAATCTGGTACAGGAGGAATTTATGAGACAGAAAGCGGCGGGCCATAAGGCCAATAATTTGGGGTTGATGAAAAGTTTTCTCCCTTATTTTAAGAAATATTGGGTGGTATTGGTGCTGGACTTGCTGTGCGCTGCCTTTACCACTGTTTGCGAATTGGTGTTTCCGCTGATTGTACGTTTTATTACGGACTTGGGAATGAACGACCTGGAGAGCCTGACGGTACAACTGGTTCTTTCAGTGGGTGCTTTTTATCTGGTACTACGGGTGATTGACACCTTGGCCAATTATTTTATGGCATACACTGGGCATGTCATGGGCGCTAAGATAGAGACGGACATGAGGAAAGACCTTTTTTCCCATTTACAGAACTTGTCCCATTCCTATTATGATAACGCTAAGATTGGCCAGATTATGGCCCGCGTTACCAGCGACCTGTTTGACGTGACGGAATTCGCCCATCACTGTCCGGAGGAATTTTTTATCGCCGGTATCAAAATCGTGGCTTCCTTTGCTATTTTAGGGCACTTTAATATCTGGCTGACCCTCATCATTTTTTCCATGATTCCCCTGATGCTGTTCTTTGCTATCTTTTTCAATAAGAAAATGCGCCGGGCGTTTAAAAAACAGCGGGACCAGCTGGGAGAGGTAAACGCCCAGGTAGAGGACAGCCTGCTGGGGGTTCGTGTGGTGAAATCCTTTGCCAACGAGGAACGGGAAGAAGAGAAATTCCGACAGGGAAACGACGGATTTCTTGGCATTAAAAAGACCGCTTACCGCTATATGGCGGGATTCCAGAGCAGCACCCGAATCTTTGACGGCATTATGTATATTGCCGTGGTGGTGGCCGGGGCATTATTCATGATTTATCGGCAGATTACCCCCGCTGATCTGATGGCATATCTATTATATGTCACCACGCTTTTGACTTCTATCAGGAGGATTGTAGAATTTACAGAGCAGTTCCAGCGGGGCATGACGGGAATTGAGCGTTTCATGGAAATTATGAGGGCACCTATTGAGATCCAGGACGAACCGGACGCAAAGGAACTGGGCAATGTAAAAGGGGAGATCCAGTTTGAGCATGTGAGTTTCCGTTATTCTGATGAGCACAGCGATGTGCTTTCTGATATTAACCTTCATATCAAACCTGGAGAAAGTATTGCGTTGGTGGGGCCGTCGGGAGGGGGGAAAACAACACTGTGCAGTCTGATTCCCCGTTTTTATGAGGCGACAGAAGGACGTATCTTGCTGGACGGCCAGGATATCCGGCATATTCAGTTGCATTCCCTCCGTTCCCATATTGGGGTGGTACAACAGGAAGTGTACTTGTTTTCCGGCTCTATTTATGAGAATATCGAGTATGGCCGTCCAGGCGCCAGCAGAGAAGAAGTTGTAGCCGCGGCGAAACAGGCGGGAGCCCATGAGTTTATCATGCAGCTGTCCGATGGGTATGATACCTATGTGGGGGAACGCGGTGTAAAATTGTCCGGCGGACAAAAACAGAGGATCAGTATTGCCAGGGTATTTCTAAAAAATCCGCCGGTACTGATTTTGGATGAAGCCACTTCCGCCTTGGACAATGAAAGCGAAAGACTGGTGCAGCAATCCCTGGAGAGACTTGCCAGGGGACGTACCACGTTTACCATCGCCCACAGATTGACCACCATCCGCAATGCGGATACTATTTTAGTCTTGACGGAAAATGGCATTGCGGAACAGGGCAGCCATCAGGAACTGATGAAGAAGAAGGGAATCTATTACGGGCTCTACAGTATGTATTCAGATAGATCGGATTATCTGGAACAATAAAAAAATCGGAATTTTACCGTCTAAGCTTCATTCGCCTGAAAGACTCGTGGAATAATAGTAAATTGAAATTTGAGAGGTAGAGATAATTTGAAAATAGTTGAAGTAAAAGAACGAAATCCTATATTGATAGAAAGCTTATTGGATATATGGGAGAGTTCGGTTAAAGCAACTCATTTGTTTTTATCAGATGATGAGATAAACAATATCAAACAATATGTTCCACAAGTCTTGAATGATGTTCCTGTTTTGGTAGTTATAGAAAATGAGAATAGAAATCCAGTAGGCTTCATGGGCGTGGCAGATAAAATGCTTGAAATGTTATTTATTTCAAATGAAAGCAGAGGACGGGGAATAGGAAAACAACTACTGCAATATGGTATTGAAAATTATTCAATAGATGAACTCGCTGTAAATGAACAGAACCCTTTTGCGAAAGGATTTTATGAGCATATGGGGTTTGAAGTTTATAAAAGAACGGAATTGGATGAACAGGGGAACCCTTATCCATTATTATACATGAAGAGAGATTGCTAAATTATATATTTGTATGCTTGATAGTATTCTGACACTAAAAAATCCACAAGAAGATAGGAGGTCAAAACGAGAGAAAGAGAAAATACACATAGATATTAAACAAATATATTTATAATCGAATTAGTTTGTCAAAGAAAAATCTTAAAAAATAGGGGTGGAAAACAAGAGATCTTTTGTTTTCCACCCCAAAATATTTTCTGTTTTTTATGATTTTTGAATCCGCACTCGGAAAAAACGGCGCATAAACTCTTTGGCATGGAAAGGGATTAGCGGATATAAATAGCTCTTTCCGGAAATAGTCCGATTAAAAGCGATCATAAGAAAAATAATCACACAGCCTGTCACAAAGCCCCACACATTAAATAATACGGTAAGGATCAATAAAAGAATACGCATAAACTTGAGAGCATATCCCAGTTCGTAGCTAGGCTGAGAATAATTGGCTATAGCGACAAAAGCCATGTAGAGCATGGTTTCTGTAGAAAACCACCCGGATTTTACGGCAAAATCGCTGAGCACAATACCTGCAATTACAGATAGGGAAGTGGACAGAACGCTGGGAGTATTCATAGAAGCCAAACGAAGTCCATCAATGGCCAGTTCCAGGATCAGCAATTGCCAGAAAACAGGGATATTGATAGGGTCTTCAATCAAAATAAAAGAAAGAAAAGGAGGAATAAAATTTGGATTTTGTAGCGCCAATAGCCAGAGAGGGGTAAGAAAAAGCGTAGCGATAGTGACTACATAACGGGACAGACGAAGATAAGTGCCTGTGATGGGAGGAAAATAATAATCGTCTGCTTCGTCCACGATATCAAAAATGCTGGTGGGGATAATGATGGCAGAAGGAGAGTTATCCACCAGTATAATGATATTTCCCTCCAAGACAGAGGATGCCGTGGAATCAGGACGCTCGCTATATTTAAATTTTGGAAAGGGATTATACCAGCGGCGTGGATAAATGGCTTCTACCAGGCTTTGTTGATTCATGGTGAGAGCTTCTACTTGGACTGACTGTATTTTTTTAGTAATTCGATCTAGGAGTTTATGATCTACAACGCTGTTCATATAGCATACCGCTACATCGGTTTTAGACAGGCTTCCCACGGAAAAAATTTTCACTGTTAAGTCTGGGTTACGGATTCGGCGACGAATTAGGGCGGTATTCATGACCAGAGTTTCCACAAAACCGTCCCGGGATCCCCGTAAAACTTTATCTTGATCTGGCTCCTCTACGGAACGTTGTGGATAGGTCCGAACATCGATAGAGATGGCCTGCTGGAACCCATCCACGACCAAAATCAGGATACCTGACAATACGCTGGTAGCGATGAGATCCAAATCATCCAGTAGGTCCACCTCTACATAAGGGATGCTTTGTTTGGAAAACGCATGGGCATCAGCAAGTGATTCTTCGGAAGCGGAATAAAAAAATTCCATTATTTTTTCCATCACTTCATCTTTGACCATGCCGTCAATAAAAAATAGGCAGGCACTACGTCCGGCGATTTGTATGGTCCGATAAATGAGGTCGAAACTTTCTTCCACTCGTAACTTTTGTTTGATTTGTGATATAAATTCACTATATTGTTTGGATATTGCCATATACTTCACCTAATTGAAAAATAAATCTGATAGTTTATAACGATAGTGTCACCCAAAAAAGAAAGAACATTCATCTTTTCCGAGTTTTGGAAAAGAGATGTTCTTTCTTTTTTATTTTTAGAAATATGATGTAGAGAGATGAAGGAATGTTTTGCCGATTTCACACGTTAGTCTCCGATCAGATAATCCAGAGATACATCCAAAATTTTTTTAAGTTTCTTCAATGTTTTTAAGTTGGGCTGTGTTTTTCCCATTTCGTAATAGGTGTAAGAAGATCTTTCGATTCCAAGCATCCTGGCCATTTCCGCCTGGGTGAAATGTAAATCGATCCTTCTTTGACGTAAACGATTCGCAAATGTAATCTCTATCTTCTTGTCTGAGCATTCCTTCATTGTTTCACCTCTTCTTTGTAGATTTGTAGAAATTTATAAAATTATTATACAACTATAGTTGAAAAATAGCAACGCCTATAGTTGTTTGCGCATGGAAAGATAAGAATTATACTAATTATTAATTTAATAAAAGAAGGTGATTTTATCAGACAGGAGAAAAGCAATTTGGATCGGTTGATCATTGGTGAACGAATTCGCTCTTTAAGGGAAAATCAGGGATACAAAAGGGAAGATTTCGCGGATATGGCGGGGATCAGCAACACATTTCTGGTAGATATTGAAAATGGTTCCAAAGGAATGTCGATGTATACACTCGCAAGAATAGCGGATTGTTTACATGTATCTGCTGATTATATTCTCAAAGGGGAGAAAAAGAGGGATGCAAGCTTGGTCGTCCATTTACTGGAAATTTGTTCGGAATATGAATACGCTCAATTGGAGAAACTGATGATTTTGTTTTTCCAATCCATGAAAGGGAAAGAGAGGGAAGAGAAATAAATCTCTCCTATTTTTTTATTTTATATTCACTTATATAGAAAAATATTAGTGATTCATATCTCCAAAGGACAGTGAGAAAAGCGAAGATCTGGTAGCATAACAACGGCTAAAAGATTTTCGCTTTCCTTATTTTTCGTGGAAATCAGTTCTTTTTTGCTTGCTACTTTTTTTCTATTAGCAAGTGTGATATGATAGAAAAGAATCTGCAGCTGTTTTCCAAATAGATGAAAGGATGGCTGTACATAGATAGGAGTATTTATATGAAGAAGTATGTTAGAAAAATTGCCAGTTTGCTTTTGGCGGTGGCTATAGGAACAGCAGCGTTGTCAGGTTGCCAGCAGAATGTACCGGGGTCAGATGCTGCTGCCTCTGCGCCGACAACCATTACTGTGGATGGACAACAGGTAGAAGTACCTTATGTTATGAAAGTAGATGGAAAGGAAGTCCCACTGGACCTGTACCGTTATTTTTACCTCAGCATTAAAAAACAGATAGATCAGGGGGACGATTCCTATTGGGATACCCACGCGGAAGAACAGGATGACATTAAGGGCGCGGTTTTGGATAACATCCGGGGTTACTATGCGAACCAGAAGATGGCGGATACTTATGGGGTAACGCTGGATGAGACAGATGAGAAAAATGTGGATACACAGGTGGACTATTACATGAACCAGAACTATGAAGGGGACGAGGCGAAATTCCAGGAAGGGCTGAAAGAGCAGTATCTGACAAAAGACCTGTTCCGCCAGATGATGGCAAGCTCCCTCCTCCAACAGAAAGTAGCCAGTGAGCTGATGAACAGCACCACAGGGAAATATTTGACTACAGAAGATGAAATGAAGGAAATTTTAAATAATGAGTATATTCACGCCACCCATATCCTGCTGAAAACTGGGACAGACGACGATGAGGCCCAGAAACAGAAGGCGGAAGAGGCGTTGGCAAAGGCCCAGGCTGGAGAGAATTTTGACGCGCTGGTGGAGGAATACGGGGAAGATCCAGGTATGGAGGAGAACCCTGATGGCTATTATTTCACCGACGGTATGATGCTGCAGCCCTTTTATGACGCCGCCTCCCAACTACAGGAAAATGAGATCAGCGGTATAGTGGAGACGACAGCCGGCTATCATATCATCAAACGCCTTCCCTTGGATGAGGACTATATCAATGAAAATATAGACAATTTGATCACGCAGCACCGTCAACTCCTGATTCAGAAGGAATACAGCGATATTCAGGAGAGCTTAACCATTGAGTATGGACCTCAATACGATCAAATTAATGTAGACACTTTACAATAAAAAAGAAAGACGCGTTATACATCCTTTCAAGGATGTATAACGCGTCTTTTTCTATATGGGGAAATAAAAACAGATGGTTTTATCATTTGTTTGCCTGCTGAGAAAGAGAACCTTCTGATAGTTCGTTACAGATGAATTGTGTGTAAACCTGAAAGGCCCCGGGGAGGGCGTATTGGTTCTGCAGCTGGAAAAGATCCACCCATTCCCACTCGTCATTCTCTATCATTTGTTTTAAGATAACCGCGTAACCGGTCATATGCCATTCTATATGAGTAAAGATGTGTTTGGCAGGATGCAGGGAGTATAGGGCAGAAATTTCCCCGCCCTGTGATTCCAGAATAGAAATCACTTCCTCTTTAGAAAGGATACCTTCAAAATTAGGTAGCTCCCACATACCGGCCAGAAGTCCAGAAGAAGGGCGTTTCCGCAGGGCGGTCCGGTTTTCGCAAAAGAGGACGATGACCGTCTTTTGCTGGATGGTTCTAGGCTTTTTCGGGGTTTTCACAGGAAGTTCCATCACAATCCCCTGCTGATACGCCTGGCAGAGATAGGACAAGGGGCAGCGCTCGCATTTGGCCACGCCGTTGGGCAGGCAGACCATGGCCCCCAGTTCCATCAGGGCCTGATTGAAATCCCCGGGCCGGGAAGGGGGCAGAATTTCCAGGATGGCCTGCTCTACCATCTTTTTGACTTTGGGATTTGAAATATCAGCTCTACTAGCGCACAGGCGGGAAACCACCCGTAGGACATTGCCGTCTACTGCGGGAGCGGGAATCCCGTAGGCGATAGAGGCGATTGCCCCGGCGGTATAAGGGCCGATGCCCGGTAGCTTTTGAAGCAGGGAAAAATCGGCGGGGAGCCTCCCATCATATTCTTTTACGATAATACGCGCGGCTTTTTGGAGATTTCTCACACGGCTGTAGTATCCTAATCCTTCCCACAATTTCATCAGCGGTTCCTCGCCGGCTTGGGCTAGGGCGGGGATATCCGGCAAGGCGCGGAGGAAACGTTCATAATAGGGTTTTACTGCTTCCACACGGGTTTGCTGTAGCATGATTTCCGAGATCCATACGTGATAAGGGTCTGGATGTTCCCGCCAGGGAAGTATACGCGCTTGTTCTTCATACCAGTGAAGCAGGGGCTCTACCATGGGGGAGAGCAAGGAACTTTGGATTTCTTGATGCATAAATAACCTCTTTTTTCAGAAAATAGTGCACGGTCTGGGGATCATGAGAGAAAAGCCGGCTCTGCGAAAATCCGCGGGGCCGGCCCTTTTATTACCATCGTTTTTATTAGCCTTGTTTGAATTCTGTCCAGATGTTTTGGTATAATTCGCTGGCGTCAGTTCCGATATCCTGAATAAATTCGGCGCCCTTCAAAAGATCTTCCGGAATAGTGAGTACCTGTTCTTTGACACTGTCCGGCAGGTTGGACTGCTCCACATAGGGGGTGGCAGCCTGGTTACAATTGATATAAAGGGTCTGCTCGGAAATATGGGCGCTGCGCTCTGGATCTAAGATAAAGTTTAGAAATTCATGGGCATTGGAAGGATGGGGGGCATTGACAGGGATAAAGCAGGAATCGATCCCAAAGCCAATTCCCTCTTTGGGATATACCACTTTCAAATTCTCATTTTCCAGCAGGGCAGTGGCCGCTTGGGAAGTGAACATGTATCCCACGGAAGCTTCTCCGTTGATAATTTTCTGATAAGAGGTATTATAATCCAAAGCCAGGATATTGGGTTTGAGTTCCATTAGCTTTTCCTTGGCCTGGTTCAATTGATCGCTGTCTGTGGTATTCAGGCTTTCCCCCATAGTTTTCAGGGTAAGCCCCACTACATTACGGGCGTCGTCCATCAAAACCACGGAATCCTTCAGCGCCGGATTCCACAGGTCTTCGTACCCCTCAATCGGGACAGTCACCAAATCCGGGTTGTAAATCAGCACCGGTACGCCGGCGGAATAGGGGATGGTGTATTCATTGGTTTCATCGTAAAATTTACTTTGGAAATCCGGATTGATGTTTTCAAAGTTGGGAATTTGGCTTTTATCCAGTTTTGCGATCAGATCCTGCTTGCGCGCCATATCGATGATGTAATCGCTAGCCAGCACAATGTCATAATCGCTTCCATTGGAAGCCTGTAGTTTCATCAGCATTTCCTCATTGCTGTCAAAATTGCTGTACTGTACTTTGATTCCTGTCTGCTGGGTAAACTCTTCCAGGATATCATCAGGGAAGTAGGTGGCCCAAGTAAAGATATTGAGCACTTTTTCTTCGGAAGAAGAATCCGGGGAGGACGCGGCGTTTTGGCCTTGAGAAGAGTCTCCGTTCATAGCACAGCCGGTAAACAGGAGTACTGATAACAGGAGGGCAAGGATCAAACTGGCTCCTCTTTTTAATCTTTTCATATTTATTCATCCTTTCTTTTACTTTCATAGAATATATCTATTGGAAAGCCCACCCCGTCCTCTTGATGACAGAAGCGGGAATTTCTTGCCTATAGTGAGAAGTTAAGCTGTTTTGCGACGGACGCGAAACAGGCGGAAAAGGGCGACAAGGAGAAAAACAGCGCCCAGCATCAGGGTACATAAAGCGTTGATTTCCGGCGTTACCCCCATTTTCATCATGGAATAAATCTGAAGGGGAAGGGTATTGGTGTCAGGTCCATTGGTAAAAAAGCTGATGACTACATCGTCCATACTCATGGCGAAAGCCAGCAGCATGCCGGAAGCCACGGCGGGGAGGATCAGCGGCAGGGTAATGTCAAAGAACATACGCTTCCGGCTGGCCCCCAGATCCAGGGCTGCTTCCCCAATGGAAGGATCAAGCCCCGTCAGCCGGGCCTTGACATTGATGAAAATATAGGGGACACAGAACGTGGTATGGGCGATTACCATCGTGACCATCCCAAAGGGAATTTGAAAGATGGTAAAAACGGTAAGGTAAGCCATGCCCAGAATAATTTCCGGGATCATAATGGGGACCAAGGATACGTTTTCCAAAAGCCCTTTGGTACGGAACTGCCTGCCCGCCATGCCTACTGCTCCCAGGGTTCCTAGGATTGCGGCGGCTAGGCTGCTGAGCAC
>CAKUYY010000029.1 GCA_934717555.1 uncultured Clostridium sp.
TGTTATCCAGCCCTCCGGCTGTATCGGTTGAGCAAAAGTCAGCGTGGGAATGGTGTGGTATCTTTATCTAAGTGAATCCCCGGTTTCCCATTTGGATACGGCCCGGTTACTGACCCCTATCGCATCAGCCAATTCCTGCTGCGTCAGGTTTTTCTGTTTCCTTCGGGCGGCGATAAGCCGGCCGGTCTGTTTGACATCCATAAAACATGTTCCTTTCTCTATGAGAAGATAGCTTCAGTATAATGGCGGTCGTGAGAAAAAGCAATGTACATGCTGTTAGAATCAGTCAACGAAACGTGGAGTGGGTCAAAAAAGCGGTTTTTTCGATTTTTTGAGAAATTTACTAGCCCTATTAGAGATAATTAAAGAAAATTTTCGTTGATATTTTTGAGGGAAAAATTTAGGAGTCTCCAAAACAAGAAAAATCTTTCTGACAGGCCATACTTAACAAGATACAATTGAAGAATAACAAAAAGGAGCGTCTTTTAAAGACGCTCCTCACATCGGAAAAGTAGAAAATAAGAATATCCCTTTTTATTTACAACCTGCCAGTTATAACTTACAGTAAATGAACCGCCACAATTAATCCAGCGAATACAATAGAAACCATGCTGGTGAGCTTGATCAGAATATTGATAGAAGGACCGCTGGTATCCTTGAACGGGTCCCCTACGGTATCTCCCACAACGGCCGCCTTATGACAGTCACTGCCCTTTCCGCCGTGGTTTCCACTTTCAATATACTTTTTGGCGTTATCCCAGGCCCCGCCGGAATTGGCCATCATGACCGCCAGCACAAATCCGGTTACAGTGGTACCCGCCAGCAAGCCTGCCACTCCATTGACCCCCAGCAGCAAGCCAACCACAATAGGGGTAATGACCGCAATCAAGGCCGGCGCGAGCATGAGCTTTTGAGCGCTCCGGGTACACATATCCACACAGGAGGCATAGTCCGGTTCGGCTTTTCCCTCCATCAGGCCTTTGATATGCTGAAATTGGCGGCGTACCTCCACCACAATGCTCTGCGCGGCTTTTCCTACCGCGTCCATGGTGAGGGCGGCAAACAGGAAGGGCAACATGCCGCCAATGAATAATCCGATCAATACCGTGGGGTTCGTGATACTCAGATCCATCACAAAATCCGGGTCAATTTGATGAACCTTGTCAATATAACTGGCGATCAGCGCCAAAGCAGTAATAGCCGCGGAACCGATGGCGAACCCTTTTCCGGTGGCGGCGGTAGTGTTGCCCAGACTGTCGAGGGCGTCCGTACGCCGGCGAACCTCCGGGGGCATATGGGTCATTTCCGCAATACCGCCCGCGTTATCCGCAATGGGGCCATAAGCGTCTGTGGCAAGGGTGATACCCAGCGTGCTGAGCATTCCCACAGCGGATACGCCTACTCCATAAAGACCCATGTTGAAATCCTGTGCCCCGCCGCTGAGGAAGTAACTCGCCAGCACGGAAATTCCCACAATCACTACTGGGGCTACCGTGGAAAGCATTCCCAGGGATAAGCCGCTGATGATAACAGTGGCGCTGCCTGTTTTACTGGAAGCGGATAGCCTGCGGGTGGGTTTATAGGTATCAGATGTATAATATTCCGTGATAGCGCCAATGGCGACGCCTGCCACCAGCCCGCTGAGAATAGCGAAATATACCCCTGTATGATCGGGTAACAGCCAGCGCACCACAAAAAAGGAGATAATCGCGATCAGGATGGCGCTGATATAAGTACCTGTGCGCAAAGCGGTGAGCAGGTTTTTCTGACTGGCGCCCTCTTTGGTTTTAATAAAGAAGGTACCTAAAATAGAGCAGATAACACCCATAGCGGCCAGCAGCATGGGGACACCAACCCCATTCATGCCAAACCCGGCCGCGACCGCAAGGGCGCTGGTAGAGACAATGGAACCTACATAAGATTCATACAGGTCCGCCCCCATACCGGCCACATCGCCTACATTGTCGCCTACGTTATCCGCGATCACAGCGGGGTTGCGGGGATCGTCTTCGGGAATCCCCGCTTCCACCTTGCCTACCAGGTCGGCCCCTACATCGGCGGCTTTGGTAAAGATGCCGCCGCCCACACGGGCAAACAGCGCCATAGAGGAGGCCCCCATACCAAAGGTAAGCATATTAGCGGTGATATTACCGATTAAATCCGCCTCGGTGGCCACTGGCTGGACAGTCGTATACCAGAAATGTAGGAAAAAGTACCAGAAAGCCAGATCCAACAGGCCAAGACCCACCACGGTAAAGCCCATTACGCTTCCGGCGGAAAAAGCGACCCGCAGGCCTCTGTTTAAGCTTTTCCCGGCTGCGTTGGCGGTACGGCAGTTTGCCATGGTTGCGGTTTTCATTCCGATAAAACCGGAAAGGCCGCTGAAAAATCCTCCTGTAATAAAGGCGAAAGGGGTGAAATAGCTTAACAGCCCGGCGATCGCCATGGCTAATAGAACAATAAAGACTACGGCAAAGAAAATGCCTACCCCTTTATATTGCCGTTTCAGATAAGCGGTGGCGCCTTTACTCACAGCCCCTGAGATACGGGCCATTTCTTCCGTGCCGGGGGATTCCCTCTTAACACGGGCAAACATGACTCCGGCGAAAACCAGAGCGGCAATAGAGCCCAGCGCCACAAAGTACATTGAATCCATACGAAAAAATTACCCTCCTTTAAAATTGTCCCCTATCGGTATCCTATCCCCTATTTTACAACAGAAATCGATAGTTCACTTGTATTATAACAATGAAATAGAGAAAAAACAATCATTTTTTATAAAAATTAAGTTTTATATAAATTATTTTTAATACAAATAATGATTATTTACTTGTTTTTATGAGATGCAAGAATTTTTATAAAAAGGGCTTAATCATATATACGAAGGGGAAAGCTTGAAAATTCTTCTCCATACGCTGTAGTATATAAAAAAGCTGCGCTTCGAAAAGCGCAGCTTTTAAAGAGGGTTTTATTATTTTTTCTGTTTCTTTTTGGAAACGCCGCCTTCAAACAATGGGATTTCAAAACCGTCGAGCCCATCCCCATCCGAGATAACAAACAAAACCACTAGGGAAAATACGATAAAAATACCGAATCCCCCATAGGAAATATCGCGCCAGAGACTGCGGTATCTATGTTTCATTGAGTTCGCCAGGATAGAAATATAAAAACAGGAAATCAGCAATCCAAAAAAGGAGAAACTGAAAATAGAAGGGTTTACAGCAAGCCATAGGTACCCTGTCCCCAACAATAGGAGAACCTGTAGGACAACGATCAACGGCAACGAAAATCGGAAAGAACTATTTCCCAATATACACGCAATGAGTATCATGGCTATCACAGGGATACAGGCGAGCATCATCTCAACCATGTGGATAGGAACCCGGCATATGATGTAATAGACCGAAACAATACACCCATTGGCGGCGGATGTGAGGAAAAAGCTGACCAGATAAAAACCGTATTTTTTCCGTCCGGCAAGATGGAAAGGGATGGCCAGCAGCAGAAGGGCGGACCCTGCAATAAGACCTGTATATTGAGGGAAAAATTTTTTCCCCAATTGTACAAAGAGAATAACAATCCCCAAAGCCAACAAGGAGAATAAAAAAACTTTCCGGACTTTTGGCGCGCTGACAAGAGGTCCCTTTTCCCATGGTGTTTCTGATTGACTAGCGGGAGATTGGGGAATAATAGGTTCTAAGGCATCTTTTTTGAAATCCATTCTAAATCTTCCTTTCTTATTGTGGAAGAATAATGTTGCAAACTATGCAAAAAGGATAACCGGATGCATAGATATCTCAGAGAAGGAATCAGACAGGCGGGAACCTTGCGGTATGCCCACGGCTTAGGCGGAAAACACATTGGGCCATGAACCGTACAGGTCCCAAAAGGGGGAAAGATAGGGGAGGGAAAAGGAAGTTATTCGCCCAATGCCTTTTCCACAGGGGAGATGTCGACCCCCTTGACGTCCTTTAAAAATGTATACAGCTCCTGTAAAATGATTTGAACGCCTCCATGGCTATCGCTTTCTATATTTAAGGGCAGAATAGGATCGTGTACGCTCAAACGCAGCAGAAACCATCCGTCCCCATGGTCTTTATCAAAGGATACCCGAATCCCTTCCCGGTTGTCAGGGGCGATGTTCCAAGAAGGCTGAGACTGCGCGTATTGTTCCAGCCGGCCAATAAGATCCTGCCCGCAGGTTCGGAAGTCTTCCTCTAAAATGGGCATGCGGATTTCTCGGCTTTCCACGGGTTCACTGAGGGTTGCGATCAGGTCTTCTAATGTTTTGCCTTCTTTTTTCAGCTGGGCCATTTTGATGATAATTTTGGTTACCAGGTAAGCGCCGTCATCCAGAAAATAATTTTCCCGCAGGGCGGCGTGGCCGGAGGTCTCAATCGCCAGCGGGCAGTTGACCCCTTCCCGGTTCAGGCGAAGGGCTTCATTGATCACATTTTTATATCCCCGCTGGAAACGGTGGTGTACCCCGCCCAAATCATTTTCAATAAAGGTTTTCAGGCCGCTGGACGTGATGGAATCGGTGACAATGGTGCCGCCCTCATTCCCTTCCAGGGCGATCGCAGCGGCCACCGCTACCAGACGGTTGCGGTTTAGCTCGCGGCCTTGTGCATCCACCGCGCCGCCGCGATCCACGTCGGTATCAAAAATAACGCCCAGATCAGCTTTGGCGTTTACCGTAGCCTCACAGATGGAGCGCATGGCTTCCTCATCTTCCGGATTGGGGATGTGGTTGGGGAACATACCGTCGGGATTTAAAAATTGGCTGCCGCTGATATCGGCGCCCAACAGCTGCAACACGCCTTGGGCATAAAACCCACCCACGCCGTTTCCGGCGTCTACTACAATATGGAATCCAGCCAGAGGATGCTCGTAATCTTCCGCCTGTACCCCTTTGCAGATCATTTCCCGCAGATGCTGTGCGTACTGTTTCATATAGGGAACAACCTTGACCTTTCCTACACGGCCAGTTTCTGGAGCTTGATCATTTTGGGCATAGGCCAGCAGCTGTTCGATATCGCTGCCCTCCAATCCGCCGTCCCGGGTAAAAAATTTCAGGCCGTTCCGGAAATAAGGATGATGGCTGGCAGTGATTTGTACCGCGCCATCGCAGTTTAGGTCCGCCGTAGTCATAAACATAGACGGGGTAGACGCCAGGCCGCAGTCGATCACCTGGCACCCGGCCTCCGTCAATCCCCGCAGTGCCACCATACGGATACGGGGACCGGAAATACGGGAATCCCTTCCGACCGATACGGTTAATTCCTGATTGGATTTTCCTGTTTTTTCCATGAGCCACAAAACAAAACCACGCACAATGCGTTCTACCGCTTCATCGGTGAGATTGACTTCCTGCCCCTCCACACCCTCTGTGGCGACACCGCGGATATCCGTGCCGCTTTTTAAACTTTTCCATTTTTTATCCAGCATATAATTTCCTCCTACCATTTTTTTGTCTAGGTTCTTCCGTTCCATAAGAAAGAGAAAGGTTACGTGGGAGTTTTCCCCCGCTTGAATCTGCCAATGAGATATTTTTATTATATCGCAATCTAAGCGGAATGTCATGGTTCTTTTACTTTTGGGTATACTATGTTTGAACTTTGGACGGAGAAGGGGCGGATTCCCATGGAGCACTTGATAGAGTTAAAAGATATTTATAAAATTTATCAAACAGGGGAGGCAGAGGTACACGCGCTGGACGGCGTTAGCTTACAGATTGACAGCGGGGAATTTGTGTCCATCGTCGGGCAGTCCGGTTCAGGAAAATCCACATTGATGAACCTGCTTGGATGCCTGGATATCCCCACTTCTGGAACGTACCTGTTGGACGGTGTGGACGTCTCTACCATGAGCGAAAACCGGCTTTCCGATATCCGGAACCGCCGCATCGGTTTTATTTTCCAGGGGTTTAACCTGATATCTGGATTGACTGCCATAGAAAACGTAGAGCTTCCGTTGATCTACCGGAAAATGGAACGTAAGGAACGAAAAAAATTGGTTTACCAATCCCTGGAACGGGTGGGGCTGAAAAAAAGGATGCGCCACCGTCCATCGGAAATGTCCGGAGGGCAGCAGCAGAGGGTGGCGATCGCGCGGGCGATCGCGGCCAGCCCGCCCATTATTTTTGCGGATGAACCAACGGGAAACCTGGATTCCAAGTCTGGGGAAGAGGTGATCAATATTTTACGGGAGTTAAACCAGGAGGGCCGCACGGTAATTTTAATTACCCATGATAATGGGATAGCCCGCCAATGCAACAGGGTAATCCATATCCATGATGGCAGAATTGATTTGGATGAAAGATTGTCTTGACCTTTTTATACTGGGAAGAAGGGAAAGTAAAGTTAAGAGAAAAAATCTGTATTCTTTTTATGAAATCCTTGTTAAGTTCATTGACAGGCAGTCTTTTCCTGATATATAATAAATCTGCTAAGCTTTATGCTTGCACTGCCTTAGTCCCTATGACATACGTGGAAATTCACGTTGAAGGAGGAATTTTTTTATGAGTCCCATGATTGAATTGCATAATGTAGATGTACCCTCTTTTTTGTCTGTATTGGATAGCTGCGAAGGCAATGTTTATTTGGTGACCCGTGAGGGCGACCATTTGAATTTAAAGAGCAAATTGTGTCAGCTGGTGGGTCTGACACAGCTAATTGAGGGCGGAAAAATTGCAGAAGCTTACATTGTCTGTGAAAATTCCAATGATGAAAGCAAATTGTTCCGGTTTAACCTGCTGGGCGATACTGGAAAGAAAAAATAAAGATAAGTAAGCGGGGCCGGCGTCGTACTACGATGTCGGTTTTCTTTTTTTCACGAATTTTGATTTCATGATAATAAACGGAAAGCTTATGAGAAGGGATATCTTGATTTTTTGATAAGAATGCAGTATCCTATAAAATACTTTGTTTCCCATTAAGAGGACATAAAGAATATCGAAATCAGATAAAGATTTTCTTTATGTGATGCTAGGCCAGATTTTTGATTCTGGCAGTAAAGAGGTTGATGAATGTTGGAGGAAAAACCTTCTTTGATCAAACGGCTCAAGAATATTTCCCCAGTCCGTTTGATCGTATCCAGTTTTTTTATTATCATTATCATAGGGAGCCTATTGCTGACGCTTCCCTTTTCGTCCCGGGATTTCCAGCCGACACCGCTGATTGACGCTTTTTTCACCGCGACCTCCAGCACTTGCGTGACGGGCCTTGTTGTTTATGATACCTGGACCCATTGGTCCTATTTTGGGCAAGGGATTATTTTGATCCTGATCCAACTGGGCGGTTTGGGATTGGTGACGTTTACCACAGGGTTTACATTGTTTATGAGACGAAAATTAGGCCTGCGGGATATGCAGATCGTAAGAGAATATACCAGCGGCAGCATGATGGATACGCCTAGGCTGATCCGTACCATTCTTATCTGGACGTTTTCCTGTGAAGCTGTGGGAGCCCTGTTGCTGGCAATCCGGTTTATTCCCAATTTTGGGTTTCGGGGGATCTGGATTTCTGTTTTCCTTTCGATCTCCGCCTATTGCAACGCAGGGTTTGACATTTTGGGTTTTCTCAAACCGGACAGCAGTTTGACGCTTTTTGTCAATGACCCTCTGGTATGTATCACGATTGCGCTGCTGATTATTATCGGCGGTATCGGTTTCCTTGTTATCACGGATATCCATTCTTGGGGATACAAAAAATTTAAGAAGATAGAAAACCATCCGCATCTAGCCTTGCATACCATTGTGGTACTAAAGACTACCGTGGCTTTGCTGCTTGTGGGTACCGTTCTTTTTCTGATATTTGAGTATAACAATACGTTGGCTGATATGAATTTTTTCCAGAAGCTGCATGCTTCCTTTTTCCAGTCTACTACGGCCAGAACCGCAGGTTTTGCTTCTATTGATGTAGGGCAGCAGCTGGATATCACCAAGATGCTTACTATTATTCTGATGTTCATCGGCGCGTCACCCTCTTCCACTGGCGGCGGTATCAAAACCACAACTTTTGTGGTGATCCTTGCCACCGTCCTCAGCGTTTTGCGGGGTAAAAATGAAACCGTGCTAAAAAAGCGCCGGGTAGACCGGACAGTCGTCTATCGTTCCCTTGCAATTGTTGTATTATCTGTTTTAGTGGTATGCATGACTACCATAGTGGTTGCCATTGCGGAATCTTCTAACAATGTTTCGGCATTAGATGCCCTGTTTGAAACCGTTTCCGCCTTCGGCACAGTGGGGCTGACGGCTGGTATTACCCCAGGGTTAACAGTCGTTTCTAAAATAGCGCTGATTATCACCATGTTTATCGGCCGGGTTGGCCCCATTTCCCTGTTACTGGCCTTGACCATGCAGCACAATTCCCGCTTGGAAACGATCTTGCCGGAAGGAAAAATCATTGTAGGATAAAAAATAAAGAAGCTGTAGGATGTTGGGCCACAGCTTCTTTTTTTATTTTCCTTTCTCCTGTTCCGATGACGTATGACAGAATACGATTTGGGTACGCTATGATGTATATACAGTTTGTTTACCCGATCACAGAAAAGAAAAAGCGGGAACAAGGAGGAACTTATGGAGGAGAAAAACGAAAAGCCCCGTAAGAAAAGAATTGGCCTTTGGGTCACGTTGGCGGTGGTAGGGGTACTCTTAGGCGCCTTGGCGGGAGGTGGAATTGCTTATGTCAATCACCTGATATCCGCTCCTAATCATTTTTCCCGGGAGGATATGCCAATTTTAGACGAGACAGAGATTTCTCAGCTGGAGGAAGAGCCTTCTGAGGACTTGATAGAAGGAGGAGATCTGAGTTTTGCAGAGAACTTATCCAGTGATTCCCATGTGATGAATATTATGCTGTATGGTTCCGACCAACGCCCCAATGACAGCGGACAATATGGAAACGCGGATGCGATGGTATTGCTTTCTATTGATACCAAAAACCAGAAGCTAAAAATGACCTCTTTCATGCGGGATCTTTGGGTGATGGTGCCTGGGAAAAGGGAGTACCGTATCAATACCGCTTATCTGTTGGGAGGCCCGCGCCTGTCCGTTGAGACAATAGAAAAGAATTTTGGGGTTAAAATTGATAAATACGCCGTGGTGGATTTCCAGACGTTTCCGCAGATTATTGACACGTTGGGAGGGATTACCATTGACCTTACGCAGGCCGAAGCCGATTATCTCAATCAGCTGCGGCTCACCACAGAATTCCAGCCGGGTCCGTGCCATATGAATGGCGAGGTAGCGTTGGATTATGCCAGGGCCCGGAAATTAAAAGGAGATGATTTTGGACGGACCCAGCGCCACCGCACGGTATTAAGTACGGTGATCAAACAATTCCGTTCTGCAAACCTGTCCCAGATTTCATCTTCCCTGGAACAGATTATGCCTATGATTACAACAGATCTTACCAAAGAGGAACGGTTGCAGATGCTGCCAAACGCCATGGCATATATGAAATATGATATTGTAGAATACCGCCTTCCTCAGGATGACAATTTCCGATACGCCACTTATTATTATAAGGATACCCCTATGAATGTGCTTGTGATAGAAGATATGGAAAAGGCCAGAAGGGATCTTCATACGTTTATTTATGAAGAATAGAAGGCGGCTCTTTTGCTGTTTTTGATATAAAAAATCCATTTGCCGCGATCCGGGAGAAAAAAGTTGCGGGAAAAGCTTGAAAAGACTTGCAAAACACGGTATAATAGATTCGCTCCGAAAAGGAGAAAATCTTTTTATCCGCCCGTAGCGAAGCTGGATATCGCAGCAGATTCCGATTCTGAAGGCCGGGGGTTCGAATCCCTCCGGGCGGGCCACACCTGCGGTGAGCAAGTCGCGCACCGCAGGTTTTTTATTATTAAATTTTCTGCCCGCGCTTATGGCGGGTATCTTTTTTGTCAACATTTCCCGTTAGGATGAGCTTGGACACAATTCGCGTTCCGGGCTCAGTTTTTTATTTTATCCGTTCACACAGGTTTTATGGCAGGCTATCTTTTCTACAGAGGAATCCCACACCTGTAGTGAACATGCCGCGTACCACAGTTTTTTATGCATTGCTGCCCGCGCCCTATTTCGCAACAGTCGATACATGAAGGTTAGGTAAAATAGATGCACTTTTGTCTCTGTTTGTACCTAACTTTTTTGTTTTGCTGGGGCTGTTTCTAAGTTCTCTGTGGTTTGTTTTTATAATTTTTTGTAAACAGTTATCTAAAAGTTGCATTGCCCGATACAACTTCTGCTTGTTTTCCCCTGTTTGTGAAAGGATTTTTCCTTATCATGAAGCAGGAGATGGTTCAGGTGTACACTAAGAAAACATATGGTTATGTTTTGCAATATGACAGGTTATCGCCCGCATCTAAATCTTTGCCAGACCATTATAATCCGCCAGGAGTTAGCGGCAATTATAACAAACAATGGATAGCCTTACTCGTTATTGAGAAATCTGCCGCACCAAGCTGGGTCAAGTGGACACACCATTTGGAAGGCAAGACTCATTGTGATGAATGTTTGAAGCTTGATGGGTGTTGGTTTCTGGAAAGCAAGTCGCCCGTATGGACGCATCATCGGTTCTGTCACTGTACATTAGACCCGATCGATTACGCGGAAGTTTTCATGCGTGCAACGACATACAGCGAATACAGTAAACTTGATCCTTACTTATTTGATCCTGACAATGTTTATAAACATGGAAAGAACAGGGCCTTTGAAAGCCTGGGGCTATACAGTTGATGACGCACGGTGGCTGCAAGCCGAAATAGAAAAGCAGGCTCTTGAAAAGTATATTGCAGGAGAGTATACGCTTGGAAAATTAAATAAAGACGGACAGCGAATCAGCGTACGGATTGAAATACCCAGAAAAAACGGTGGTAGAATGGTTTCATTCTTATCTGGTTGGATGGTTTATCCAAATGGGAGCCTTAGACTTACGACACCTTATGGAGGTAAATGAAATGAAAATGATGGATTGTGTTGAAGTGACGGTTGAAAAAGAGAAGTATACACAAGACGGTGTGCACAAAGGGATGCAGGGCTGGATTTGTCTAGAACAACGTGCGGAGGGATACTGGTTAGTTAACTTTCCGCAATATGGTGAAAAAGATGATATTGCAGAACTTCCTATTTTGGAAGAAGATTTAGTGGTGCTGCCGAACGGGATGGATGCTCGGGTAAATGAGCGGATCAAAGCCCAATTTGAGGATTGATCCCCCTTATCTGAATGCAAGCGCGCATATGCCGTAACTGTTATGTTACGGGTTCTTATGGAGTAACCGTGCGTGTTCTTTTCGTCTGCACCAAAAGGACAGACCTATTTTTAGCTGGGGCTGATTTTGTTTTATCTGAACGATACAGCGGCAAGTCGCCGCAGATAAGATGCGTGCCTCATTTTGTGGGTACCGTATTTTTTATTGCCTTTAGGCTTTTTTACCCCCCGGTTCTACCGGGGGTAAAAAAGCCTTGGAAATAAAACCGCCGTGCTACAATCGGGATGGTTTCATTCTTTCTTCCGTGTTAAGAAAATTCCAATGATTGCGCCAATAAGGATAATTGGCGCTACTCTGACAAACAGCCATTCAAATGAGTGAAATGCCACTCCGAGAACAGCGGTTTCGGGGTCACTATAATCCCAACCCAAATAAGGGCTATTTGATAGTACCAAAACTGCAAAAACTATTACTATGATTGCACATAATGAAATAAATAGCCAATGAATCGTTTTCCTTCTCGTGGTTTTCCTTTGCGCCAGTTGCAAGTTTATCACCTCTAATTTTTCGGAAATGGCTTTTAAGCTATCAGCTTCCGTTTCCATAACAGTTTCTCCCAACAGCGTGCTTACAGGTGTTTCAAGCACTTTTGATATGGAGATTAACATATCAGAGTCGGGAACTGACAGCCCCTGCTCCCATTTAGAAACTGTTTGCCGCACGACGTTCAGCTTAACAGCGAGCTCTTGCTGCGAAAGCCCTTTTGATTTTCTGATTGTTTTTATATTTTCGCTGAGCATTAGGAATAGCCTCCTTTCTTTCCATCGTTACCATTATTGTAGACGGAACTGCCCGTTGCCACAAGCAACGCATTTTAACATCTTTAGAAAATAGCAATTTTATTCTATTATTTCTTGCGGTTCTATCATGTTATTGTTTTTATATCAGATTTTTCTTCACATCGCAGAAATTATTTTGCGTAGTGTAAGCAAAAAAATAAGAAGCCCGAAGGCTTCTCATGATTCGTTATCGTGACTCATGGCTTTGAGCATTTGCAGTGCGGCTTGTTTCTGGCTTGGTGTTAGGCAGATCCAGGCGTCAAACAATTCTTTCATCTCTGGGGTCAGTTCCACCATATCGGTGTCTGCGAAGAACTGTGACATAGTGATGCCGAATCCTCTGCATATCGTCTCAAGGGTAGCGACGGAAGGAACCGTGTTTCGTCGGAAAATATTACCAATCGTGGACTGTGCTAAACCACACTCTTTTGAAAGTTTGTACTCTGTCCATCCACGCTCTCGCAATAACTGCTTGAGACGAGCGTGCGTATCCATAGCATCATCACCTTTCTCATACCTATTCTAATTTCAAAGCGAGAAACAAAATACATATGAATTGAAACTAAAATAGGTATGTAGTATGATGTAATGAGAGAAATATTTACACGGAGAAAAACACTATGACAGAGAGTGAAAAAAGAACACATCGGGTATGTTTTACAGGCCACCGTCCGGAGAAGCTAACTCGCAACGAAAAAGCCATCAAAAAAGATCTCGAGACAAAAATCATCCAGGCAATTGCCGATGGATTACATGTCTTTATTACTGGAATGGCCAGAGGTGTCGATATCTGGGCTGCACAAATCGTATTGAGCTTACGGGATAAAGGTTACCCCATAAAATTGATGTGTGCTTGCCCATATGACGGATTTGAAAAGGAATGGGATCAAATGTGGCAGATACAGTATCAAGCCATACTGGAAGCAGCAGACTTTGTGAAGTATATCTGTACGGGATATAGCTGTCTTTGTTTCCAGATCAGAAACGAATGGATGGTCAACCACGCAGCAAGAGTTATCGCAGTGTTTCATAGTGAAAAGGGTGGGACGAAAAATACAATAGATTACGCACTGAGAGCTGGTGTACCGGTCATTGCTATTGCAGGGTAGAAACTTTTTCATGATTCCGGTACCTTTTCAGGAAAAACCGGGGGATATGCATTTCGTATCAAAGCAGGCCGTTGCGTTTCGTCAAGAGCCACGTTTGGAATTTTGAGATTAATAGCTTTGTGTCCGCTTTGATAGGGGAACCTATTTTGTGGCACAAGGCCGACGGTGAATTTTTCCTGCCTGTTGCTGCCTTATTTGGCTGTTGCGGTTTGGCCAGCCTATTGTTATAATCAATTTGCACGGATGTGTTTTTTACACAAGTGTAGTATAGTAAATCTTGTATCGCCGGAGATTTTTATTATGTTGAAAGCCCAAGCGGACAGAGAGAAGGCTCATTTATGAAGGATGCGATTGTTTATTCCAGCCGTACCGGAAATACCGCTCAGTTGGCCCAGCGCTTAAAATCCATGTTTTCTTCCGATGAGTTGGTTTACTATGGGCCGCCTGCGGATCAAGCGGCGCAGGCGGATATCCTTTTTGTGGGCTCCTGGACAGACAAGGGGACATGCAGCCCCGAGGTTATCCAGTTTTTGGCTAGCCTGCAAAAGAAACAGGTCTATCTTTTCGGTACAGCCGGTTTCGGAGGTTCCCCTGCCTATTTTGCCCAGATTGGGGGAGGCATGGCGCAAAATCTGCCCTCAGGCAATACCCTGTTAGGATATTACCTGTGCCAGGGGAAAATGCCTCACTCGGTACGGGCCCGGTACGAGGCGATGGCCCAAGCAGACCCGCAGAAAGCGCAGCCTATGCTGGATAACTTTGACCGCGCTCTTGCCCATCCAAATGGGGAAGATCTGGACGGGCTGGAAAAAGCGGTTTCCCAGTTGCTTAAAAAATATTCATAAAGATTAAAAAAGGAATATTTTGCCTTTTCCGGTGTACCGATCTAAAATGGCAGCAAAAACCCTGTTTTTTGTAAGGCAAACCGAAAGCCTCTTTTGTAGGAACGCAAGAGAGGCTTTTTGGTGTAAAATGTTATCTTGTTACCTTTTTCCAGGTTTTAAAAATTTGGGAGGAAGCCAGAACTTTTCTATTTGATTGAATGGACTGAAAGGGAGGAAGCTTTTTAGCCAGACGGAAGGGGACGATTCATATTATGGGACAGAAACGATAGTGCGTGCCTCTCCATAAGGGAAAGATTTAGTGCTTGCCGCTTATTTTACCCGGATTCTTTCGGCCTATTTTTTGTTTCTGCCAAAACCGAGCCACATAAATGAGGAGCAAAGCCATCCAAGAAAAAGCTTCTGCGTAGCCGATCACCATATTTCCAAACTGTGCGGCAAACAGATAGGATGACGCAATCCTGATCCCCAAAGCAGCAATCCCGGCAATCCCCGAAAATAACATATCGCCTGTCCCTTCCAGGTAACCGCGCACCGCCATGGCCAGACCATAGATAATATAACAGACCGCAATGGTCCTGAAAAATGATTCCCCAATTGCCGCTGATTCCTCGGTGAGTCCGAACATTTTGATGAGGGTGCCTCCGGCGAAAAGGATCACGGCGGTGAGAAACAGGGATACAACGGAGATCATCACCGCGCCTGTTTTCAGGACTTTTTTAGCCCGTTCCTGTTTTTCAGCTCCGATGTTCTGCGCCACAATGGTGGCGATCCCGGAACCAAAATTTACGATAGGGAGGATAAGCAGGGAATCCACACGGTAAGCTGTGGTAATCGCGGCCACTGTCTGTTCCCCAAACCCATTCATAAACCGCTGTAAGACGAGATTCCCCACAGAAGCGGTACCCGATTGTACAGCGGGGGGAAGACTGAATTTTGCCCCCTGGGAGACAGCCGCCCTGTCAAACGCTTTTCTGCCAAGATGAAACCGTAAGGCTGGATATTTTTTCATCGTGTACAAAATGATGTATACCGTCATCACGGACTGGGAAAGAATGGTTGCGGCCGAAGCGCCTGCGGCCCCATATCGAAGGACAACGACAAAAAGGATATCTAAAATGACATTGACGCCCGAACAGACGAGTACAGAAAGAAAAGGCGCTTTGCTGTCTCCCAACCCTCTCAGTACGGCGGAATAAGTATTATAAACGGCAAGAAATGGAATGCCGATAAAGAGGATCTGTAAATACGATTGGGAGACCGGAAAAATATTACCGGGCGTATCCAGCAAGGTCAAAAGTGGTTTTGTAAATAGGATACCCAACGCAGCGATGCAAAGGAACAGCCCGCCGAGCAGCAGTAAAAAGGAGGAGAGGGTGTTTTTGATTTTGCGTTTTTCCCCCATCCCGTATTGCTGGGCTACGAGCACAGAGATTCCGGAGGTAAACCCTACAATTACTGTAACAAACAGATTATAGATGGAGGTGGTCGCCCCAATTCCCGCAAGGGCGTTTTCCCCTTCCACATTTCCAACGATAAAGGCGTCTACCCAGTTAAAGAGCTGCTGGAACATTCCGCTTAAGATCAGGGGGACAGTAAAGAGTACTAGTGTTTTCACGATGTTTCCCTGTGTCATATTTTGTTTCATCCGCATCTCTCCCCCAATTAATGAAAAAAGCGCCCGAAAAGCTACCATACGACATTACGCCGTACTCTAGGGGTAACTTCTGAACGCCTCAAAATAGATACATTTGTTAGAATATTGTATCAAAGTGCATACATAAAGTCAATTGTAGTTTTATTTTGTAGAATAAGGAGCAGAAATTTTACTAAATATTTCCGCCTTTCTTTTGGCTTTCAGAGGCCGAAGGAAAGGAATTTTTTTGCTATTTTGAAATCCAGCAGGGGGAAAAATCAGAAACTCTGCCAACAAAATCAAAAGATTGTTTACCCGAAAGATATATCCGCATAGATCACCTGCATATATGTTAAGGAATTTATGAGGCAGAAAGGGGGTGAATGGTGTTTGGCTTTTTCCGACTTGGAGCTTCTGGCGCGTATCATCCAATGTGAGGCGGGAGGAGAAGGGGAAAATGGGATGAAAGCCGTAGCCTGTGTGGTTATGAACCGGGTGGAAATAACCTATGGAGAATATGGGCGTTTGGAACCTTCTATACGGGCGGTTATTTACCAGCCGGGACAGTTTACCTGCGTACGGGAGACGGTGGGCGGGCGCTATAATGCGCAGAATATCTATAACATGCGCCCGGAGCAGGTACAATATGATATCGCAAATTGGGCCATCGCGGGAAATCGCTTGACCAACCTGGGGGTTGCACTCTGGTATTTTAATCCCTTTTCCCCTTCATGCCGGCAATTTTTTCCCAGCAATGTGGGACAATTTGTTATCCGAATTGGAGACCATTGTTTTTATAATCCCACAGAAGCTTACGCGGATACTTAACCTTTCCCCAAAAACAAAAAATTTTTATGATTTTAGAGAAAAGGGTGGTCGCTATGGATTATAACCGTCAGGATAGCCTGAACTATCAAAAAGAACATGGAATGGACAATTTGAGGAGCCAGAACGGTTCCTATCCACCGGAATTTACGACACCGCCCCCTATTGATTTCAGTTCTGAGGAAATGCGCGGTTCCATCCAGAAAATCCTTTCTGAAAATGTGGGGGAATACGTCGTCGTTGAGTTCCTAATAGGGACACAGCAGATT
>CAKUYY010000030.1 GCA_934717555.1 uncultured Clostridium sp.
ATTGCATGGAATCATGGACGTCGGCGGGATGCATATTCAATGCAGAGGCAATATCTTCTGTTTGGAAGGGCTCACCGGCATGCCGGAGAACCCAGAGAAGAACTTTGAGCTGTGCGGCACCCGCTAATTTGATGTGTTGATCGACCAGGGAACAAGGAACCGCAAAAACAGAATTCCATTGTCCCAAATTGATGGAAAAACTCATGGATCATTAACCTTCTATCTTTCGTTGTACTTTTTCGCCGGGAAAAGGATGGAATGTGGGGGCGAAAAAGAAGGATTCACAGTGTTCAAACAAAATAAGTATAGCATAATATGAAAAGCCTTGAATAGACTTTTATCAAAAATCAAAAAAGAAAAGTGACCTTTGCCATAAATAGATCGTTTCAGATATAAGAAACGGTTAAATGGATCAAAGGGGGACTGTTCACTATGAAGAAAAAGGCAGTAAAAAAGAGAAGAAGCCCTGTCTGTATCTGGACAATTTTGGGAATGGGCTCTATTGCAACCATTTTAATGATAATCCTCTACATCTTTTCCTATTAACTGCCGAAAAAATAATAGAATTGGAAAATATGATGATAGAGGAAAAGTAGACGAGCTTTTGGGCAAGAAAAGACTCTTTCCAATCGCTAATAAGTTTCTCGAGATGAGAAAAAAGGAAGAAAGAATAAATTTATAAAATCTATTGACAAAAATAAAAAGGTACTATATAATAGATCTCGCATTCAGCAAATGCGGATGTAGCTCATCTGGTAGAGCGCCACCTTGCCAAGGTGGAGGTAGCGAGTTCGAGCCTCGTCATCCGCTCCAGAAAAAATCCAGTAACCATGTGGGTTGCTGGATTTTTTGTTTTGATTAATTGTTGTTGAGTGATAAGAAAAGTTTTTTCTTATTTTTACAGCATTTAAGAGATATTTTGGAATTTGATTTCAAAGATAGATTATGTTAAAATAACATAAAGGATAGTATTCATTTTTATGTTGCAATGGTTTTTAAATAGGGGATATTTATGATTGATTTTCAAAATGCAAGTTTTGTAAAACTTAAACCGGTTCCTGATACTGATTTTACTTCTTTGATTCAGTCTTTATTCACAGATCAAGAATCTGTTGTCGCAACGTTCAGAGGGATCCGCGATGGGATTGTGTTTACAAACAAAAGAATTATTGCGATCAACGTTCAAGGATTGACAGGAAAGAAAAAGGATTTTACTTCTCTTCCTTATAGTAAGATTCAAACTTTTTCAGTAGAATCTGCTGGGGTTCTTGATTTGGACAGCGAATTAGAGCTTTGGTTTAGTGGATTGGGAAAAGTAAAGTTTGAGTTCACTGGTAATGTTGATGTAGCGGCTCTCTGCCGAATGATCAGTGGATATGTATTATAATGGAACTTCTTGTGGGTCGCTCCCTTGGGAGCGACTTTTTATGTGTTTTGGGTTTTATCTTTTTGTAATCTGTACTCATATATTTTTGGAGACTGATTTTTTGGAAAACATCGTTAAAATAGGAAATATATCACAAAAGAAAGAATATTGAGGTTTTATCACTGAGAAATTGTTTGTTAGAGAAAATTTAAAAATAAGAGGTAAAAAAGATAAGAGAGCAATTTTGCTGTTGTTTTTCTGATTCCTTTTTACTATAATGAGACAGGATTATGTGCCTAAAATATATGAGAGCAGCAAGAAAGAAAGTAGGCCAGGCAGGAGGGGGAAGAGATATGTTTGCTGATTTGCACTGTCACACCCAGTTATCCGATGGTTCCGTAGCTGTGCAGGATTTGATCGATATGGCATGTAAAAGGGGATTGAAAGCCATCGCGGTTACGGACCATGATACGATCGCTGGGGTTTCACAGGCGGTATCTTATGGGAAAGAAAAAGAGATATTGGTGATTCCTGGGGTGGAAATATCTACATTGGACCATCAGAGAGGCAGGAAAGCGCATAATTTATGTTATCTGTTTGACCGACCGGAAGTTTTGGAAGACCTGTTAAAAACTACTGTGGAAAATCGGACCAGGGCAGGCGAAGAGATGATGAAAAAAATAGTAGCCTCCTATCCGATTACAGAAAAAATGGTTTTAAAATGGGCGAAGGGAAGCACCAGCCTGTATAAACAGCATATGATGCATGCGCTGATGGATGCGGGTTGTGCCAACAGTATTTATGGCGATCTGTTTCGGGAGCTGTTTGATTCTAAAAAGGGTAAAGTTTACGCCGAGGTGGAATATCCCGAAGTACGTGAAATCATCCAAACGATTCATGAAGCCGGCGGCTTGGCTGTTTTGGCGCATCCAGCGGAATATGACAGCTATGACTTATTGGAAGAGCTGGCCGGTATGGGGCTAGATGGGGTGGAAGTAAGCCATCCGAGAAACCGACCGGGAGATCAAGAACGGCTCAGTGAGTTTGCCCGTACACATGGGTTGGTGATGACGGGGGGAACAGATTTCCACGGCATGTATTCTTCTAAATTTCATCCCGTGGGAACATTCACAACCTCTCAGGAACAAGTAGAAGCACTGTTTTATAAAAAACAGAAAAGAAATTAAAAATAGGGAAAGAGGGAAAATAGTGACATACGAATATCAGACAAAGGGAACTTGTTCCCGAAAGATCAAAGTGGACTTGGATGGGGATATCATTCAGAGCGTAGAATTTACTGGCGGATGCAATGGAAATACCAAAGGCCTGAGTGCGATCGTAAAAGGGATGAAGGCACAGGATGTGATCGAACGTTTTCAAGGGATCACTTGCGGTTTTCGGCAGACTTCCTGTCCGGACCAACTAGCCAAAGCTCTGGAACAGGCATTGGCTCGGCAGGCGTAATCGTTCTCTGCTTGAGGGTGGATATATGAAATATAGCAAACAGCAATCTATTTTAAAAGGGCTGGCTGTCGTATTAGCGGATATACTGACCATTTGGATGATGGTTGCTCTTTTTATTACAAGGGCGGTATTTTTTCCATGGTCTATCAGTTATCTGCTTTTATCTGGGGGATTGGTCACCATCAGTATGCTGTTTTATCGCAGCTTGATGCGGGAGGTTTCCAGAAATTTTGCCATTTCTTTTGCGGTTACTAGCTTTGCTTTGTGGGGCTATACGGTAGCGTTGACATTTGTTGCTTTTTTATTTGCATTTCCTTTTCTATATCACGGGGCTTTTTTCTTGGGTTTTGCACTGTTCCTTTGCTACAATATTACTACGATACGCCGTATAGAAAAGGTGGCAGAAGTTCCTAAGGAATCGGTTGAAAAAGAGGTGGTGCCTGAAAACCGAGGGCCGGACATGGCTATTTTGGCATTGAATCTGGGGGATAGTATGGTATCGTTACGTCCATATTTGCTTCCGGAAGATTATGCCAATCTTGAAAAAGCTTATTGGGATCTTGTGGATTCTATGAAAGACCTGCCGTCTGTTTCTCAAGAAACGTTACGAAATGGCCAGGAATTGGAGAAAAATATAACGGCAAAACTTGCAGAGGTCAATACCCAGATGAAATTGATTCCCGATGCGCCAGGGGATAGACAACGGGTTTTGATTACCGAAGTCCTTACAGCAATGATCCTTATAAAAGGCTTTGCAGAAAATCTTCATCGTCTATCCAGCGACTAAAAGGATGATAAAGGGGGAGTTTATAAATGCCGGCGGCATTGTCTCATTTTTTGCTGGCAGAGCGGTTACAAAAAACGGAAGGGATAGCGTTGCAGCCCTCCGGCATACCAGCTTTTTTATGGGGGGCGCAGGGGCCGGATTTTTTCTACTGCCACCGTTTTTTTCCTTGGCAGAAGGGGGAAAGCCTGCAAAAATATGGAACATGGTTTCATGAATCCGCCCCGTGCCAGCTGCTGGAAACCATGCGCGATTATGACAAGCAGAGTAAAGATCCTTTGGTACATGATTATATACTGGGGTTTCTCAGTCATTATACTCTGGATAGTGTCGGGCATCCATTTATACGGTATGGCGCACATATGCTGCATACATTGATAGAGCCTTCCACAGAAGACACCTGCCATCATACAGTGGAATCTATGCTGGATGTCATTTTACTGCGCTATGAGCGATCTGCCCTCCCGACGGAAATAAGCCTGAAGAAGCTTGTTCCGAAAGATATGGCTGTATATCGGGTGATAGCTGGGTTATATCAAAATCTTATTTTTTCGCTTCATGGAAAACAGGTGGATCTTTCTACGTTAGAACAGTGTTTACGGAACTGCCGGACCGCTTTTGGGTGGATGACAGACCGAACCACATTAAAAAAGCAGTGGGTTATCAGGAGAGAAAAAAAGAAAAATAAACCGCCTTTTTTATCCTGCCATCTCCGGAGTATGACAGAAGAAGATGAGTTTGACTATGCCAATATCCTGCATGGAGAATGGCAGTGGCCGTTAGGTAATGGGCCTGTACGAAAGGAAAGCTTTTTTGAACTGTTTGACCAGGCTGAAAAGCAGTCTCTTTCTCTAATCCAAGCATATGAAGCTGGTCAGCCTCTAGTATCTTTCACTCAGGACAGGCCTTTTTGAAAGAATCAAAAGAATGTGAAGACAACCTGAGGAGGAAATGTAATGGAAAAAATCGCAAGTTTTTGTGTAGACCACGACAAATTGTGCCCTGGCATTTATGTATCCCGGCAGGATGGGGATATTACGACATATGATATTCGCGTTTGTACTCCCAACCATCCCCCGTTTATGGAAAATGCTGTAATGCATACCATAGAGCACCTGTTCGCCACAATGGCGCGGAATAGTGAATATGCCGATCAGGTGATCTATTTCGGTCCGATGGGATGCCGTACTGGATTTTATTTTTTGGTAAGGGATATGGAACAATCTACAGCTGTTTCGCTTATCCTGTCCATTCTCAAGGAGATTTCCCAATATGACGGGGAAATTCCAGGAAATTCCTCCAAGGAATGTGGAAATTATCTGGAACATGACCTTTCAGGAGCAGTCCATGTGGCGTCAGTTTACTATCAGACGGTTAAAGATTGGACACCAGAACGGCTGGTTTACCCTTCTTAATTATAGGTTCCATATAAAAATTTGGAAAAATTTCCAGAGTTTTCGCTGGAAAATAACAACAATCGGGAAAAAGGGTTGCAAAGATGTAACTTTTCAGTATAATTATAGTATGCTGTGTTACAACTTTGTAACCTTTTATTTTTGATTTTTAAAAGGAAAGGATGTGTAAGCAATGCGCAACGGGGTCTCTCATAGAACCAAAGGGATATATGATACGCAGATAGGCCGTTTTTTTTATGTGGCAGGAATACAATCCGTACGCATCTGCAAACGCATACAGCGAAGAGTAACTGGATTTTTTCGCCCTGTTTTGGAATGGGGCGGGCATTTGTGCAGTACCTTTTTCCGCAGAAGATTCCGTATGTTCCGGCGTGAACTGCACAGGATAGACCATGGTGTTTCTATTGCAAAGGATCGTATTCAAGAGGCAAGGAAGAGGGGAAAAGCCTCTTATATTGCGGAATATTTCAAGGTAACGGGGAAAAGTGTGATTCGTCACAAAAACCTGTTGCTGAGAATAGGAAATATAGCCGCCCCGGTTTTGGCGGTTGCAGCCTTAGTGTTTACTGTACATTTTTGGATGAATCAGGATTTTGGCTTGGTATTGGATTTGGGTGGCGAAGAGATCGCCACGGTAGAAAGCGAACAGACCCTGGAACAGGCGGCAGATATGGTAAATCAAAGACTAGTTTCCGACGCGGTGAAAGCGCGGGAAGCGGTATCATTTTCTCCCAGTTACCGGCTGTCGATCGTGGACAAAAGCCACTATACTACGCCCACTTCTCTCTGCGATAAAATGATTGAGAAATCGGGTGGATCTATCGAAGAGGCCACTGGGCTTTATGTCAATGGGGAACTGGTGGGCGCTATCAAAAGTAGCGCAGACCTCAATTATTTACTGCAAAATTTACTCAATGAGGCCAAGGGAGAGGATAAGACCGCGAAAGCTTCTTTTGTAGAAAACGTGGAAAGCGTCAATGGATTGTATCCCGTGCAAAGAATTCTTTCCACCGACGGGATCAAGGAGATACTGCAGGGTACACAACAGGTTGGCTCCTATACCATAGAAGAAGGGGATACCTTTGAGGGGATTGCGGAAAAGCTCCAGATATCCCCTGAAGAACTTGGAACCTTTCTAAACGGAGGGGCCATAGAACAGCTGACAGCAGGAGATCAGGTTCTCCTCACACGGGAAAATCCTCTTTTAACAATAAAGATTGTCAAAGAGGAATCCTATGAAGCCTCTGTACCATTTACCACAGTTACGGTCAACGATGATACTCAGACTACAGATTATTCGGAGGTAACCCAAGAAGGGATAGATGGAAAAGAACAATGTGTTGATCAGGTCACTTATATAGATGGTGTAGAGATATCCAGGGAAACCGTGAGCCGTACGACCCTGCAAGAGCCAGTGGATAAAATCATTGCCGTGGGAACCCAGAAAAAAGTAGAACCGGTAGAAGGTGTGGCAACCGGTGAAATGACATGGCCGGTTCCTTATACACACCGGGTGATGAGCACTTATCAGATGCGTTGGGGAAAGATGCATAACGGAATTGACATTTCGTCCAGCGGGATCCGAGGGCAGTCCATTGTAGCGGCTGATGGGGGGACTGTCACTTACGTCAAATACCATAATTATGGATACGGTTATCACTTGATGATAGACCATGGAAATGGAATGTCTACCTTATATGCCCATTGTAACTCTATCAATGTGACCCCAGGGCAAAAGGTGGCCAAAGGACAAGTGATTGCAACCGTGGGTACTACCGGGGATTCTACAGGTAACCACCTCCATTTTGAAGTATATCGGAATGGATCCAGGATAGACCCCCTATCCTGTGTCCGTTAATAAATTGTGAGGAAGCCATTACAAAGATTGTAACTTTGTAATGGCTTCTTTGCAAAAGCGAGGGCTCCCCGAAACTTCCGGGGAGCCCTCGCTTTTAGGAAAGAAAAGAACCCTTAGCAGCCGCAGGAATTGCCACAGCCACAGGAATTGCCGCAACCGCAGCCATCATTGTTGTAATTGCTATCATTGCCGCAACCACAAACCAACAGGATGATAATCAGAATAATGATCCAGGAGCATCCTCCGCCGCAGTTACCAAATAAATTGTTACACATTGTGTATTGCCTCCTTTAAAGCTTTTGATATAGTATACGGATTACCGTCAAGATTGGTTACAAGTTTTTTCTGTTGTTAAGTTTAGAGAAAAGAATGTAAGCCAATACTGAAAAGGAAAAGAAAATCTTTACTTTAAGGCTTTAAAAGCGTATAAGAATAAAAATACTTTCGTAAAATAAAGAGGTTTTCCTTTCAGTTGGTATCCGTATTAACAGAGTATGCTCTTGCCTGCAAGAGGTTCCAAAAGGATTCTGCAAGATTTTAAAAATAGAAGCAAGCGTGAGAAAGTCAAAGAGAATCAAAGAAAAATTGGGAAAAACAAAAGTGAATTATTAAAATTTGACTTTAACTGACTTTGACTAAAGAAGAAAAGACGACTATACTAATCACAAAGATCAAAGAAAGTCAAGATCAAAAGAGTGGTGAGGAATATGAAGATGAGCGATATTGTCGCTCAATATATTTTACATGTATTGGAAGAGAGCGATGGAAATGCGGAAATTCAGAGAAACGAACTGGCAGGGGAATTGGGATGTGTGCCCAGCCAAATTAATTATGTTATTACCTCCCGCTTCACCCCAGAACAAGGATACCTAGTGGAGAGCCGGAGAGGCGGCGGAGGGTATATCCGTATTACAAGAGTAAAAATGGATCACAGCGGTGCTATGATGCACATCATCAATTCCATAGGAGAAAAGCTGGATAAAGCGACAGCTCAGGCCATGCTGGTGAATATGCAGCATCAGAAGCTGATTTCTTCAGAGAATGCGCGGCTGATCAGCGCAGCGCTTTCAGACCGGGCTTATCAATGTATCCCGCCCCAGATACGCGATCGGCTGAGAGCCGCGGTTTTTAAGAATATGCTATTAACGCAGATATAAAAAGGAGGCAGTAATATGTTGTGCCAATCTTGTGGGAAAAACCAAGCGACAACCCATGTAAAATCAATTGTCAACGGAGAATTGAGAGAATATATGTTATGCCCTGAATGTGCCAAGAAGATGGGGTATGGAAGCCTGTTTGATGGGTTTGGATTCAACCTAGGAAACTTCTTAGGAAGCTTTTTGGGGGAGGAGATGCCATCAGAACCCACCAATATTGTACGGTGCAAAGGATGTGGTTCTTCTTTTGAAGAAATCGCAAATACAGGGAAAGTTGGATGTGCAGAGTGCTACCGGACTTTCTACGACCGACTGCTCCCCTCCATCCAAAGAATACATGGAAACACCACCCATGCAGGGAAAATGGCTTCTTCTGCAGGAATAGAGGCCAAAAAGGAAAATGAATTGGAAAAGGCCCGGGAAGAACTAAAGAAAGCCATTCAGGAACAGGCGTTTGAAAAAGCGGCGGAATTGAGAGACCGGATCAAAGAATTGGAAGGGAAGGGGAATTCTGATGAAAAAATGGTATGAAAAAGCGGGAGAACAAGGGGATATTATCGTCAGTACCCGTATTCGTCTGGCGAGGAACCTCAAAAATTTCCCGTTTCCCTGTAAATTACAGAAAGACGGCATGTTGAAGGTGGATACCATAGTCAGAGATGCCATCCTAAATGGAAATTCCGCTATTGCGGGGGATTTCGAGTATATTGATATGGGATCATTGACCCAGATTGATGCGGTTTCCCTGGTGGAACGTCATCTGGTCAGCCCAGAATTTGCTTCTGAACGGGAAGGCCGGGGATTACTCCTGATGAAGGATGAATCGGTCAGCATTATGATTAATGAGGAGGACCATTTGCGAATCCAGGTTATGCAGCAGGGATTGGCGCTGGATGAAGCCTATCAGATGGCCAACCGGCTGGATACCCTTCTGGACGAACGTCTGAAGTTTGCCTTTGATGACCGGCTGGGATATTTGACCCAGTGCCCTACCAATTTAGGGACGGGGATGCGGGCATCCTTAATGCTGCACCTGCCGGCATTACAAGACAGCGGCGCTATGAACCGTATCGCGGGAAACCTTTCCAAATTGGGAATGACGATCCGCGGCCTTTATGGCGAAGGCACACAGCCGAAAGGGGCTTTGTATCAGCTTTCCAACCAAGTGACCCTGGGACTGTCGGAAGAGGCCGCTATCAGCAATTTAAAGGATATTGCCCTCCAGCTGGTGGCGCAGGAACGTGCCGCCCGGAAAAACCTGGTCAAGCAGATAGAGACACAGGATACAATTGGCCGTTCGCTGGGAATTTTACGGTATGCAAAACTGCTCAATAATGATGAGTTTATGAAATTGATTTCCAATGTGCGTCTGGGAATATCCATGGGATATATTGACCATATTTCCTATGACCAGATCAATACCTTGATGATAGAGGCCCAGCCAGCCACTTTGATGAAACAAGCAGGAAAAAATTTATCCCCAATGGAACGGGATCAGAAAAGGGCGGAATTGGTAAGCGGACAGCTGGCGGTACCGTCCTGTTGAAAAGAGAAAAGCAAGAAAGATTTAGACTAAAGGAGGATTGACTTATGTATCGTTTTAATGGATTTACGGAAAAAGCAAACAAAGCGTTAAACTTGGCGATTGAGAGCGCAGAGGAAATGGGCCACACCTATGTGGGGACCGAACATATTCTGCTGGGTTTGTTACAGGAACAGAGCGGCGTAGCCGCCACCGTACTCAATGATTTAGGCGTGACAGCCGACGAGCTGGAGCAGATGATGCGCCAAAAAATTGGAACGGGAGTACGCAGTATTATCACGATGGATGATTTTACCCCGCGTACCAAACGGATTTTGCAGATAGCTGTGATGCAGGCGGCGAGGATGGGCCACAATTACGTGGGAACAGAGCATTTATTGATGGCGTTGCTGGAGGAATCCGATAGTTATGCCGTGCGGTTCCTGTTGGAACTAGGAGCAAAACCGGAGGATGTTGTCAAGAAAATCAATGATGCTTTAGGCAGCGGCGACAGTGATGAAGAGAGTTCTGCCTATGGAATGCCTGGAGCAGGGAAAGCTGCTGGTAAAGGCAAGAGCAACACCAAAACTTTGGATCAGTTTGGACGTGATTTGACAGCTGTTGCCGCTCAGGGCGGCATCGATCCGGTCATTGGGCGTCAGGATGAGATTGAGCGGGTCATCCAAATTTTGTCCCGCAGAACCAAAAACAACCCTTGCCTGATTGGCGAACCCGGTGTAGGGAAAACAGCCGTGGTGGAAGGATTGGCTCTCAAGATTGCATCTGGAGATGTACCGGAATTGCTGAAAGGGAAAAGGGTGGTATCCCTGGATCTCACAGGGATGATCGCCGGTACCAAATACCGCGGCGATTTTGAAGACCGCATTAAGAATGCCATAGACGAAGTAAAAAAGGCCGGGAATGTCATCCTGTTCATCGATGAGCTCCATACCATTGTAGGGGCAGGTTCCGCAGAGGGTTCCGCAGACGCGGCCAATATCCTCAAGCCTTCCTTAGCAAGAGGAGATTTTCAGGTGATCGGCGCTACTACCATCAACGAATACCGTAAATATATCGAGAAAGACGCGGCTTTGGAACGCCGTTTCCAGCCGGTTATGGTAGGGGAACCCAGCGAGGAAGAGGCCATAGAGATCTTGCGCGGCCTGCGTGACCGCTATGAGGCCCATCATAAAGTGAAGATCACGGATGAGGCTATTGAAGCGGCCGTGAAGCTTTCTTCCCGGTATATCGCGGACCGGTACCTGCCGGATAAGGCCATCGACCTGATTGATGAAGCCGCTTCCCGGGTACGCCTGCTGGCATATACCGCGCCGGAGGATCTACAGGAGCTGGAAAAACAGCTCAAGGAGCTGGAGCAGGAGAAAGCCGCCGCAGTCAATGAACAGGACTTTGAGCATGCCGCCAAGGTGCGCGATGAGGAAAAAGAGGTCAAACAGCATCTGGAAGAACAGAAACAGCTGTGGGAGGAGAAAAACGCTAAAGTCAGCGGGGAAGTTACCCCGGACGATATTGCCCACGTCGTTTCCAGTTGGACAGGAGTGCCGGTGGTACAGCTGACGGAAGAGGAAAGCGAACGCCTGCTGAAAATGGAGGATATTCTGCACAAAAGGATTGTAGGGCAGGATGAAGCGGTCAGCAGTGTGGCCAGGGCTATCCGCCGCGGCCGTGTAGGGCTAAAGGACCCCAAGCGCCCGGTTGGTTCCTTTATTTTCCTGGGCCCCACGGGCGTAGGAAAAACAGAGCTGTGTAAAGCGTTGGCGGAGGCCATGTTTGGTGATGAGAACGCCATAATCCGCCTGGATATGTCCGAATATATGGAGAAACACACGGTCTCCAAACTGGTGGGTTCTCCTCCTGGATATGTGGGTTATGAAGAGGGAGGACAATTGACAGAGAAAGTCCGCCGTAGGCCCTATTCCGTTATCCTATTTGACGAGATTGAAAAGGCCCATCCGGATGTATTCAATATGCTGCTTCAGATCCTGGATGACGGACGTTTGACCGATTCCCAGGGACGTAAGGTGGATTTCCGCAATACAGTGATTATTATGACGTCCAATGTAGGCGCGCGCCTGATCACGGAAAAACAGGGAAGCTTAGGCTTCGCCAGCGGTGAAACGGAAGAATCCGATTCCCACAAGATCCATGACACCGTGATGGAAGAATTAAAAAAGACGTTCCGTCCGGAATTTTTGAATCGTGTAGATGACATCATTGTGTTTAATAAGCTCAACAGCAATGACATTCAGGAGATCGCCAGAAGGATGTTAAAGACCTTACAGAAGAGGGTAGAGGGCCTCAATTTGACGCTTTCCTTTACAGAGGATGCCATCAAGGCGATTGCAGAAGCAGGGTTTGATCCGGTATACGGCGCAAGGCCACTGCGCCGTGCGATCCAGTCCAAGATCGAAGACAAATTGTCAGAAAAAATGCTGGAAGGGAACATGCAGCAAGAAAAGCCGCTTCTGTGCGATTATAAAAATAATGAGTTTCTTTTTACTCAGGAATAAAATGAGAGGGAGGGATCTTTTAAGTCCCTCCCTTTTGTTATAAAGAAATAAAAATTATTTTTCTTTTTTATAATAGAAACAATAAGAATTGTATATTGTGTTAGGGATTTTATTTAATATTTGTACAGTTTATGAAAGAATTAAAATGGAAAAATTTTTCATTCCATGGTAAAATATTCTTGACAAAAAAAACAGCTATGTTATATTATTAATAAAAACAGTAATTGTTATTGTTTTTAAATTTTAAAATATCAGATAGTAAAGGAGTCGTGAATCATGGAATTAAAAGGATCCAAAACAGAAGCCAATTTGTTGACTGCGTTTGCTGGGGAATCTCAGGCAAGAAATAAGTATACCTATTTTGCTTCCAAAGCGAAAAAAGAAGGATACGTCCAGATCGCGAACCTGTTTGAAGAAACCGCGAATAATGAGAAAGCGCATGCCAAGATCTGGTTTAAATTGTTAGAAGGAATCGGCACGACCGCTGAAAACCTAAAAGCCGCTGCAGAAGGCGAAAATTATGAATGGACGAATATGTATGCGACCTTTGCAAAAGAAGCTAAGGAAGAAGGGTTTGACAAAATTGCCTTCCTTTTTGAAAGCGTCGCTAAAATCGAGAAAGAACATGAGGAGCGGTATCGTGCATTGTTAAAAAATGTGGAAGACGGCACAGTATTCCAGAAGGGCGAAATTGTCATTTGGCAGTGCTCCAACTGTGGCCATATCCATGTGGGTTTGAAAGCTCCGGAAGTCTGTCCTGTTTGCGCACATCCTCAGGCGTATTTCCAGCTGGTAGCTAAAAATTATTAATAGCAGTAATATTTAAGTCCCTGCCGGTATCTTGCCGGCGGGGATTTCCTGTTTTTCAGAAAAGGAATTGGGAACCATAGAGGTATAGAAAAAAGCAATGTCCATATTTGTTTTTGGCCAGAACAGAAAAATCCAAAAGGATATATTTTCTCTAAGAAAGAGATATGATATAATAAAAAATTAAGAGGGAAAACGCGGACCTCCAGAGAAAGAATAAGGAGCGCATTATGAAAGATTACATCAAAACATTTCGGGACGAGCTTACAGCGTTTGATGAGGCTACCAGGGATTTTTATACGGGAAAGTTGTCCAAACAGGAATATAAAGGTATTTCCGGGGGATTTGGCAGTTATTCAGAAAAAGGCGGAAAAAGAGGGATGATCCGTATTCGCATGACAGCAGGCCGTGTAACGCAGGATAAATTGGCGTTTGTGGTGGAAACAGCGGAACGCCTGCATGTGGACACCATCAAGCTCACCACATGTGAAACCATCCAGCTCCACCATTTGACAGGCCGCCAGATCCTGGAGGTGGCTACCCAGGCGCTAGACCATGGCATTGTGTGCCGGGGCGGCGGCGGAGACCATCCCCGCAATGTGATGGTGCCTCCACTGTCCGGCGTAATGCCTGGGGAAACCTTTGACGTGGTGCCTTACGCGGAAGCAGTGGGGGATTATTTGCTCTCTATCCTGGGAGAGATCAAAATGCCCCGTAAATTGAAGGTGGCTTTTTCCAACCATCCTTCCAATGTTACCCATGCCACGATGAGGGATCTAGGATTTATTGCCAGGGAAAACGGGACATTTGACGTTTACAGCGCGGGGGGGATTGGCCCCAATCCCAAAAAGGGCGTCTGTGTAGCCACTGAGGTGCCGGGAAAGGATATTCTATATTATGTCCGGGCTATGGTGGATACTTTCATGGAGCACGGCAATTATCAGCAGCGCGCCAAAGCGCGCACCCGGTATATGCAGGATACCCTGGGAATAGAAGGATACCAGGCTGCGTATCAGGAAAAACTGGACGCGGTAAAAGCCAGAGGGGGTTTGGAGATTGCGGTATCCTTGCAGCCGGTGACCAAATCCGGCGAGGGCGATATTTCTGGAAAACGGGTCATTCCCCAGAAACAACAGGGACTTTTCGCCGTTTCTTATCATCCCCTGGGAGGGACTCCCAGCCCCGCCACCTTGCGCCGGCTTTTGGATGTGATCCAGGGTTTGGAAGCTGTGGAAATCAGGCTGGCCCCAGAAGGTACGATGTATATCATCAATTGTACCGCCAAAGAGGCGCAGCGTGTGTTAGAAGCTACAGACGACGGGGCGCGGACGTTGTTTGAACATTCTGTGGCCTGTATTGGCGCCTCTATTTGTCAGCAGGGTGTGAGGGATTCCCAGGCGTTGTACCACGCCTGTGTGGACGCTGTCCGAAAAGCGGGGCTGGCCGATGGGGCATTGCCTCAGATTCATATTTCCGGATGTCCTTCTTCCTGTGGTTCCCATCAGGTAGGAGTGATTGGTTTTCATGGCGGTGTGAAAGTGGTGGATAAGGTGCCGAAGCCGGCATTTACCATGCATGTCAATGGATGCGACCAGCTGGGAGAGGAACGTTTTGGAGATAACTGGGGTGTTATGCTGGAGACGGATATTCCTGAATTTCTGGTGGCACTAGGAAAGAAAGTTTCCGAAGCGGGCTTGCCCTTCATGGACTGGTATCCCGGCCATTTGGAAGAGATGCATACCTTGGCGGAACAATATATGGCATAATCATTGATTTGATAGCAAAAAAAGAGCTTTCAGGAGGGTCTAACAAACCCGCTGAAAGCTCCTTTTTTATTGATTTTGATAGGATTTCCAAAGTTCCATCAGTCGGCAGCCGGCTTTATAGCTTCTTTTCAAAAACTCTTCTTCTGTTTCCTGAGAACGGAGGCTCAGCTCCATTAAAAGAGGCAGCTCATAAGGAGATTTTGCCAAGATTTTCAGAAAACCGTCCCAATCGTATTTCCCATCAAAAGGGGGCATATGTAGATCGCAGGAACACATGAGGGCTTCCTGGCGGTAATAGGAATCAGAAGGAATGCTGAGGTTATCATTGAGATGGACACAATAGATACGGTCGCAATACCGTTTGGGCAATTCCAGCATGCGGGGACCATTGGAGATCAGGGCGTGCCCGGTATCGATACAGATCCCCATATACTCCCGGTCATAACGGGAAAAGAGCAGATCAAACTGCTTGATTTGATGTTCAATAGGGGTATCCAGCATATTTTCTATACAAATCCTCACCCCCCGTGTTTTGCAGTAGGACTGTAATTCATCAAAAGAGGCGCAGGCCTGCTGGTAATAACGCTGTTCAAAATCAGGATCTTTTTCAAATGTAAGATAAGGCAGCAGCATATGTAGCACAATTTCCGAAGTTCCCAGGGTGCACGCCAGATCGATCCGGTTTTTGATTAACTCCACCCCGGCCAGGCGGTTATACTCGTTTTCAGAAGTATAGTCCCTACGAAAATCCCCCACATGAGTATCCCCGCATGGTTTCCGGGTACCTTTGGTGGCGTGGACCGCTTTCGCTTTTAGTCCCATTTCATCCATCCATTGGCGGATCTGCATCATTTCGTAAATGGAATACGTATAGTCTCCATCCCATTCGTGACACCAGTGAATATGGGAAAACCCCGCGTCAGCGATTTTTTTCAGGGTTTCCCTTAAATCGGATAAGTTTTTTCCTTCTCCCGCGTAGTCGGTGTTCAAAGCAAGCATAGATCATATCTCCTATCTGTTTGACTGTTTTCCATCCTATTCTATGCCCTTTCCCGAACCATGTAAAGGGTATTATCAGAAAAAGCTGATTTTGTCAGCTTGATCCACAAGATTTCTGTTCATCGTCAGCAGTCATTTTTACACGGTCAATATAATAATTCCCGGAAGTCTGGTCGATACTGGTACAATAGACTACGGATTGAATCGTATAGAATGTTTTGTCTACAGTGATTTTTTCCTTAATACGGGGAATCTGGCAGGCGTTTAACAACAGGCTGATTTCTCCAACAGTTTTTGTCCCATGCATAAGTTTGACGTCTACAATTGCCATGAGAGGGAACACTCCTTTTTCTTTTTAGTATTCCCATAAGATCCCCTGAAAATAGAAAAACAAAAGGGGATTGGACAAAAAATAAGAGCAGGGAAAAGGCCCTGCTCTGCAATAATGTTTTTATTGATGTTGTATTTTGGCGGCGGTGATGGTATTCTTCATCAGCATGGCTATGGTCATGGGACCCACGCCTCCGGGCACCGGGGTGATATAGGAAGCGATGGGTTCTACCTGGGCGAAATCTACATCGCCGCAGAGCTTTCCGTTTTCATCGCGGTCCATACCCACATCGATGACCACTGCGCCGGGCTTTACCATATCGGCTTTGACGAATTTTGGAATCCCCACAGCGGCCACCAGGATATCAGCCTCACGGCATACTTCCGCCAGATTTTTGGTTTTGCTATGGCAGATGGTGACGGTACCGTTCTGATGGAGCAGCAGCATCGCCATAGGCTTGCCCACAATATTGCTGCGCCCGATGACAACACAATGTTTTCCGCTTACTTCAATCTTGGCGGAACGGAGCAATTCCATAACACCGGCAGGGGTACAGGGGAGAAAATGAAAATCGCCGATCATAATCCGGCCTACATTTTCCGCATGAAAAGCGTCCACATCCTTGATGGGGTCAATGGCTTTAATCACCGCTTTTTCATCGAGAT
>CAKUYY010000031.1 GCA_934717555.1 uncultured Clostridium sp.
TTGTTTGTAGAGACGCCGGAAACAAAAGAGTTAAAAGGGGAAAATTTAAAACGCCTGCGCGACAATCTGCGCCTTGCGGAACAGATGGGGGCGCAGATTGCCACGGTTTATGGGGAGGACCCAGCGGTTCAGATCGCGGAGTATGCTAAAGTAAGCGGAGTAACTAAGATTGTTTTAGGGCGAAGCAACCACCGGCATTACTGGCTGTTCCGGGGCAAAAGCTTAGCGGATCGTCTGACCAGCCTCGCGGGGAATATGGATATCTATATTATCCCCGATACGCAGCCCCTCTTTAGGAAGAAAGTAAAATTTTTCTCCCACAGTGATGGCCCCTGGTTTCGGTGGAGAGATCTGTTAAAAGCCCTGTTGATTACTGCGGCTGCCACAATCCTTGCTTGTGCATTTTTTGCCTTGGGGCTTCGGGAATCCAACATCATCATGGTATATATTTTGGGCGTATTGATTACGGCGATATGGACCCATGGGCATATCTACGGGGTGGTTGCCTCCCTTTTAAGCGTAGTAGCTTTTAACTATTTCTTTACTGTGCCGCAGTTTACGTTACAAGTCAGTGACCCCGATTATATCGTTACCTTTTTTGTGATGCTGGTTGCCAGCATGATATCCAGCACATTGGCCATCCGTGTAAAAAAACAGGCTCGCCAATCCGCTCAAAAAGCTTATTATACAGAATTGCTGATGAGCAGCAGCCAGAAACTACAGCAGGGAAAAGATGAAAAGGAAATTATAGGGATCGCTGCCCGGCAGTTGAGTATCCTATTGGAACGCCCCGTCTTATATGCTCTCGCCAAGGGGGAAAAGGATCTGCAATTTCAGGTAACGCCGACAAGACAGACAAAAGAAATGCTGGCGGCCATGACCATTGAAGAGAGAGGCGTTGCTGACTGGGTAGTAAAAAATAACAAACGGGCTGGTGCAACGACCAACACGCTTTCTCAGGCTCGCAATCTCTATTTGGCGGTACGAGGGATTCAAGGGGTAATGGGAGTAGTGGGAATTCCCTCTAAATATTATCCAACATTGGACGTTTTTGAAAAAAATCTGATGATTGCTATTTTAAATGAGTGCGGTCTGATTTTGGAAAGAAGAAGATTCCGGGAGGAAAAACAGGCCATTGAAATGGAAACCCAGCAGGAAAGATTGCGCTCCAATCTGCTTCGCGCTATATCGCATGACTTGCGCACTCCTCTCACCAGTATCAGTGGAAACGCGGGGGTTCTCATGGAAAAAAGCATCGTTTTAGACGAAGAGAAAAAACAGGAATTGTATCGTTCTATTTATGACGATTCCATGTGGTTAGTCAATCTCACAGAGAATCTGCTTTCCATTACCCGGATAGAAAACGGGACGATGCGCCTGCAAACCAACGCGGAACTCATGGATGATGTATTCCGGGAGGCGTTGACCCATCTGGATCGCCATGCAAAAAATCATGAGATCTCTGTGGAACTGCCTGACGATTTATTGATGGCAAAAATAGATGTCCGGTTGATTGTCCAGGTGATTATCAACATCGTCAATAACGCCATTAAGTATACCCCTGTAGGTTCCCATATTGTGTTGCGGGCGGAAAAAAAGCATTCCATGGTAGAAGTCAGTATTTCGGATGATGGGCCGGGAATTTCAGATGAGGCCAAAGAGCATCTGTTTGATATGTTCTATACGGTAAGCCAAGGGAAGTCCGATAACCGCCGGGGCTTAGGCCTGGGGCTCAATTTATGCCGTTCTATTATAACAGCCCATGGCGGTACCATCACGGTGACGGACAATATTCCCCATGGCGCAGTTTTTACGTTTACGTTACCTTTAGAAGAGGTGGAGTTGCACAATGTATAAACCGAAAATTTTAGTGGTGGAAGATGATCCCGCGATCAGTAATTTAATCCGGACAACACTGGATACCCAGGGATATCAGTATCATATGGCTCAAACAGGATCTGGAGCGTTGATGGAAGTGCTTTCCTATAAAGCGGATGTGGTCATTTTGGATCTAGGCCTGCCGGATATGGACGGTGTGGATATTATCAAAAAAATCCGTACTTGGAACAGTATTCCCATTATTGTGGTAAGCGCCCGTGCGGAGGATCAGGATAAAGTAGAAGCTTTAGACGCGGGGGCGGATGATTATCTTACCAAACCATTTAGTATCGATGAATTTTTGGCGCGGCTCCGGGCAGCCCTCCGCCGAAGCCATGCAGAAAAAACAAAAACAGGGGAACAGAGTAGTGTCTATGTCAATGGCGATTTGAAAATTGATTATGCGGCGGGATGTGTTTATGTGAACAATTCAGAAATCCACCTGACCCCTATTGAATATAAACTGCTGTGTTTGCTGGCACAGAATACGGGAAAGGTTCTTACGCATAATTATATCCTTCAGGAGGTATGGGGGAGCACGCTGTCTTCTGACGTCCCATCATTGCGGGTGTTTATGGCGACGTTACGAAAAAAAGTGGAAAAGAATCCTTCTGAACCTCAATATATTCAGACCCATATCGGGGTTGGCTACCGAATGATCCGTCAATAAATAAAAAGTCTCCGGGTATTACAATATCCGGAGATTTTTGTTGTTTAGAATGATTTAAAAAGTTATATATACGTTTTTTTCATAGGATGATGGGATATACAGGGGGTTGATTTTATAAAAACTAAAATCCTTTATTCTAGTAAAAAAATAGGGAAAGTTAGAAAAATGCCGTTTATATAGTTGGAAAAAAATAAAAAATAGGGTGATTGGGGAAATGGTAGGAAAAATTACTTAAGTGAAGACTATTTTATAATATTTCATAAAAACAAGAAACACTCTTAAATTTTACCAAGTTTAGAAATAAATCATTCAAAAAGTTTTCTTTATTTCTTAATAAAATTTTAATATCAATTCCAAAACGCTAAGGGCACATTCATAGGAAGTCTGCTATAATATGCAACGCACTAATAAAGAAAAGGGGGAATTGAGAATGCTCGATTTGATTATGTTGGCTGTTTTGGCCGTTAGTGTAGCGTTGGTTGGCCTTTTGATCCACTGGTGTCATAAACAGGTAGATACGCTCGAATAGAAGGAGGAAGTATTATGATAATACTTGGAGCTATTGTTTTATTAATGGGTGTCTATCTCGTCTATGCTCTGGTACACCCGGAAAAATTTTAAAGCTTACAGGAGGACATCATTATGCTGCAGCTTGTACTGACGATTATCATTTATTTGATTATCGTCGTTCCGGTGGGTATTTATGTTTACCACATTGCAGCCGGAAAACATACATTTGCCGATCCTGTATTTAACCGTGTTGACGGTGTTATTTACAAGGTTTGCGGAATTAAACCGCAAAAAGGCATGAACTGGAAAAAATATGCGATTGCTCTTTTGATAACAAATGCGGTTATGATTCTGTTGGGATATATTATTTTGAGAATCCAAAGTATTGGATTGTTTAATCCCAATGGCGTCGGAAATATGGAAGAATCCCTTTCTTTCAATACCATTATCAGTTTTATGACAAACACCAACCTCCAGCACTATTCTGGTGAATCTGGACTTTCCTATTTGTCCCAGATGCTGGTCATTACTTTTATGATGTTTGTTTCTGCGGCCAGCGGTTACGCCGCATGTATCGCGTTTATCCGCGGTCTTGCCGGAAAGACAAAGGACAATGTGGGTAACTTCTTTGTGGACCTGGTTCGCATTACAACCCGTGTATTGATTCCCTTTTCTATTGTGGGCGGCCTTTTGCTGGTATGGCAGGGGGTACCCCAAAACTTTAGCGGCAATGTAGTGGTGGATACCATTGAAGGTGCGAAGCAAGTCATCGCTATGGGCCCTGTGGCTGCCTTGGAAATTATCAAACACATTGGTACCAACGGCGGTGGTTTCATAGGGGCGAACTCGTCTACTCCTATTGAAAACCCCACGATTATTTCCAACCTGATTGAACTTTACTCTATGATGATCCTGCCGGGTGCTTGCGTTATCACCTTTGGCAAGATGGTCAGAGACCGCAAACGTGATCTCGCCAAAGCGGAAGGCGAAATCGTAGAAAGGAAACCCAAAACCCGGAAAAGCCTCACTGTATGGATGTACGGACGAGAAGGCAGAACAATTTTTGCCGCTATGGGTATTATTTTCCTGATCGGTCTGGGTGTCTGCTTCTGGGCGGAAAGCCAGGGGAACCCGGCGTTGGAACAAGCTGGGTTAAGCCAGTCCATGGGCAGCATGGAAGGAAAAGAAGTCCGGTTTGGTATTGCGCAATCCGCAATGTTTACCACGACCACAACATCTTTTACCACCGGTACTGTTAACAACATGCACGATACTTTAACTCCCTTGGGCGGTATGATCCCGTTGCTGCACATGATGCTCAATGTGGTGTTCGGCGGCAAGGGCGTTGGCCTGATGAACATGATTATGTATGCCATTCTGGCAGTGTTTATTTGCGGATTGATGATTGGTCGTACTCCGGAATATCTAGGTAAAAAGATTGAAGGACGAGAGATGAAACTCACAGCCTTGTGTATCATTATCCATCCGTTCCTGATCCTTTCATTCTCCGCCTTGGCGATTGGCCTTGTCAACGTATTGCCGGACAGCAATGGACTTACCAATCCGGGATTCCATGGATTGTCACAGGTGCTCTATGAATATTCCTCTTCCGCGGCCAATAATGGTTCCGGTTTTGAGGGATTGGCTGATAATACGATGTTCTGGAATATCACAACAGGCCTAGCTATGTTCTTTGGCCGTTACCTCTCGATCGTGATTCAACTGGCCATTGCTGGTTCTTTGATGAAGAAGCGTTTTGTCAATGAATCTGTTGGTACCTTACATACCGATACGATTTCATTTGCTATTATCCTTGTATTTATTGTATACATCTTTGCGGCGCTGACCTTCTTCCCGGTACTGGCCCTAGGTCCCATTGCGGAACATCTCACCCTCTGGGCGTAAGGAGGAAATTACTGAAATGAGTAAAAAACGTAACCAGAAGCTGATTACACCAGAAATATTACGGCAGGCTGTAGTTGGCAGTTTTGCAAAACTGAATCCCCGGTATATGATGAAGAACCCCGTTATGTTTGTTGTGGAAGTGGGTTGTCTCATCACCTTGATTCTTTCTTTCTTCCCTATGGCCTTTGGAGACGCGGCTGCTAGCAATTTACGTACTTATAATATCATTGTAACAGTCATTCTGTTTGTCACCGTGCTGTTTGCGAACTTTGCGGAATCCATAGCGGAAGGCCGCGGCAAGGCGCAGGCCGCTAGTTTGAAAAAGACACAGAAAGAAACCAACGCGCGTCTGTTGAAAGAGGATGGTTCAGAAGAGATCGTTCTTTCCAGCCAACTGAAAAAAGGCGACATCGTAATGGTTTCGGCTGGTGAAATCATCCCTGGAGATGGTGAAGTAATCGAGGGAATTGCATCTGTAGATGAATCCGCTATCACAGGGGAATCCGCTCCGGTGGTAAGGGAATCCGGCGGTGATTTCTGTTCTGTTACCGGTGGTACTACGGTTGTGTCTGACTGGCTGAAGATCCGTATTACTTCCGATCCAGGCAATAGCTTCCTGGACCGTATGATCGCGCTGGTGGAAGGCGCCTCCCGTAAAAAGACCCCTAACGAGATTGCTTTGAATACATTGCTGGTGTCCTTGACCATCATTTTTATGATCGTGATCGTGACCCTATATCCCATTGGTGTTTATTCCGGCGTACAGTTGCAGACTTCTACTCTGATTGCTTTGGCTGTTTGCTTGATTCCCACCACGATTGGCGGTCTGCTGTCCGCTATCGGTATCGCTGGTATGGACCGTGTTACCCGCTTTAATGTCATCGCTATGTCCGGTAAAGCGGTAGAAGCCTGCGGTGACGTAGATACCATGATTCTGGATAAAACCGGTACGATTACATATGGTAACCGTCTGGCCGCTGATTTCTTTCCGGTTGGCGGGGTAAACCGCGGCGACCTGGTACGCTGCGCTGCTCTTACCAGCTTGCATGATGAGACCCCAGAAGGAAAGTCCACACTGGAACTTGCCCGCCGGATGGGGGACAATAGCGTGGAAGAGGAAGGTTCTACGTTCATTGAATTTACTGCACAGACTCGTATGAGTGGCGTGGATCTTCCCAACGGAACAAAGATCCGCAAAGGTGCTGCGGAAGCAATCGAGCAATATGTCAAAGAGATGGGCGGACAGGTTCCATCCGACCTTCATGAAGAGGTCAATAAGATCTCCAGCTTGGGAGGTACGCCCCTCACCGTATGTGAAAATAATCGGATCCTGGGCGTTATCTATCAGAAAGATACGGTAAAACCCGGTATGGTGGAACGTTTTGAGCGTTTACGGGCTATCGGCATTAAAACCATTATGTGTACCGGTGATAACCCGCTGACAGCGGCTACCATCGCGAAAGAAGCGGGTGTAGACGGATTTATTGCGGAATGCAAACCAGAAGATAAAATCGACGTGATCAAGAAGGAACAAGCGGAAGGCAAGATCGTCGCTATGACCGGCGACGGAACCAACGACGCCCCCGCTCTCGCCCAGGCAAATGTAGGCCTGGCAATGAACAGCGGTACCACCGCTGCGAAGGAAGCCGCCAATATGGTGGACTTGGATTCCGACCCGACTAAAATACTGGAAGTTGTGGAAATCGGGAAACAGCTTCTGATTACCCGCGGTAGCTTGACCACTTTCTCTATTGCGAATGATATCGCGAAATATTTCGCCATTATTCCGGCCATGTTCATGCAGGCCATTCCGCAGTTGGGTGTGCTGAATATCATGCATTTAGCCAGCCCCTACAGCGCTATTCTTTCCGCTTTGATTTTCAATGCCATCATCATTCCATGCCTGATACCGTTGGCGATGAAGGGCGTAAAATACCGTCCGATGTCTTCTGGAAAATTGTTGGCTAGAAATATGTTGTTTTATGGCGTTGGTGGTATTATTACCCCGTTTATTGGAATTAAAATTATTGATCTGATTATTCATCCGTTGCTTTCCCTCATCGGCTTATTCTAAGGAGGACGATATACTATGAAAGATTCTGTAAAAGGTGTTTTGCACGGCGCCAGGCAAGCTGTTGTTGTGACAGTGGTTTTGATGGTGATTTGCGGATTTTTGTTTCCCTGTTTGATGACGGGGCTTTCGGCACTGATCTTCCCTTATCAAGCCAACGGCAGCATGATTGAAGTGGACGGAAAGGTTGTGGGGGCGGAGAACGTCGGCCAGGAATTTACAGAGGATTATTATATGTGGAGCCGTCCTTCCGCCTATCATTACAATGTTTATGTGGAGGATGAAGAAGGAAATCAGACTTATACCGACGGCAGTGAATTCCCAGGTATTGGTTCCGGTTCCAATAACTATGCCCCTTCTAATCCAGCCTTGACAGAAAGGGTACAGCAGGATCTGGAAAATTTCCTGATGAAAAACCCTGACATTAAACAAGAGGATATTCCTACCGACCTATTGACCGCTTCTGGTTCCGGATTAGATCCCAACATCTCTCCTGCCTCTGCGGAAGTGCAGATTCCCCGTATTGTAAAAGCTTCCAATTTGCCGGAAGAACAGGTTCGGGAAATTGTTTCCCGCCATACGGATGGAAAAGTCCTGGGTATTTTCGGAGAAGACAAAGTAAATGTATTGGAAGTAAACATCGACATTGCAAAAGTGATGGGATTGATTCCTTCAGAGGCACAATAATCAATAGGAATAGGTGATCTTATGCTGCATCCCTATCAGGAAGCGTCAAACAGGCATATTCCCCTGGATCGCGCTGCAGAAGAAAGAATTCCCGGCAGGGAATTGCTTTCTCTGTTGTGCGGTGTGAATAGCTGGCTGGGGAAAACCCCATCTATCCAGAGTTCTTTGCAGGGGAAAACCGTTTATGTTCTAATAAAAATGTAGCTTTTTTGATTGACGATTTTTGGGAATCGTTTGGCCTGACGATGGCGGATGTCCAGGAGACATGGCCAATCTGTGTCTTTGGCACGGCGCAAAACCAGGAAACAATACGATTGGTTTCAGAAAAGAAGGCTGATTCTGTTCAGCTTGTGCAGCAGAGTCTTTCGGGAAAAAGTACAGACCTTTTGGTGACGCTCTGTTTCCAGATCGACTGTACCGACATTCAGACGGCAGAAAAATTGATTCGTCTTCTCACAGGGATAAACTGGCAGACCAATATTGCTGCGATGGAATGGAAAGACGGGGATTTTTTGCAGGAACAGGGCCTTGTACTTGACCTGAATTGCAGAGGCCTGTTTTGTTATGCGGGAATTGATCCAGAAATTACCGCAAGCGACTGCCTACTGTCTTTGAATTTTGTACAGAAGATATCTCTTTGGACAGCCTTTTTAAAGGAAGGCTTTGAGCCGGTGGAATTTGAATGGCTGGCAGATGAAATATCAAAGAACTCCATCAGCGACCGGATGGAGTGGGAATTATCCTTGCGGGAAACAATGGATCAATTACATTTCCATGTGGTAAACCAGGAAAATTCCTTTGCGCTGTTTGATGGGCTGGGTAAAAGGCTTTATTTTGGGGCTGATTGCCGTCAAAGCGCAGAACGTGCGTTGATCAAGATTTTATTTCCGCTTAACTATCAATAATTCAAAAAAAGCCCGGTGTATGCTGGGCTTTTTGTTTCGATAATTGCAGTTTAACAGAATGACGTTTTTGTATTTTTAATCGAATTTGGCAGAATATTAATACCGTTTTAATTTCCCCTGTGCTATAGTTAAGACCATAAGAAAAAGGACGAAAGAGAAACGAGGAGAGATCACATGAAACATACTGTGTTTACTGGTTCTGGAGTAGCGTTGATTACCCCGATGCATCCTGATTTATCCGTAAACTTTGAAAAGTTGAAAGAACTCATTGAGTTCCATATTGAGAATGAAACGGATGCCATTGTTATTACAGGTACGACAGGAGAAGCTTCCACATTAACAGATGAAGAGCACCTTCGAGTGATCAGCTATACGGTGGAGTGTGTCGCGGGGAGGATTCCAGTGATTGCTGGTACTGGAAGCAATAACACCGCCCATGCGATAGAATTATCCAAAAGGGCAGAAGCTGCGGGTGCAGATGCTCTGTTGCTAGTCACACCATACTATAATAAGTGTTCCCAAAAGGGTGTTTTTTTGCACTTCCAGGCGATTGCCCAAGCGGTTTCCCTGCCGGTTATTTTGTATAATGTTCCCAGTAGGACCGGTGTGAATATTCTGCCTGCTACCTACGCGCGATTAAGTGAGATCCCCAATATTGTAGCTGTCAAAGAGGCGAGCGGTAACTTTTCTCAGATTGCAAAAATTTTATCTTTGTGTGGGGACCGCTTGGATGTTTACTCAGGAAATGATGACCAAGTTACCTCAGCTTTGGCATTAGGAGCGAAAGGTGTTATTTCAGTTTTAGCAAATATCTTGCCCAAAGAAACCCATGATATATGCCAGAGCTATTTTGACGGATATCCGGAACAAAGCGATACATTACAGCTGCGGTATTTGGAACTCATTGAAAACCTGTTCAGTGACGTGAACCCGATTCCCATTAAGCGTGCATTAAATGCTATGGGATTTGATGTAGGAGAATGCAGGTTGCCGCTCTGCTCTATGGATGAGGTGGCGGAAGAACGGCTGTTAAGCTGTCTACATAGATATGGGCTGTTGGAGGAAGGAAAAGCGGGCTCTGTAACGGTACGACGTCCTCAAGAGACTTTGTTATGGAGAATAAACCATTGATGATGGACAAGAGTTATTAAAGATTCCGGTTAGCTATTGAAACAGAGAAAAAGGTGAGCGTGTAGTCGAAAATCTGACAGCACGCTTACCTTTTTTATTAGAGAAGATAACAGTAGTTCCTTTTGATCAATCCTCAATGAAAAAACAATTAAGAAAGCTAAGAATGTTCCCCTTTTTGAGTCTGTGATTTCTATCTTTTTATGGTACTCTAAAGGAAAAAGAAGTATTTGATCGAATTCTTTGAGAAAACGAAAGAATTATGATATAATAAACCAATATATGCTTTTGAAGCTGAAAGATAGCCGATTGTAGTAGAAAATTTGGATAAGCGTAGTAATAAAATGATAATGGGGGAGCAAAGGGAAATAAGAATAGAAATCAGACATCCAAAGGGACCTTTTTAGTGGCAACTGATATACAGATGTTAATTTCTTTTTAACCAATAGGGGATGATAAAATGAAAATGGATAGAAATTTTGAGAGGATTCTCACAAAAGTCCAGAAGCCTGGGCGCTATGTGGGCGGAGAATTAAATTCGATTGTAAAAAACAAGGAAGAAGTAGAAGTTCGTTTTGCTTTCTGTTTCCCCGATGTATACGAGGTGGGAATGTCCCATTTAGGCATGAAAATTTTATATGGCCAGTTTAATTCCCTTCCTTATATGTGGTGCGAACGGGTATTTGCCCCTTGGGTAGATATGGAAGGGATCATGAGGGAAAAGGAGATCCCTTTATATGGTTTGGAAAGTGGGGACCCTATTAAGGACTTTGATTTTATTGGATTTACCCTGCAATATGAATTGAGCTTTACCAATGTATTAAATATGTTGGATTTGGCGGGCGTTCCCCTTCGTTCGGAGGATCGCGGGGAACTTTGGCCTTTGGTTGTAGCGGGAGGCCCCTGCGCCTGTAATCCAGAACCCATCGCGGATTTTATCGACCTGTTTTTTATTGGGGAAGGTGAAGAGGTGGATCTGGAGGTGATCGACCTCTATCGGGAGTATAAGAAAAAGCACGCTACCAAGCAGGAATTTTTGCGGGCGGCGGCGCAGATAGAAGGGGTCTATGTTCCTTCCTTGTATACGGTGGATTATCATTCTGATGGAACCATATCTTCTATCACTCCCAGAGATGGCGCCCCCGCAACCATCAAAAAGCGGTTGATTATGGATCTGGATCATTTGTATTTTCCGGAAAAATTTGTAGTGCCTTCTATTGAAATCGTCCATGACCGGGCTGTGGCGGAAATTTTCCGGGGATGTATCCGGGGATGCCGTTTCTGCCAGGCGGGTTTTCTGTACCGGCCGGTGAGGGAGAAATCCCCCCAAGTGATCGACCGGCAGTGTCATGATCTGTGCAGCCATACCGGCTACGATGAAGTATCCCTTTCTTCGCTCAGCTCCAGCGATTATACCCAGATCGAGGGGTTGCTGGAAGAGCTGCTCAGTTGGTCGGAAAAGGAGAAAGTCAGTATTTCGCTGCCGTCGCTGCGTGTAGACGGTTTTTCTGACGAGCTGATGTCTAAACTCAAGACCGTGCGCAGAAGCGGTTTGACATTCGCGCCGGAAGCGGGTACCCAGCGCCTGCGCAATGTTATCAACAAAAATGTGACGGAAGAAGAGCTGATGAAGACCTGTTCCACAGCGTTCAGCGGCGGATGGACCACAGTAAAGCTGTATTTTATGATCGGCCTGCCTACGGAAACCCTGGACGATGTGGCCGGGATTGCCCAGCTGGGACAAAAAGTTGTCAACGCTTATTATGCCAATCCCAATAAACCCAAAGGAAAAGCGGTGAAAGTCACGGTGAGTGCGTCGTCGTTTGTGCCAAAACCTTTTACGCCTTTCCAGTGGGAGCCGCAGGATACCATTGAAACCCTGCACCAAAAGCAGAAACATTTGCGGGATTCCATAACCAGCAAAAAGATCAACTGTAATTGGCACGATGCGGATACCAGCTTTTTAGAAGGGGTTTTTGCCCGGGGAGACCGCAAATTGTGTAAGGTGTTAGAACTGGCCCAGAAGCGGGGATGCCATTTTGACGGATGGGGCGATTTCTTCCATTTGGACACATGGATGGAGATTTTCGAGGAGTGCGGGATAGACCCGGCTTTTTATGCCAACCGCCGCCGGAGTTTTGATGAGGTGCTCCCATGGGATCATATTGATTACGGGATAAAGAAGGAATTTTTCATCAATGAATGTAAAAAGGCCTATGAAAATACCACAACAGGGAATTGCCGGGAGATCTGCTCCCATTGCGGCGCTGCATGCTGGAAAGGAGGAATCTGCGTTGAAAAACGTGCGGATATGGTTTGAAAAGGACGGGACATCCCGCTTTATTTCCCATTTGGATCTCAATCGTTGCATGTCCCGGGCGATACACCGTTCCGGCCTGCCTATTTGGTATACGGAAGGGTTTAACCCCCATCCGTTTTTAACCTTTGCTTTACCGCTGTCCCTGGGTGTACGGGGAAAACGGGAATCTATGGATATCAAGCTGGAAGAAGATATGCCGGAACAGGAAATCATAGAACGGATGAATCCTTGCCTGCCGGAAGGGATCCGGGTTTTTGCTGTGACAGAACCCGTGATGAAGCCGGGGCGCATTTCTTATGCGCGCTATGAAATGACATTAACAGCGGAAGCCTGCCAGCCCCAACAGGTTTTGCAGGCGGTACAGAAAGTGATGGATATGCCCCAAATTATAGTTTCTAAAAAAACAAAATCCGGGATGAAAGAGATGGATTTAAAAGAAAGTTTGGGAGAATACCAGCTTACTCTGGAACAGGACGGCGTTTTGCTCGGTATGTTATTGCCTGCGGGCAGTAGCAATAATGTCAATCCGCAACTTTTACTAGAGGCGGTCAAGCAATATGAGGGTATGGAGCTTTATGCGGATATTACCCGCCTGGATCTCTATGATGGGGAAAAGAATCCTTTCTGTTAAGAATTGGGCGGGATTTTAATAAAATGGGGGAAAACAGGAAAGTGTATCGAAATTTGTTGCATGATTCTGTTGCATCGCGGGAAAAACTGTGGTATCATATATAGGCATTTGGATACCGTCGGGATTACCGATGGGGTTTGATGCCCGGATTGATTCCGAGACATTAAAGCTGACAGTCCTCTGCTGGAATAGATCCAGCAAGAATGTCTGACAATAAGGAGGATAATAATGGACGCTCTGAAATTAATTGCTGCTGATTCCCTGAAGAAGGATCTCCCGAGTTTTGAAATCGGTGATACGGTTCGTGTACACGTAAATATCCGTGAAGGAGACAGAGAAAGAATCCAGATGTTCGAAGGTACTGTGATTGCCCGCAAAGGCAGCGGAGTAGCTGAGACCTTTACTGTGAGACGCGTTTCCTATGGCGTTGGTGTGGAAAGAGTATTTCCCGTAAATTCTCCCAACGTACAGGGTGTGGATATTGTCCGCAAAGGCCGTGTTCGCAGAAGCAAGCTGTATTATCTGCGTGACCGCGTAGGTAAGGCCGCAAAGGTAAAAGAGCAGATTCGCTAAGCTTAAAAAAGGGACGTTGGTCCCTTTTTTTGCTATTTTGAGATAATAAGGTGGTTATAATCATGAATGACCAGATGGAACCAATCAATGAAGAACAAGTGGAAGAAAAAGAAGGCGTAACACGCAGCTGCTTTGAATGGGCAGAAGCGTTGGTCAGTTCGATTGTGATTGTGATCGCTATCTTTACTTTTTTATTCCGTGTCGTAGCGGTCGACGGGACTTCCATGGAAACTACTTTGCTGGATGAGGATAGAATTGTGTTGACCAACCTGTTCTATAGTCCTCGGCCGGGAGATATTGTTGTCATGTCCCATGGCGAGGTCTTTGACGCGCCGCTGGTTAAGCGTGTCATCGCGGTAGAGGGGCAGACCGTAGACATCACCAATGAGGGAGAGGTCTATGTGGATGGAGAAAAACTGGAAGAAACCTATATCCATGGAGCTAAGACCTTTAAAGGAGAGCAGACTTACCCGCTGGAAGTTCCGGAGGGATATGTTTTTGTCATGGGAGATCATCGGGCGGTATCCCTGGACAGCCGTTATAAAGATGTAGGACTGATTGACGAACGGAATATTATCGGAAAGGCCCAATGCATTATTTATCCTTTCAATAGAATTGGAGGATTATCTTAAGAGAATTTTCTGGTCAAATCATCCTTGACTTGATCAAAAGGAGAGAATTTACCGTGAAAGCGCGGCATATGCAGACAAGAAAAAAGAAAAAGAAGCAGGAAGAAAGCGTTTCTTGCCGGGGAATTGCATGTTGCTTTGAATGGGTGGAAGCGATCATAGGAATTTTGCTTCTGGTAACGGTGTTCTTTACTTTTCTATGTGGATGGAAAAGGGTGGATCAGGACGTTATGAAACCCTCCTTGTATCCGGAAGATCGAGTTTTAGTTACTCATTTGTTCTATCAGCCACAGGTGCAGGATATTGTCATGATTTCCGGTACCGAGGGAGATGAAAGAAAAATACAGAGGGTAGTTGCCCTGGAAGGACAGACTGTTGAGATAGCCCAAAACGGCCAGGTTTATGTGGACGGGATTATCATCCCGCAGTTTGACCCAGAAGGATTAAAAGAGGAAAAAACCGTGATTAACCAATCTTTCCAGATCCCGGAAGGGTATGTACTGGTTATGGGAGATCATGAGAAACCTGTTCAGCAGGAAAAGGATTGGGCGCAGAACCTGGTGGATAAACGCCAGATCGCAGGGAAAGTAGAAGCGGTAGTATTTCCTTTTGACCGGGTACAGAGGATTGGATAAAATAGAAGGAATAGATGGCCAGAAACGATTGATGTTGCGATATGTTTCCGCCTTTTCCAGAAAGGATGGATTCATGCACAACAATAACAAGGAGTTTCTGGCTATTGTTATTTCAGAAAAGCTTTACTGTTTCTTTGGGCGTTGATCCTATCTAGTTTGCAATGGCATATGAAAATGAGGATATTGCCCATAGTGCCGGGATATCTATAGTATGAAGATAGATTATGGTATGGAGATCAGCCATTATAATTAAACGTTGCAAAAACAGCATATGGGGAGGATATTATGATATGAGTGAAATACAATCGATTCAGTGGTTTCCTGGACATATGACGAAGACCAAAAGAAGAATACAGGATAGCCTAAAGCTGGTGGAAGCCGTAGCGGAGATTATAGACGCCCGTGTTCCAGTCAGCAGCCGTAATCCGGATTTGGATCAGTTGGTTCAATCAAAGCCAAGAATTATACTTCTTAATAAATGTGACATGGCGGACCCTGTACAGACCAACAAATGGATTTCTCATTTCCAGAAGAAAGGGGCTTATGCGCTGGCGGTGGACTGTAAATCTGGAAAAGGATTACAGGGGTTTATGC
>CAKUYY010000032.1 GCA_934717555.1 uncultured Clostridium sp.
GCAAGGGGTAAAATCAACCTTTTGCGAGCTTTTTCCTCAGGCTTTGCTTGTCCATTTTGGTTTGGGTGATACGCCAGCAGTTTTCCAGGTATTCCAGGCCCTTGTCCGTCTGGGAACACCGGTAAATGACGGAATCGCGCAGCAGCAGGCAAAAGTCCACGACGTTGAGGTCTTCCACGTCCACCATGCTAATCCGGGCGTATTCCGACACCGCTTTTTCCGGGGCTGTTATGGGTCTGTAGCGCCCCCTATCATCCTGGGAGGGATAATAAGGGACGCTCAGTTTGGGTCGTTCTTTACGTCATATACCCAGTCAAGGTATTTCAGCAAAAGCGCCTTGACGGTCATATAATCCATGCTTCCCTCAATCTGTTCTATTGGGAAAGTTTTTCCCTGCCGGTTTTTATTCAGCACAATTGCAGCAGAGGACAGCATGTCGTCCGTTGTTTTTGTGCGCTCGATTTGGCGCATCTCTTTCAGCGTCGGGGAGGAGATGGAAAGCCGTTCCCCCTGGAATTCCACCTCGAAATATTCTTTTTCCAGTTTGCTCAGTTCCAGCATGTCCAGTTCCTCCTTATTCTTCCTCACCCGGCAGGCTTTCCGTCATGATGATTTTGGTCCCCTCGTTGTCCAGGGCCTTGGCCTTAAACTCAGCGTCCACCACGGTTTCCTTATCCTTCGCGAAAGCCAGGGAGAAGCCGGACTGATTACTGCCCATGATAGTGATACGGGTATCGCCGTCCATCGCGTCGTGCTGCACAAAACGGATCAGCCATTCTTTTTCCGCGTAATGGTCCAGGCCGCCGATCTTGATCGTTCGGACTTTCTTCATGCTATCGTCTGTTACCCTGGCAGTGGAGCATAGCTTTTCCAATGTTTTCAGGCACCAGGTAATAATACCGGTTTTGAATGTAACTTCTTCTTTGGTAAGGATGGTTTTCTGCGCGAGGCCGTAGTCATCCTCCGCCGTGTAAAATTCCGGCGCGTATTCCAGGGTCGCGCCGCCCTGGATCAATCCCAGGAGGTTATCCTCTGTTTCGATTGTAGCGTCCTCCGGGATTTCATCCGTGAATGCTACAATATACACCTTACCGCTTCCCAGAATGATTCTTTCATTGTTTGTACCATTTGCCATCTGTTATTCCTCCATTTTTTCTAAAATCGTCATGGTGTAAAAGGTTTGATAGAAACCTTCGTCACATATCCAGTTTCTTGATTTCTGGAATACTATCCCTTTCGTGGAAAATTCCTGTTCTAATTTTTTCTCCAGATCAGTTCTGATCTCTTCCGCAAAAAGATACACGTCAATATCGTGTTCAATCAACAGTAATCTTTCGTCCGCCCCTTGGTAATTCTGTTCGTCTACATATACAAGATAGGGCAAAAAGGGCGGATTCACAAACGCGGTATCCGCCACCGGTAAACCGGTAACAGATTCTAACCATGATTTAACGTCCATTCTGTATTCTTCTTTCTACTCTATCTTCAAATTCTTCGATTGCTTTTTCTTCCACCGGTTTGATGTGCGGATATGCTTTGACTACACCGGCCCCCATACGGTCATAGTGCCCATTTTCCAAAAGGTGGGTAAGGGACGGCTTTTTCAGGTTCTGTGCCCGCGCCCTTACCCCTTCGGAAAAGTCAAGCTCTACTTTATGCCGCCACCCAGCGGCGTATACTCCAGTGCGAATCGGACTTTTGACCTTTAGCTCTTTTGCCGCTTCTTTGCAGACTTCCTTCGCATCTTCCCGGATACCTTCTTTTACCTCTTCGGTATAATGGATGATCGTATCCAAAATTTCATCAGAAAAATCCTTTAAGGTTACTTTACGGTTTGGAACACTCATTTTATCGCCTGCCTTATTGATCCCATCTGTTTAAGTGTCAGATCCGTCACAGGCGGGTTGGTGTCGTAAATCTGCTGTACCTGTACAATTTTGTACCGAAACCCATTGATTACGGCGGCATCCTGGGTAGAGATATTACGCCGCTGAGGAATCCGGATCAAGGAAGAAATGTCCACTTGAGCGCCCCGCGCCGCATAAAACCGCTTGATACCGACGGTCCGATAGCCGAACCGCAGCCCGGATTCTTTGCATCTCCCCAGCTTATTGGCCCCATCTATCTCATAGATATCCACAATGCCGTTTCGGAACGATTCAAACTTGATGTTATTTTTAATCTCCATCAGAAATCCCCCTCCATATCGCCGTACTGGATATTAAGCGCCACCAGCTCATCCCGGAAATTCTTCCAAAACATCTCCAGGGCGTTGCTGTAGGCATACCGGCAATAATCCAGCAACAGGCTTTGAGGCAGGCCGGGCAGATGGAAAGAGAGGGGCGTGCCCGCGATCTCTTCCAGGCGCGCCTTTCCTCTGTTTATCATCCCTTCTACTTTTCGGTCTGTGGCTTCATCTTCCCAGGTGATATCAAGGTGATTTTTGACCTCTTCCAGCAGTTCTCTGTCCATCTTTCCTATCCTTTAACTTATTAGGCTTCCGCTTTTGTGGTCACGGTTCCCTTAACCTCTACTTTCAGGTTTACCGGCTCCAATTTGCTGATATCCAGGTATTGGAAAGCCGTGTTATCCAGGGGTTCCCCGTTGCCGTAGAGCTTAATCTTGTATGTCCTGATATCTTCCAGGAACTTGAATTCGTCGGAATATTCAATTTTTCCGCCCGAACCTCCAACGCCCAAGCCCATGAAATAACGGTTTCCCAGGCCCATGATAGCCTTGTTGGAGGGAACCGCCGCGGATTGGATCACTGTGGTGGGGAAGGGAAAAATTCCGGTTCTGTAAGTACCGTCGGCGGCTTGTACCGTGGTGCACGGCATGACCTTTTGCAGGTAGTCCACCGGGTTAACCAGCAGGATCACATGATCCACAACACGGGTCCCGCCGTTGGGCGCCGCGGCCATCTTCGCGGTAATGGTCCCGAAAGTGGTGGGGGAAAGGTCGGTAATAGCCGTGGCGGATTTCTGCTGGTACTCCCCGCCCCTGGTAACAGCGCGGGAGGATACATCCCGGGTCATACCGATGGGCTTGTTGTTGCCGTCCCCGTCTACGATAGCGGATTCCAGTCCAGCCGCGACCGATTCAGAAAGGACTTCTCTTACATACCGGTCAACCCATACGGGGCCCAAATCCAGCATATCCAGAGACAGCGGCATCCAGGCGGTCAGTTTACACAAGGTCATATCCTTGATCGCTACCGCGCCGGAAAGCTCTTTCGTAATCTCGCTGTTTAACGCGCCCCATACGGCGGATTGCGGCCCTTGTTTGTTGACCACAAATTTTACCGCGGCGGATGTGTTTACAAACTGGATCGCGGACAAGAGTGGGTGGTTCTGTCTGATATCATCAAAAACGGATTCAATCACCGTTTCCGGCAATACGCCGTCGGAATCCAACCCAGTAAAATCTTTCTGTACCGCCGCCGCTTTCATGGATTTGATAAGGTTTTCGTAAAATTTGGTTTCCTTTGTGGTGAGCTGGCGCAGGCCGCGGGAGGCCAGTACCGCTTTATCCGTGGTATCGGTTGTATAAGCCGCTTCCTGAATGATAGATTTTTGTACTGCGTCCGCATAATCGGCAAACGCTTTGGCCATCTTTTCTTCGTCCCCTTCTTTAAGGGCAGAGGTCAAAGAGGTGAGAAGTTCCGCTTTTTTTACTTGTGCAGTATCTTTGCTTAACATATGAATCCTCCATTTTTGAAATTGAAAAAGCACGGGAGAAATTTTTCCCGTGCTTCCTTCTATGTTTTGTCTTTAAAAAGCTTTCAAAAATGCAGAGAGTAATTTCTCTGCGTTGGTCTTTGTATCGGCGGGTTCTTCCTGTTTGGGCGGTTCCCCACTGTAATGTTTGATTACCCCCGCGTCCCGCTGGGCGGGGACAGCCACAAAGCTTAATTCGTAAGCGTCTGTGGGGTTTTCCAGCTTAAAATAACACAGCTTGTCTTGGTAAGTTGTGCCCGGCATATGTTTGCACTGCGTTTTATTGTTGTCTTTCCCGCAAACAGAACATACCGCGGAACGTACCGCGCAGCCCACGCTTACCTCTTTTTTGATCCCCGCCTCTATTTCCGTGATGGTGTCGCGGTTCTTTTCGGTGCGGGGCATGTAGCAATACCCGACAAGCTGGGCGTAAGGCTCCCCAGTACCGGAAACATCCTTTCCCATGACTACCTCTGTCCGGTAGATACGGGCCGTCTGGTTCTCCGCTTTCGGAATATGGTCGCTGATAACTGATTTACCCTGGTATAGTTCCGCCAATTTTAACAGGGTATCTGTTGAAAACGCTTCAAAATCCCGGTCTATCTCATTTCCACACATACAAACCTTAAAGGCAAATACCTCTTCTGGTTGCAATTCCCGCAAGGTATACCGGTTGATTTCTTTCATTTCATTGTCGTCAATCTCCATTTTCTGGATATATGCCGCTTTACAGATTCTTTCATCCATTAGCTTTCACCTCCTTCCGCTTCCGTCATTTCGATGTGCTGGTAGTTCTTCGTCATCCAGTGCCTCCGGCTCCATTCCTCTCCAATCTCGCGGTCCCCTGTCTTTCGCCGCAGTTCGTCAATGCTGTACCCACCGCAGGCAACCAGCTTGTCAAACGAGGGGGCAATGGAGAATAGGTCGATATGTTTGATACTGGTAGTATCCACATCCAGCAACCTCCCTTTTGCGAACTCCTCCTGTCCATACCGTTTCCGCACGATTTCCTCTGTAATCAAATCTGCCAGGGGATCAATACAGAAAGTTAGAAAGTTGTCCGTCACCTTTTCCACATCCGCAATATCCCCTAAAAGAAGGGGCAAAGGAATTTTGAAAGCCTGGGCGACTTTCTGAAATACTTCCCTTGTAATGGTCGCAATATCTGTAATTTCTGATGTGGATTTTTTGGCCGCTTCCCCTGGTTGTTCGGTATATTCGTAACCGTTAAATAACGGCAGTACGGCGTTTTCCGCGTTGAAATAGGTTTTAAAACGGTTATTCATCAGATCTTCGTAACGTTTTTTGGCCTCTTCGTTTCCGAACGCGGTGCTGTCTACCTTCAAGATTCCTTTCCGCCCGCCGGACTTATTATATTTATCCACAGCGCGGGAAAGCAGGTCATTGTATCCGGCGAACAGAGAAGAAAGCAAACGCCGGATATCCGTATCATAATTTTTGAAATACAACACCTCGGACATCAAAAAAGTTTTTCGGAATGTGATGGTCCCGCGGGAAACATTGGTAAAGTAACTTTCTGTTACCGCGTTTTCTGTGATGCTGTAGTCGTCCGCTATGATTAACTGCCCGCCTATTTCAACGACTAGACATTCGTTATAGTAAAGCAGTTTGGAGACTACCTCATTCCAGAATTGGCTTGAATTTTGGTTCCGGTTGGGTTCTATATTCCAGGTATAATATTCCGCTCCCTGAATTTCTTTCCCGTCCCAGAATGTCCGAAACTCGCATTTACTGATACACCCGGCGATCAAATTGATAGCGGAAAGGATTGCAAAATCCTCCATTTCCAGACGGGCTTTCTGCCGTATGGCGGTATCTGTTGTATAGATTTCCGATTTATCTTTCTCCAAAAAGTTTCGGATCCAGTTGATAATTTTCAATTTTTCACCCCCTGTCCACAATTCAGCTTACATATTTCAATCGATTAATATCCAGTCATCGGCTATAAGGTCATCTGCTGTTGGATTCCAGTTGGGATAAGATTGTTTATTGTCTACTACTACAAAAATGCAGTCCGTCCGCTTAAACGGATAAATTTTCCACGTATTCCAACTTCTAATATTCCGCGTCATACCGCATCTGTGTAATAGCGCTTGCCGAGTTGCTTCTTTAATATCCATATTTTCGCCCCCTTAATAGGTGTAAACGCCTAAATCGATATTCGGTATTTCCGTACCGACCAGGCGGTCGCTGATGATTTCCGCCGCTACAAGACCTTTGAATCCATCGGTTTTTCTGGATTTCGCTTCCTTTTTCCCATAGGTAATATTCCCAGCGGGGGATTGTATCACTTTGCTGTTGTTGGTATACCAGCGCATGAGAGGGTTATCCCCCCATATAAAGGAATGATTGGCGAACAGGCTTGTTATGGTGGGGGAGATCATCATTTCATCCGACGGCCTGACCAGCTTGATTCCCCGCAGGCCTTTTTTCTCCGCGTCAAAACCAACCGCGCGAAGGGACTTACTCAACAGGGTATACCGGAATTTATCAATAGCCACTCCCCGGATGTCGTAGAACGCCGCCTGATCCTGTAACCACTCCGCTGGGATATCCGGGGAAATTTCCACATCGTCCACCCAGGTAAGCAAGCCTCTTTGGGCCGCTTCCTCCAATGGAAACTTGATCCTTGATAAGTCTTTACATTGTCTGCATACCCAGGTATGGGTAATCCAGTAATGCAACCCATCCACAATAAACAGCAGCCCTACGGCTACAAAATCTGTGGTAGATGCGTAATCAATCCCCGCCACACAAGAACGGCCTCGCAGGTCAATCAACGGCCTGTTGGTGGCCTTGATGTTTTCCCACGAGGTTACATCTGCGTCTTTGTCTCCCTGGGGGGAATCCATACGTTTTGTCATAAAAGCTGAGTGACCTATGTTGTCCATCAAATATTCAGCGTATTCCTTTTGGATCTGCTCTTGCAGGGTGGGATTGTAATGCAGGCTGGGGTTCGCCTTGTCCCACATGCGGGGGTTATGTACCTCGTTTGGATCGTCCAGGCGGCAGATAAAAGGGAGAAGGCCATTGTCCGGCTCCCCATTTAACACTTGTTCCGCCCGGTCTATCAGATGATCCAGGGGGCCGTCCCTTACATCGCCGTTGGTGGTAGTAATGGTGGTGCGGGGATGCCGCTTTTTCCCTAAGCCTGTTTGAAAAACCTCAATGGTTTTATACGATTCATACTGGTGATATTCATCAAAGTCAACCTTTCCGGGACGTCCACCATCTTTCGTTTTAAAGTTGGAAGTACGGAAACGAAGCACCGACCCGGTTTTAATGTTCTGGATTTTTTCTTTGTTCCAGCGAAAGTATTTTTTAAAATACGCCTTTTGATCCTCCAAAATATTATAGATATCGTCAAAACTAGTGCGTGCCTGATCCTCGCTGTTGGCGCAGATGTCAATGTGATATTGTTTGATACCATTGATTGGGGTAAGCAGGCAAAAATCCTCAAAAGACAAATAACCATTTTTTCCGGCCCCGCGTCCTACCAGTATTAACAGATCCGGAAACCTTAACAGGCCGTTTGCCTTGTATGTGCAGTTATGCAGGGCAAAACAAAACCGCTCCCACTCATAGAGCTGGAACGGAAAATACTTTTGCTGATTCAGGTATTTGTTTAATTGTTCTTCATCAACATAGATATCCTCTGTGGAGAATACGCGCTCCACCATGTCGCACAACAATAACTGATCTTTACAGACTTCTATTTTGCCGCTCCTCACCAGGTCAATATAATCCTGGATATTAGAGTTCATCGTTGTCGTCATCCTCTGCGCCTATCGTCTCCGGCTTAATACTTAGTTCAGATAGGAGCTTAAGCATTTGGGCGTTGGTCTTGTTGAAGTCTGTAATGCTGTCGTTGCGTCGGTATCCTCGCTGCCCGCCGCCGTTATCATAAGGGACCATGCAGCCGCGTTCCTGGATATCCTGATAAAGCAGCTCTTTTGATACCCACATAGCCATATAGTCATCGATCAGGCTTAAAAAATAGGGGGTATCTGCATTTTTTGTTTTCAATTGCTTGACAAGTCCCGCTTTGATCTTCTTATATTTCCTGCTGGATTCCAGTGTTTTGACGATCTCCGCCGCGGTCCGTTCTTCCTCCATATGACCACCCCCTCTCACGCGCGCGGGTTTTCCGAACTGTCTAGGATTGCCCCTGGTATGTAACGCCCTAAGAATTTTTCATTTTTTCAGACCGGGGGGCCTACCATTTTTCATCATTGGCGTATTTATTCCCATTTTTGTGATGTTCCTCATAATGGCACTGGTTACATAATGCCTCAAGGTTATCAAGGTCTAGGGCAAGGTCGGGACGCCGTCTCAGGTACTTCTTATGGTGTGCTACAGTCGCTCTCTCATATCTTCCTTCCGCTTTGCATCTCTGGCATTCGTAATGCTGCTGCTTGAGCGCCCGTTCTCTTGTCCTCCTCCATACAGCAGAGATATAGAAAAGATGCAGCTTCCCCTGGGATATTAACCCTCGTATCCATCTAGCGGTTTCCCTTTTGTCCAATCTCCTTACCCCCTGACTGATCGGGTGGTTTGCTCAGGTAAGGACAAACAAGCCGAGGACAAAAGTCCTGCCCTGTCTGTTTCTCCCGGTTATTATTCCATTCGCATTTTCCGTTTTTCGGGCAATAACTTTTCTCCACGGTTGTCTGCACCTCCTAGAAAGTAAAAGAAATAGCGCCCTGTACTAGCAAGGCGCTGTTGATATTATCGACAGGGGCCGCCAGGAATCGAACCCGGAAATGATGTTGTCAAGCATCATTGACCACTTGCCCCACAAAAAACGGCGCAGACCCGCGTAAGCACCGGATTATCTTCTGTAAGGATTTATCTGTCACGCAATCAATAGCACCACCGCCCCTCTGTTTGATCTTATATTGTATTTCAAAGGACACGCTAAAAAACATCCCGCCCCTAACCGGTTGACTAGAGGCGGGATATTAAAAAGGAGTGAAAATGAATAAAAGAAGAGAAACAACATGAACTCAAAAGCGTTTCCTTTCGGTGTATACACTTTTGATGATACTATTTTATCATGTCAAATCGTGACATGTGTGACATTCGTGACAATTGTGACAATCGTGACATTATTTTAATCTCCTCGTGAGACGGGAATACTGTTTTTTAGCAGTGTTCTCACTCTTGCCCAGAAGCTCTCCTATCTGTTTCCATTGTAGCCCATCTATTACCCAGTATTTAACCAATAAACGGTGATAACTATTAGGAAGGCTTGCAATGTATTTTTCTACCTCTTTACATTTCCGCTCCAGCTCTTCCACAAGTTCCTGTTCTTCTTGTGGTACTCCATAGATGGAAACTGGATGAGAGGTGTAGGGAAACTCAGCGGATGAGCCTATTACCGTATCATGGACATTTTCTTTCCCTTGCTGATATCGCAACAATTCCAGCCGTTTATACCGGTAATCCTCCAATTCCTTTTTTGTCAAGTCAACTCCCCCTCCTGTAACCGCCCCAGTTTTTGCAATTGCTCTTCAAGTTCCTTTTTTGTTTTGTAAAACGGGCATTGGTAACAATCCATCTGCTTGAGGGCTTTACAGTGTCCCTCTTCATGGTAAGCAAAACAGTCTGTATGTACCTGCATAGTTAGTCCTCCAATTCCTCATAGTTCTCCGGTTTAAAGTCTAATCCTAATTCTTTCATAACTATACGGTCAGTGTGCCTCCAAAAAATTTCATCCTGCTGGCTCTCTTCTGCCAGACGGGAAAAGTAGGAAAGAAAACCTTCCAACCGTCGATTGCCGAATCCAAAACGGTCATGCAAGGAAACGCAGGCCAGCTTTAAAAAACGGCGCATAACTTCCATTTGCTGTTCCTGGTGATACTCCAATACCGCCTTTTTGACAGTTTTACTTAACGGAATTCTGGCTTTCATTATCCGCTCCTCCTAAATCTAAATATTTCTCTAAAACGCGGGCGGCCTCTTCCCATCCATAGCATATGGCCACGGCGTACTGCTGTGCTCTTAGCTCCGTTATCCACTTCTTTTGGTGTTCTGTCGGTTTGTTTTTGCCCGCTTTCAGTTCGATATATAGCCCATGATATTTTCCGCGGGCTACCGGAAAGCAAAGATCAGGCACTCCTGGACGGACGCCCTGACGTTTCAAATTGGCCGCTTCTGCCTTATTTCTGCTACCTCCGTTTGGGACGTGGAATAATAATTGCAGTTCCGGGCGTTTTCCCGCTGCAAAATCAATCCACCGAAATAACTTGATTTGTTCCGCCCCCTCTATGGAACGGCGTTTTCCATTCATGCTTTATCCTCTCCTTTTCTGATTTTTGCTGTTCTTTTATCAGCAGTACACTTATGTACCAATGGGCATTGAAATCATTCCACACGGGTTCGCAGCCTACAAACCGGTATCCCTTATATTTTCGTTCCCAGTAACCCGCGTCATCCACATGAAGCGTCGCCATACGTTGGATTCCTCTTTCCGTAACCCTCCCATCTTTGGGAGGCAGTTCTTTCGGCTTCTGTAAATTTCGAGAGGATACCCAGCGTTTTTTCCCTTTCGGGTCTTTGGACAAATAAGTAGCCAACGCTTCAAAACCTCGTTCCGACAGCTGCAACCGATCCGCGTTACACCAGTCCCCATGTTTCCATAATCTTTCCGCGTCGTCACGGTCCATCCCTGACGTAACCATATGGAAGTGCCAGCGGACTATCCCGGTCTTTTTGCTTTCTTTTGCTTCAATCACATATATATATTTCATTTCCGTCAATCCTTTTCGGCGGCGGTAATTTTTTAAACGGTTAATATAGTTTGTAATATCACGCCGTACTTCCTTTTCATCAGTCGGCATTTCACTATCCCGGTAGGTCCCATGAATCGCAATATCTTTCTCATCAAAGTTTGCGTGAATCAACCGGAAAAGTTTCTTTCTGGCGTTTTTAGCATTTAGTTCTTTCTGTTCTTTTCTGGAAGGACTGGTTTTCGGCGCCCTCTCCGGTGTCCGTTTCCCGTTGGGATAAATCGGGAAAAATTCTGCTTCTAAGATTTTGCCCGACTTTATTCTTTTCTCCCGATACATATTGCCCCACCGCCGTTCCTTCCAATTTCTCTAATTCCGATAAGATAATACCCTATACAAGCCCGCCAGCCCCACATTTAGGGGCAAAATTTGGCTTGTCTGTCATGATCCAGACAAGCCTTTTTATTTTTTCTGTTGTATTATCAGTGTAAAAGCTTTACGTTTTCCGCATCTGCATAAATCACACAATTCTGATTCTTATCCAATAATTCCAGCTGAACGCGGATTCCATTTCCTTGTTTGCGGTATATAATGCCTGTGATCTTTTGGTATTGGATACCATTATGTTCTATCGGCTGTTCGTAAATGAGAGCTTGCCGCATTTCTGGATTTGTCATAATAAAGCTCCTGTATACCGATTCCTCCCAGATTCTTCTAAATCATCCCCAATCCGGCGGCGCGCTGAAACATCTAACTTGTCCATAAACTGTGTCCAGGCTTCCAGAGGGTTATCCGATGTACATTCACTAAGAGCGATTTCCAGAGCGTCATCTATGTACTGCTTCAATTCTGATCTGGTCATTTTCTATCTATCCGCTTTCTTTGTTTAAGTCCGTGTGGCCGACCGTTTGAGGTTTGCCATAATACTTTCGACCACAAACCCGTTGATTTGGCCTTCTATTTTTCTTCTTTTCCTCGCCTTCTCTTGTTGTTCTGCAAAACATCTGTATTCCTTACAACTACTGTGGCAGTTATAGGCGGCCGTCACTCGACGGCGCGGACAATCTTTACACGGGCTTTTCAATTTCTTTCCCCCTTTCACTTGACATTTCCTCACTTTCTGCTAGACTGAAAATGAAATATTTTTTCTTTTGTGCCGCGTCTGGAGTTGCCGCTCCTGCGCGGTCTTTTTTATTTCTTGTCATGTCTTTCCCCCTCTCGTCAATAGGATCGTTAAAACCTCTTCTATAGTCTCTTTTGTTTTGTCAAACATGTTCTTTAAAGCATCATCATAGTCTCTTAAAAGGATAACCTTGTGGACATTACAGATTACAAAAGAAACCAAGAGAGAAACAAGAGCGGATATTAAAATAATCTTCACACTATTCACCGCCTCTTTTCAAACCAGAAAGTCATGGTGTCGCCATCCTGTTTCCAGTCTATCTTGATGCCTTTCCCGGCCAGACAGCTGCAGAGATACATCCTGTCGTTATGCGTGCATCCGTGCAATACAGCGGTAGGCTGTGGGTCTGTGCTGTTGCAGACTTGCCGGGCAAGCCTTTCTAGTAATACCTCTGGTATCATTTTTCCGCCCTCTCCTCGTTGATAAAATCTTGAACCCTGGAAAACGTGTCATTCGTCCGTTCTTCCAGGTTCTTTAGTTTGGTGTGCTGACAGACCGTCCATACCAGAATAACGACCATAAGGGCAACCAACGCGATTTCTATGCCGTTCATTTTCGTCTCCTCTTTCTTTTTAAAACTTGCTCAATACTGATTGAGCATGACCGGTTTTCCTCTGCTTTCCATTTGAGATAGTCGCTTTGCTGTTTTCGGAAAGCTTCATATTCGGGACAGTTACCTGTGCTGTGGCAGTTGTATTCCGCTGTCACCCTGCGCCGGGGACAGTCTTTACATGGGCCTTGCATGATCCTCACTCCTTCTGTTCAGGACTGGAAATCACCGTTTTCCTTATTTCATCCTCTAAGAGTTCGGCTAAGGCGCGCGATTCAGCTTTTAAGCGCTTAAAATATATAGACATTTTTTCGGCATATTCGCCATCCCTTTGTTCCCACTCAAAAGCCTCTTTTTGGAATATTTCTTCTGAATCGCATAAAACCCTTAAGAGCCGAACCTTTTCAACTCTTGTCATTTCATGGTTTCCTCCTCAATAGATCGGCCGGATTGTTCCGGTATAGACTTCCTTAAATACTCCAGCAGCTCCTCTTGTGTATCAAAGCCTAAAATACGTGTTAGAATTTTCGGGGTCAATCCGTTTAAGTCAACTACTGCTCTATGTGGTGGGTGTTCCTGTTTCATATTCTTCACTTCCTTGCTTTCCTTTCCTCTATTTTTCTTATCCGCTCCAGAAAAGCCTTTCCTTTTTCGGATTGTTTCCACTCCTCGAACGCCTCTTGAGCTCCTGGAGTTTCGTAATAGGCTCTCACGGCTTGTAAGGTATCTTTATAAAAGCTTTTCCTTTGCCGCTCTGGCATTTTTTCTATATCAATGGAAACACTCAATTTTACTCACCTCCTCACCGCTCCAAATGGAGCGGCTTTTTTACGCCGATTTCAGCAGATCATCCACATTGCACCCTAATGCGTCGGCAATTTCTTTGCCCAGCGGTAAAGAGGGCGTTTTAGTCCCCCGCTCAATTTGGCAGATCATAGACTGGTCAACAAAAACTTTTTCGGCCAGTTGTTTCTGCGTCATGCCAAGAGCTAACCTTTTTGCTTTAATTGTCGCGCCTATATTCATCTTTTCCACCTCCTAACGACTAAAACAATCAGGATAATGTCGGCCACGATAATCGCCGAATTCAGAATGATGTCTAACATGATGGTCTCCTTTCTTTGTTTTTATCTATTGACAACAAGAGAGGAAAAAGCTATCCTTTAAGGCGAGGGGGTTTTTAGCCCCCTGCCCTCATTCCAGCAGTGATTTGATTAGCTCAATCAATGCTTGAATGAGTTGGATGAGAGCGGTCGCAAGAACAAGCTTTTCGAGTTGGTTGTTCTTGCGGCTTTTCTTTTTCCTGCTCATTGTTTCAACCTCCATTCTGTGGTATGATTTAGTCAACTGATTGACTATGGTTATATTATATCACTGTATAAAGTGAAAATAAATACATTAATCACCTTTTACAGTGATTTTATGTTTTGCACAAAATAGAGGAGTGATTATTGTGTATGATAATCAGCAAATGGCAGAACGGATAAAAAAACGCGCTAAAGATCAAAAAGTCGCTTTGAAAAATATGCTTTCTGAATTAGACCTAGGTATTAACTTAATTTCTCATTTAGCGAAAGGGCAAAATATAACAGCTATCAATCTCGCCCGTATCGCCGACTACTTAGAATGTTCCGTAGATTACCTGCTGGGCCGGACGGACAACCCGGAAATAAACCGCTGAGGGGAGGGAGTTAAATGCTGGATACTATAAGCATCATTTTGAGCATTGTGACGATCGTACTGGATATTATCCTGATCGTTATGCTCGTTAAGAACTGGCGCAAATAACAGCCCTCCCGCCGTTCTTCTGGCTTTTCTTCATCGGGGCAATTAATTACCTGAGTAAAGACTACCACCGACAGGTGGGAACCACCGACAGGTGGGAAATGCAAGAGGTTGTGAAATACTATCACAGATGAATTTGTTAAAGAATTTATTTCAAATTAGAAGGGGATCATATGACGTTAACTCAAGAAAAATTTAACGAACTAATGAGTTTGGAAAAATTTATTGAAGCTAAAAAATATTTGTTGCCAGGACAAAATGAAAAAAATTCCGTATCAGTTTCCGATGTGAATGGTTATGAAAAATTTATCCTAGATGTAAATAGAAAAGGAAGTTTTGAAAATAAATGTACGATACAGACCAGATATATAAATGAAGGGACAACAATAATTGTTCGTTTAGATATTAATGGCCCCGAGCATATGAATCCAGACGGCAGAATATTATCTAGAAACCATATTCATATCTATAAAGAGGGATTTGAGGATAAATACGCATATGACCTTGACGAATTTGACTGGGATTTATTTCAAAATATTTTCTCTCTAATACTTCTATTTGCCGATTATTGCAGGTATAATAAGATAAAGGAAACTGAACTTCCCTATCCGGTGAGCGGGGTGTTATAATGTTGTCTGATATGTCTTACTCCCAAATTTATTTGAATTGGTTGAGAGATACCATAAAAGAAGTAAAACTAAAAAAAGAAGTTACCCGGATTACTTTTCCATTTTTAGATTTGGGCAATGATTTTTCTGAATATTACATTGTGCAGAAAGACCAACATCAGTATTTGTTAACAGATGACGGGGTTACAATGGATAATTTAGAAAGTAGAGGCTTTGATATAAAAAACAGCCCTAAGAGAGAAGATTTACTGCATAGAATTCTGTGTAATTTCGGAATATCTTTGAATACTGATAATGCAGCGCTTGAAGTAATATCAGGATTAGATGACCTTCCTCAAAACCAACATTCCCTTATTCAATGCATGTTGAAAATTAACGATTTGTTTTTTCTGTCAAATTCTAATGTCAAGAGTTTATTTGATGAGCAGGTAAAGAATTTCTTCGACGCTCAGGGGATATCATACCTTCCAGATGTACTTCTTCGAGGAAAAAGTAAATTATGTACTAC
>CAKUYY010000033.1 GCA_934717555.1 uncultured Clostridium sp.
GTGCTGCTCTCCTATGTGAATGTGAAGATAGCGGAACTGGACGGACGCAAGCAGGAACTTCTGGCGAGGATAGCGGAACTAACGGTGGAAGCCATTAGCCCGGAACAGGTCAGCCAGATTTCCGGCTACCTCGACACTTGGGAGAATGTATCCTTTGACGACAAGCGGCGGGTGGTGGATTTGATGATTACCACCGTAGCCGCCACAAGCGACAGCTTGAATATCACATGGAAAATCTGACGGGTGGAACCCCTCCCGTCAGATACCTACCCTGTGTAGTCCCTTGTAAACTGTACTTTCGTATGTGATAAACTTTGATCGTCCATTCGGACCGACCTCCTTTGTTTTTGTGCGGTTGGCGTTACCCGCCTTTATTATACAAAGGAGGTCTTTTTTTCTTCAATTGTCGCTATCGCTTTTTCTTTCTCCACCGGCTTAGCCGGTGGTTGTCAATACAAAAAGAAAGGCCCGATTTCTGTTTCAGAGAAGCCGGGCCTTTTAAATTTTCTATCAAGTTCTAACTATCAAACAATTATCCGATCGGTTCAAAATCAATTGCGCCATGTTTGCACAGAGGACAAACAAAATCATCCGGCAAAACATCCCCTTCATAAATGTATCCGCATACCTTGCAGACAAATCCCTTTTTCCCTTCTGTCTCGGGCTTGGGTTTTACATGATCCTGATAATACGTATACGTCATCGTTTCTATATTGGAAATCACTCTTGCCTCGGTAATGCTGCAAATAAACATACCGTGGGTCTCAAAATCTACATATTGCTCTACCTTTAAGGACATAAAAGCATTGATATATCTGGGCAAAAAGGCCAGTCCATTATCAGAGCGGAGCACTTTATAATCAGCAAATTTATCCGTTGTTCTGCCACTTTGAAAACCAAAAGTTTCAAACACCTGAAATGGCGCCGCAGTTGACAAGCAGTTGACATTTAAAATCCCCGTCTGTTTGATGACGTGATGAGAATAATTCTGTTTGTTAATGGTAACCGCAATACGGTTTGGGCTATCTGTTACCTGAGTAACGGTATTGACAATCAGACCATTATCCTTCTTACCATCGTTACAGGTCACTACATATAAACCATAACCTATTTTAAACAGTGCACTCAAGTCATTTTTATGCGCAGTTTCGCTGTGCTGTTCCTGATACTCATGGCATAGCTCGTCCGCCAGAGCGTCTATTTGTGCGCAGCTTTCCTCGTTCAGTGCGGACTTTATGTGTACCACGTTCTCCGCAAAAGTCAAATTCTTACAGCCATCCAACATTTGTTTCATAATTTTGGCGGCCAAAGGAGCCCAGCTTCCGTTTTCTATCAGTCCGACCACGCGATTTTGGAAATTTCTTTCCGTAAGATGTTCAATAAATTCCCGCATAAAGGGGAAAATATCCGCATTGTAGGTGGTTGTGGCCAAGACCAGTTTGCTGTAACGGAATGCATCTTCCACAGCTTCAGCCATGTCGCAACGGGCCAAGTCATACAACACTACCGCAGGACTACCTTTTTTGCGAAGTTGATCCGCCAAGTTTTCTACAGCTTTCTTGGTATGGCCATAAACAGATGTATACGCAATCATAATTCCATCTGTTTCTGGGGTATAAGATGACCATGTATGATAAAGATTTAAGTAATATCCAAGATTTTCTGTCAATACGGGGCCATGAAGCGGACAGATAATCTGGATATCCAAGCCTGACGCTTTTTTTAGGAGATTCTGTACCTGGGCACCATATTTACCCACAATGCCAATATAATAGCGGCGGGCTTCACAAGCCCAGTCTTCCTCTACATCTAAAGCGCCAAATTTACCAAAACCATCAGCGGAAAACAAAACCCTGTCACAGCTGTCATAAGTCACCATGACTTCAGGCCAATGAACCATAGGGGCCAGAACAAAAGTTAAGGTGTGTTTACCAAGAGAAAGAGTATCTTTTTCTCCCACCACGATTTTTCTTTCTTCAAAGTCGGTACCAAAAAACTGCTTCATCATGACAAAAGCTTTTTGTGTCGCCACAATTTTAGTATCAGGATATACATTCATGAAATTCGCGATATTAGCGGAATGGTCCGGCTCCATATGCTGCACAATGAGATAATCTGGATGGCGGGAACCAATGGTATTTTGGATATTGTCCAGCCACTCATGAGTAAACCGTGCATCCACGGTATCCATAACCGCAATCTTTTCATCCAATATCACATAGGAATTATAGGACATACCATTTTCAACCACGTATTGTCCTTCAAACAAATCAACCTCATGATCATTTACGCCAACATACTTGATATCATTGGTAATTCTCATATCTCTGCCTCCATAAAAATCGAATAAACGGAATGATGTAAAATATACAATGATAGTATTATACTATTTTTGTCTTTTTAAGTAAAGAAGGGAACGATTGATTAATAAAAATATAGTACTTTAGAATGCTCTATCCTTTTTTAGCGATTCAAAAATATAATTTTTTTACAGAAAAAAGAGGCAAAGGATATCTTTCCCTGCCTCTCTCTTAACAATTCTTCTCTATCCCTTTATAAAAGGCCGAAATACATCAGAATTCCATTATACATGCCACGGGCAAACCCTTCCGGATCACGAGTTAATAAATAGACATCATGCTGATTGGTAAGGAAACCCATCTCTACCAATACAGCGGGCATAGAAGTCGCCCGCAAGACATATAAGCTAGGGCGAGCGAATACCCCACGGTTTTCCATCCCCATCCGGTAATTCAAACCATCTAAAATTGACTCTCCCAACTGGTACGCCGGGCTGGAAAGTCTATAGACATAAGCTTCACTGCCGCTGGCCTCTGTATTGCTGCTGGCGTTGCAGTGGAGACTGATAAAATAATCCGCTCCCCAGGAATTAGCCATAGTAGCTCTTGCTTGTAAACTGGTGGCGTTGCTGGTGCCTAGTTGTTCTGTTGGGCTGTTGCGGGAAAGTCTTACCTCAAAATTAGGGTTTGCCCTCAATAGGTTACCTAAACGTACCCCAATATCATAGGTAATGTCCTGTTCCCTTACTCCATTGGCTTCTGCGCCCGCATTTGGATTTTGTGGATTGTGTCCTTGGTCAATAAAAATTTTAATTGCCATACTATTCCCTCCTTTTCTGAAATATTCTATTATATGAAAAGGAAGGTCTTATGGGGACAAATTTGCTTTTTCTTTGTATATTTTTTAATCTTTAGAGAAAAATATTCTTTTTTGATTCTTTATCATAAGAAAAAAGCTATTTATAAAGGCCATAAAACCTGTAAAGCTATAAAACTTTACAGGTTTTATGGCCTCTTTAATTACATAGATTTTCCAAATTGACGGTAAAACTCTGGTATCGCTTTCTTCCGTTCCAGCATTTCCTCAAATCTGGAGTTGTATTCATAAGGGTATTTAAAATTAAACACTCTTTGTAAAAATTCTCCTCCAGGTTCTTTCAGCTTTGTGACAGCACCCGCTCCACACGCCAATATTGTATGGGTTTCATCCATTACATAAACATTATACAATCCTTCATAACCCTTTTGGGCCCAGCCAACATTTTCAAGATTACCAACCATACGGCTTTGACGGTACAAATAATAAGGGGCATACTCTTTTTGAGATAAAAGGCTTCCTGCAAAATCTAACATTTGGGCAGTTTCTTTGCATTCCTCTCTGTAAAGTTCTTTCCCTTGCCGGGTCAATTCTGAAGATTTTTTCATGGCGAGGGTATGGATTGTAATACTTTCGGGGTGTAACGCACATACCTCTTCCAATGTTTTACAAAAACTGTCATAACGATCCTCTGGTAAGCCGGCAATCAGATCCATATTGATATGGGAGAATCCCATCTTCCGTGCTAAAGAAAAAGCGTTTTTCGTCTGTTCCGTCGTATGTTTTCTGCCGATCACTTGAAGCACATGATCATTGAATGTCTGCGGATTAATGCTGATACGGTCCACTCCAAATTCCCGCAAAACGGACAATCTTTCTTCTGTAATGGTATCTGGACGGCCTGCTTCCACCGTAAACTCACGGCAATAAGTAAAATCAAAGCATCGACGGATTGTCTGCAACATTTGGCTAAGTTGATCCGGACTAAGCGTTGTGGGGGTTCCTCCCCCAATATATACGGTCTCTAATCTCAAACCTATCTCTTTGGCAAGCCGCGCTGTCTCTTCCAACTCCTGGCACAACAAATCGACATATTGGGGTATCAAGCGTTTGGCTTTTTCCACAGACTGAGACACAAAAGAACAGTACGCACAGCGGGTTGGACAGAAAGGAATGGAGACATACAGGCTATAAGAATCCGGCCGGGAGAGGGAAAGCAATTTTTGTTCCGCCTTCATGGTAGTCAAGGCTAGTTGCGTTTTTTGAGGAGAGACCAGCAAACGCTTTTGAAAATAATCCGCCGCGCCCTTTTCTCCTCCTTCAGATTCTATCAATCGGCGTATCAATTTGATCGGGCGAACCCCAGTTAAAATTCCCCAGCTAGGCTGAATTCCCGTTATTTCCACCAGGATATCATAAAGCAATACCGCTAAAGTGCGTTCGCACTCCTTTTCCAGGTCAGGCAATTGGGAAGAAAGACGGCTTTCTTTTTCCAAAAACTGCTCTTCCTCCCTGATATAAACTTTTAATACTTCTTGATCCTGTTCGCGACGCCGTCCTGTATAGATCACAGTAGTTCCTTCTTCTATCTGTACAGGTCCAGTACAAATCTTTTCATTGGGATAAAAAACCCGGCATAGATTTTCCAGCTCATAATGGAAATCATGATTATCAATAATAAGAGAAATCATAACATCATTCCTAAATATGGATTTCTTTTTCTTTCTTCGTCCAAAGTAGATGGCTCCCCATGCCCGGGATAAACGGTATAATTTCCCGGCAGCAAAGCCAACTGTTGTAAGGATTTTGTCAGTTTCGGCATATTTCCTGTAGGAAAGTCCGTACGTCCCACACTGTTCCTCATGAGAGTATCCCCGGTAAATAAAACATTTTCAGAAAGATAGCAACAGCTTCCCTGCGTATGTCCCGGGGTATGAAGTACTGTAAAAGCTGTCTCTCCCAGAGAGAACGTCTCCCCATCCTTGAGCAAACGGTCAACAGAAAAAGAAGGCACTTCCTGTCCAATTGCCATCACAGAAAGGTTTAAAGAGCTATTTCCTGGGAAGTCTTTATCCTCTTCATACAGAAATACCTGTGCTCCTGTTTTCTTCTGTAAAACAGATACTCCGCCAATATGGTCGAAGTGGCCATGTGTCAGCAAGATCTTTTCCACATTTTTTTCCCCTATCTGATTGATTGCTGCTTCCAATTGAGGATTCATTCCCCCTGGATCTAAAACTGCGGCCTTTCCAGTAGCTTCATCTATCATCAGATAACAATTGACTTCCAGCGGTCCTGTTAAAAAACGTTGTATTTTCAATGAATTCCCTCCTGATCTGCTTCTAATATAATGGTAACCGGTCCATCATTTATCAGTGAAATTTGCATATATGCACCAAACTGGCCGGTTTGCACTTGGGTTACTCCCTGTTCCTGGAGCAAACGGCAAAATTCCTGATATAAGAGATCCGCCTGTTGAGCAGGTGCCGCATTTGAAAAAGACGGGCGGGTTCCTTTCCGACAGCCTGCACATAAAGTAAAATTAGAAACTACCAAAGCCTCTCCTTTGATATCCAATAGGGAACGGTTTAATTTGCCGTTTTCGTCTTCAAAAATGCGTAATACCGCAATTTTTGAAGCTAGTGCCTTTGCCTGTTCTACAGAATCCTCTCCTTCTACTCCTAACAGGATCAGCAAGCCGTTTTTAATTCTACTGATTTCTTTTTCTTCCACCGTTACACTGGCGGAACATACTCTTTGTAATACTGCTCTCATAAAAATTTCCTTTCCCCAAAGAAAAATGCTATTACGACCTGCCAATGGATAAAATCCCATGGATCTGTGCAAGTTTTGACATGACGGTCTTTAAATGGTCTAGTCCATTCACTGTAATTGTAGCATAAATAATGGCATGATTATCCTTGGTTTCTCTAGAATTCAAGGTATGGATAAATAGATGCATATTGGAAAGTTGGATGGTTATATCCGCCAAAAGGCCTGTACGATTGGTTGCCACAATTTCTAGTGTAGACTTAAATTCTTCTTTTACTTCTCCCGCCCAATGGGCTTTTACCCAACGGGCCGGTTCCGCACAGGAGGCAATATCCTTGGGAACATTGGTACATTCCCTTTTATGAATAGAAACCCCATATCCACGGGTAATAAACCCTATGATTTCATCCCCTGGCAAAGGGTTGCAACACTTGGAAAATTTAATCAGACAGTTATCGATTCCTTCAATAATAACCCCACTGGAAGCCTTTTTCGAGGAAGGGCTACTCTGTGGTTTTTGTTCTGGAACAACCACATCTAGCGGCTGTTTTAGCTTATTATATTCCTCTTTGATCCGGGGCATAATACGCCAAAGCTGAACCCCTCCATACCCGATAGCTGCAAATAAATCATCTACTGTACTGCAGTGCTGCCGTTTTGCAATGGACTCCAAAAACTCTCTCATTTCTGCTTCCGGCAAGACGATATTATTCCGACGGAATTCGCGCTCTACTTCCCCCCTGCCCTCTACAATATTTTCATCGCGTTTTTCTTTTTTGAACCACTGGCGGATTTTATTGCGCGCTTCACTTGTTTTTACAATTTTCAGCCAGTCACGGCTGGGACCATGCCCCACTTCTTTTGTTGTGAGCACTTCGATAATTTCGCCTGTTTTTACCTTATAATCAATCGGTACAATCCTTTTATCTACTTTTGCCCCCACCATCCTATTTCCTACCGCGCTGTGAATCGCATATGCAAAGTCGATCACCGTAGAACCGGAAGGTAAACTAATCACATCCCCCTTTGGGGTAAAAACAAACACTTCTTCCGGCGCTAGGTCAGACTTTATGGTGCGCACCAAGTCTGTAGCATCTTCGTTGTCCTGCTGGTTCTCCAGCATTTGGCGGATCCATACCAGCCTCTGTTCAAAAGTGTCACTTCTCGTTAATCCTAATTTATATTTCCAATGGGCTGCGATTCCATATTCCGCTGTATAGTGCATTTCCCATGTCCGAATCTGTACCTCGAAGGGGATTCCTTCCTTGGCAATCACCGTAGTATGCAGGGACTGATAAAGGTTCGGTTTGGGTGTAGAGATATAGTCCTTAAAACGGTTGGGCAACGGCTGAAACATATCGTGAATGACTCCCAGCACATTGTAGCAGTCATTTACTGTATCTACAATGACACGGACAGCAAAGATATCATAAATTTCATCCATGGCCTTTCCCTGAATAAACATTTTTCGGTAAATTCCATTGATGCTTTTTACCCGCCCTTCCAAATACACATTGGGAATACTGGGGGATACCCGCTTGATAATTCTCTCTTTGATGGAACGGACAAATTCTTCTCTATCCGCTGCTTTCAAAGCCAACGCGCTTTCAATCTCTTGATAAGCGATCGGGTCCAGGCATCGAAGAGAGCGATCCTCCAGCTCTTCCTTAACAGCCCGAATCCCCAAACGGTGCGCAATTGGGGCGTATACTTCCATGGTTTCCAGCGCTTTGTCCCGTCGTTTCTGTTCCGGCATAAACTCAATGGTGCGCATATTATGCAGCCGGTCTGCCAACTTAATAATAATGACGCGAATATCATCCGCCATCGCTATCAGCATTTTCCGAAGATTTTCCGCCTGTTGTTCTTCCCGGGAAGAATAGGGGATTTTTCCTAACTTTGTCACCCCGTCGGTAAGATTAGCCACATCTTGCCCAAATAGTTTCTCTATGGTATCCAGTTCTGTGGGGGTATCCTCCACTACGTCATGCAACAGGGCCGCTACAATGCTTTCTGTATCCATTCCCAATTCTACTAAAATATAGGCCACAGATATAGGATGTACAATGTACGGAGCCCCAGAACGCCGCTTTTGATCTTTATGAGCATCCAAGGCAAAACGATAAGCCTTATCAATCAGCTCCATATTGAAATCTCGTTCTGTTGTCTTTAGAATCTCCTGTAGTTCTTCATACGAGCGATCCGACTTGTATTCACTTAAACTTCTATTAAGCATACTGTTCACCGCACCTTTGTTTACGTAACCCCGATAATATCCGGGAGGAATTCAAATCCACTTTTTTCGATACCTCAAGCAAGGAGACTTCACATTGATCTCCATCTAAATAAAATCTTATCAAATTTAGTTCATCCATGATAGAAAGGATCACACATAACTTTCCACAACCTATCTTTTCCTCTGGAATACGGCTACAGAGAACATCCAGTCCATAGTTCCAGCCTCCATGAGCACGCAGAAATCGGTAAATAACCGCAAATTCTTGCCGATTGGGAATCAATTGTTCTAATACCATATCTGGTAAGTTTTCCCCGCGCTGCGTAGCTTCATACCAACGTTTTTGCCGAAGATACGTTTCTGCATCAAAATCGGAAAGTCTAATCTCACGAATAAAAATAGAGAGATTGCGCTCTCCCCGAAACTCCGATTCCTCTAAAGTAACTGCTAAATCGACAATATCCCCGATTTGATAAGGAAATTCTTCCAGCATTGTCCGAAATCTCATGGCTGTGATTTGATGGTTTCCCCGTTCCAGAGTAAGCCGTAAATGTTTACCACCACCTACTGGTGTTATCCTTATCAATTTCATATGATACAGTCCAAACAAAGGGGCAGGATTCCCTACACCAAAGGGTTCCATTGCCGACATCTGGGAAATAAGGTTGACAGAAAGCGCTGCTGGATTCAATTTACAATCGATATGTAACACAGGGGAAGGCATTTCTCCTGAAAGATCAGCCGCATATTGATTGATCTCCTCCCGGAATGCTGGGATCTCCCCAGCCGATAACGTAAGCCCCGCGGCCATTGGATGTCCTCCAAAGCGGGTTAACCGATCCCGGCAGGAATAAATCGCATCGTATAAGGAAAATCCTTCTACACTCCTTCCAGATCCCTTGGCCTCTTCTCCCTGAATCGTTAAAATCACGCAAGGTTTTCCATACCTTTCCACAACGCGGGAAGCCACAATTCCAATAATTCCTTCATGCCATCCTTCTCCCGCCACAACAATCACATGTTGTGCTTTCCAGGAAGGATTTTTATCCAAGCATGCAAAGACCTGCTGTAAAATTTCCCCCTCTTGCGTTTGTCTTTCCTGGTTTTGTTCTCCCATTTTTTCCGCTAAGAGATCGGCTTCCTCCGGGTCATCCGATAATAGCAGCCGTACCGCCTGTTCTGAAGATCCCATGCGTCCCAATGCATTGATGCGGGGCACTATACTATACGCCACATTTCCCGCTGACAAGTCTTTTCCCAAGAAACCTGCTTCTTCTAACAGAGCTCTTAAACCGACTTGATCTGTATGGGTTAAATGGGAAAGTCCTTGTTTTACTAAAATCCTGTTATCTCCTTCTAACGGTACAATATCCCCTATGGTTCCAATAGCTACCAGCTCGGCATAGTGATCGAACAGATTCTCCTGATCTCCTTCCTTTCCTTCCAAAGCGGAAATCAACTGAAACGCTACGCCAACACCCGCATAATTTTTAAAGGTACTGGTACAGTCCTGCCTATGAGGATCCACTACCGCTACCGCAGGAGGCAGCTCTGCCTGGGGCTTATGGTGGTCTGTGATAACTACTTGCATCCCTAACTGGTTTGCATACTCCACTTCGGAAACTGAGGCGATCCCGTTATCTACTGTGACAATCAAGGAGACTCCCTGTTCTTTCAGGCATTCTACGGCCCCTCTATTTAGTCCATATCCTTCTGTCATTCTTTTGGGAATATAATAAATGACATTAGCAGCACAGGATTCCAGATAAGAATATAAAATCGTAGTCGATGTTACTCCATCAGCGTCATAATCTCCATAAACACAAATCTTTTCGTACCGATCAATTGCCTGTCGAATTCTATTAACCGCTTTCTCCATATCTATCAGAGAAAAAGGGTCCATAATTTGATGGGTTTCCAGAAAATAATCCGAGATCTTTTTCTCCTCTACCAAACCTCGTATATCCAGCATCATCGCCAGAAAAAAGGGGATTCCCCACCGTTCTGCAATCTGAGACGCTCGTTCTTTATCTATAGGGGATACCACCCATTTTTTTATGCTCATATGTCCTCCCCACCTATTCTCCATGATATTTTATTGTACCATTTTCCAAAAAAGGATTCAACCAAAAAGAGAGGAGAAACCTCTACGAGGTTCTTCCTCTCTATCGGTTCTTTCATCGAAAATAATCTGATTCACAAAAGAATCAACCGGGGAATCATGGATCATCCTGTACTTATCATATTGACGGATACTTTATAATCTTCTCCCCCTGGTTTATAGACCCAGCAATTATTGTTTCCTTTGATCCCCATGGTGATGGCCAATTCCTTGTGTCCATCAAAAGGCTCTTTGTCCTTTAAATTAATCTCCGCTGTAAAATTCTGTTCTGTCAGAGCATCCAGATCCTGAGTAGGACCAACCACCTGAACCGTAACAGATTTAGAAACCGGCGTCACAGAGTATCCCTCCGGGACATTAGTAACGGTAAATATGCTATCTGAAATCTGAAATTCCTTTACAGAATATCCCGTAAGATCTAAAGTAACTGTTGCATTATCCGCATTACTGAGATTTTTGCATCCACTGGGTAGTTTTATCTTGCAATTGACCTCTGCCTGCCCTGGAGAAATATTGGAAAAATCAATAGGATCCAATTGCACTTGTTGCAAAGTATCGACATATTTCTCCGGAAGTCCCACTTCTATCGTGGACGGGTTAATAGTAGCCAATACATTATCATTAAATCCAGCAGGCTTATTGGAAAAAGTAGCTTTTACAGGTATTTCCGCCTTTTTTAAGATGTTAATATCAACTTGTACGGTCTCTTCACTGAGCGTGATGTATTCCATCTCTGACTTTGGAATTTCTTCCCCGTCATTATCATAAAATACCAGTTCTGCTGTAATGGTCTGAGATTGGCTAATCACCTCATCTGTGCGATATTCAGCCACAACGCGCGCTATTCTTTCTACATCGCTTTCAGGTCCTGACACAGTGATCTTGGAAGGTGTAAAGTTTTCTTCCACACCAATATATCCTTCTGGTTTGTTATAATTGATATTATCTTCCACTGTAAATTCTTTTTCCGTCAGACGATCTACTTTTACTGTAATCATCTGTGGGTCTAAAGAATCCTGTACAATCTCATAGTTGGTCCTGAGACTCTGAGATTTTGCAGTCAGCTGTAACGGGTAGGTCCCCGGCTGGTCAATGGAAGTGCTTTGCCTAGCTGTCACCTGAATGTCATCCTTACTGATTTCCGAAATCGTTAACCAGTTTCCCCGTACTGTTACCGAGGCTTTCTTTTCACCGTTATCAAAAATTTTTAATCCATCCTGTTGGGCGCTATCTGACAAGGTAATCTGAATCGGAATATCAGACACCGTTTTTCCGGTATCACTGTCCTTATCAGTTGCCGCAATTACGAACCATAGAATAACAGCTGCTACTACAGAGAATAACATCACAAACCGATCATTATAAAAAAGCCCGCTCAAACTTTTTCTTTGTTTCTTCTTCCCGTTATTTCTTTTCATTCTTTTTCCCCTTCCTCAGGGAGGGAATGATCTGCCTGCGTTCTCCCGATTCTGTTTCTTCGGGAAGCAGGTCTTTTTCCAACTCCGCTGTCAGAGAATCGTGGGTATAATTTCGGGTTAAAATACCATTTTTGGCTACAGAAATCGTCCCTGTCTCTTCCGATACCACCACAATAACCGCATCAGAATTTTCGCTCATACCAATCGCGGCGCGGTGGCGGGTTCCCAGGTCAATGCTGACTGCATCGCTTTTGGTCAACGGCAAAATACATCCCGCTGCATAAATCATGCCATCCCGAATCACCATAGCCCCATCATGGAGAGGGGCCTTATTCCAAAAGATATTGCCAATAATCGGGACCGACGGAATAGCGTTGACCACTGTGCCAGTATTAATAATATCTCCCAGCTTGGTCTGCCTTTCCAATACCATCAACGCACCAGTCTTGCTTTTTTGAAGGGAAACAGCGGAATCCACTACCGCTTGGATACACCGCTTCATATCCTCCTGGTACGTTTCCGCATCTTTCGCCGTCCCTCCGAACGACCAATATTTTCCTAACCGGCTTCGGCCAATCTGTTCCAAAGCTCGGCGGAGTTCCGGTTGGAAGACCATCAGCATGGCCAATACGCTAAACTGGAAAAAATTGCTGAGCAAACTACTGAGCATCTTCAACTGTAACTGCCACGACACAACATAGGCTATTACCAGAATTAAAATACCTTTTACCAACTGCTCCGCCCGGGTCTCCCGGACCAACTTAATCACATTATATATAATAAAGGATACCACAACAATATCCAGAACATCCGACACTCGAAATGTTTTGATCAGGTTGCCGATGACTTGAAAGGTTTCATTGAAAAAACTTCCCATCTACTTTCTTCCTTCCCACAGCCTGTATCTTTTCAAAACTGCTGATTTCATTTTATCACATCTGCGGGGTTATGCAATCCTTTTCCCCGCTATTTTCGGATTATTTTTCCAAGAGTCATAAGAAAATAATCAATTTCATTTTTCTGGGTAAACACCGACGGGCACACCCGGACTGCTCCAGTTTCCAATGTGCCGCACACCTTATGCGCAGTAGGGGCACAATGCAGCCCCGCGCGAACCGCTATTCCATTTTGACTAAGCATCTGTCCTACTGTTTCACTATTTTTCCCTTCTATATTAAAAGAAAGAAGAGGCGCAAAGTAACAAGGATCCGGTCTGGGCATATATAAAGTAACTCCATGCATTCTGGAAAGGCAGTCATACAAATACAGAATTAGCTGGCTCTCATGCCGAAGGATCTGTTTTGTCCCTTTTCGTGTGACAAATTCCACCCCTGCCCGTAGCCCGGCAATACCTGGCATATTAGGGGTCCCGCTCTCAAACCGGTCTGGCAGTGCGGGAGGCTGTTCATAAGAAGCAGAATTGGTTCCGGTACCGCCTTCGATTAAAGTATCCAGCTCTTCTCCCTTTGCAGTAATGAGAACACCTGTTCCCATTGGACCATATAGTCCCTTATGGCCGGCTAAACAAAGGTAATCAATACCACTGTCCTGCAAATCAATCGAAAAAACTCCCGCTGATTGGGCGGCATCTACCATAATAGGAATTCCATATTCATGACCCAACGCCGCAATCCGTTCCACAGGAAGACGGATCCCCCACACATTGGACGCATGCATACAAATAATGAGACGTGTTTTGGCGTTGAGGGCATTGCGGAAAGCGTTTACTGTAGCGTCATTATCCCCAGGATAGATCTGAACTTGGGTATAAGTCACCCCTCGGTTTACAAGGACTTGAAGCGGCCGCATGACTGCATTGTGTTCCAGAGAAGAAACTACCACATGATCTCCCGGCTTAAGAAGGCCTTTTAACACAATATTAGTGGCCTGTGTACAGTTTAATGTGAAAACAACACACTCTTCCCCAGGAGCATGAAACAACTTGGTAATAGCACTACGGCAGCGGAACACCTCATCCGCCGCCTCCATGGACATTTTATGTCCGCTTCTTCCTGGATTCGCCCCATATTTCTGTAATGCCGTTTGTATGGCCCGATTGACCTGTACTGGCTTGGGAAAAGTAGTCGCCGCATTGTCTAAATAAATCACGACGTTTCCTCCCCATCGATCCTTCCTAGTACCCGTATTCCCGCTTTTTGTAGCACAGCTTCTGCTTCCTCTATACCATGGGGTACGTAGAGAGCGTATCCGCAGCCGCCTGCCCTTTCCATTTTAGGAATACGTTCTAAATAGGATGAAATGCCTTTTCGATTCAGCAAATCTCTGCCTTTCATAGCATACGTAATAGAACTTACCAGAATCAAAGGCTTGCCCATGATAAATCACCTCTTTGTTTTTTTACTAGTATATGCAAAAAGGTATTTTTTGTCCTCCTATTTTTCGACCAGGCATACAGCGTGGGCAGCGATGCCTTCCCCTGATCCAGTAAAGCCCAATCCTTCTTCAGTCGTAGCTTTGACATTGATTTGATCAATAGAAATCCCACAGGCAACCGATAACCGTTCTCTCATATTCAAAATGTATGGTTTCATCTTAGGTGCCTGTGCCAATACAGTGGCATCAATGTTATGAATATCATACCCATTTTCCCGCAATTTGGAACATACTTCTTGCAATAATTGAATGCTATCTGCTCCCTGATATACAGGATCAGAATCAGGGAACCACTGACCGATATCCCCCAGGGCAGCAGCTCCCAACAATGCATCCATAATGGCGTGGGTAAGTACATCCGCATCTGAATGGCCCAAAAGCCCTTTCTCATAGGGAATTACAATCCCCCCTATGATACACGCCCGGTTTTCCACCAGACGGTGTACATCGTATCCATGGCCAACCCGCATCATTTTAATTCCCCCCTTTTCTGTAGGATGATCTCCGCTACTGCCATATCATCCATTGTAGTAATCTTACTGTTTTCATAGGACCCCATACA
>CAKUYY010000034.1 GCA_934717555.1 uncultured Clostridium sp.
CCTAAGAAAGCCCGGGAAGTATGCCGGCTAACTGAGCGGCGTCCGCCCGCTCAAATAGCCGGCATACCGCAAAGTGATCGCTCATCCAATTTGTTCCTGCCAGATCACGAAAAAGGAACAGGCCATGATGCTGATGAGGAGCTCAAACAACCATTTGGAAAAAAGAAATTCCAATAAAATAATTGGATAAAAAGATTTAAACAGTCAGATATACGGTATTACGGAGGTGAATCACTGTGTTTGAGAAATTAAAAGCGGAATTGGATTCTATTATGGAGAGGGACCCTGCGGCCCGTTCCCGGCTGGAGGTTTATTTCCTATATTCCGGATTCCGCGCGGTCAGGGCATACCGGAAGGCCCACTGGTTTTATGAGCATAACCATAAATTTATCGCCCGATGGCTGAGCCAGCGGGCCCGACATAAAACAGGGATTGAAATCCATCCAGGAGCAAAAATAGGGAAGGGCCTGTTTATTGACCATGGAATGGGAGTGGTGATTGGGGAAACCACAGAAATTGGCGATAACTGTACCATTTATCAAAACGTCACGTTAGGAGGGACGGGAAAACATCAGGGAAAACGACATCCTACGTTGGGGAATAATGTTATGGTGGGATCGGGAGCTAAGGTGTTAGGTCCATTTACGGTGGGAGACAATGCCAGAATCGCCGCCGGCGCGGTTGTTTTGGATGAGGTTCCGCCCAACGCCACCGCGGTCGGCGTACCCGCCCGGGTGGTACGCGTCAACGGCATCAAGACGGCGGCGCTGGATCAGATCCATGTGGCCGATCCGGTTTCCCAGGAGCTGTGCCGCTTGCAGTACCAGGTGGTACAGCTGCAAAGCAAAATCAATCGAATGGAAAAAATAGAAAACGAGGAGAAGTGAATGATGAAAATATTCAATACCCTATCCAGACAGAAAGAGGAATTGATTCCGCTCAAGGAAGGAGAAGTAAAAATTTATGCCTGCGGCCCTACGGTATACAACTATATCCATATAGGGAACGCCAGGCCAATCTGTGTGTTTGACGTTTTGCGCCGTTATTTGGAATATCGCGGGATGAAAGTTACCTATGTGCAGAATTTTACCGATATTGACGATAAAATCATTAAAAAGGCAAATGAAGAGGATTCAGATTATCTTACGGTATCCAAGCGGTATATCCAGGAGTATCAGACAGACGCGAAAGGGTTAAATATCCGGGAGGCCACAGTCCATCCCCTGGCAACGGAAAATATTGACGAGATTATCCTGATTATAAAGACACTGCTGGACAAGGGATACGCCTATACAGCGGAAAACGGCGACGTCTATTTCCGTACCTTAAAATGCCAGGGATACGGGAAGCTTTCCCATCAGCCGTTGGAAGAATTACAGGCCGGCGCGCGGATCAGCGTAGGGGAGATCAAGGAAGACCCCATGGATTTCGCCCTTTGGAAAGCGGCGAAACCGGGCGAGCCTATGTGGGAAGCCCCATGGGGAAAAGGGCGCCCGGGCTGGCATATCGAGTGTTCCGCCATGGCCAAACGGTATCTTGGGGACACCATTGACCTGCATTGCGGCGGACAGGACCTGATTTTCCCACATCATGAGAACGAGATCGCCCAGAGCGAATGCTGCAATGGGGTTCCATTCGCCCGGTACTGGATGCACAATGGCTACATCAACGTGGATAATCAGAAAATGAGCAAATCTTTGGGAAATTTCTTTACTGTACGGGATGTGGCTCAACAGTATGGATATGAGCCGATCCGTTATCTGATGATCGCTTCCCACTATCGCAGCCCCATCAACTATAGTGTGGAAATGATCCAGCAGTGCAAAGCGGCGTTGGAACGCCTGTACACCTGCAGGGATAACCTGGTATTTGTACTGCAAAATGCCCAATCTGGGGAACTGCCGGGCGAAGAAGAGGTCAAAGCCCGGTTCCTCACCTACCGGGATCATTTTATCGACGCTATGGAAGATGACATGAACACAGCCGACGCCCTTTCCTCGGTCTTTGAACTGGCAAGGGATATCAATACCACTTTGGGTGTGGGGAACCACGCCTCAAAGGAGTTGTGCGAGTTTGCCCTGCACCTGTATGATGAGCTAAATGGCGTGCTGGGATTATTGTACAATCGGAAAGAACAATCCTTAGATGAAGAAATCGAGGAACTGATCCGCCAGAGGACCGAAGCCCGCAAACAGAAGGACTGGGCGACCGCGGACCGCATCCGGGATGAGCTGAAAGAGCGGCATGTGGTTTTGGAGGATACCCCCCAGGGTGTAAAATGGCACATTGAGGAATAAAAACAAAAAAAGAAATCCCTGTTTCTGGAATTTTCTAGAAACAGGGATTTTTTATTGACAAAGGAATACAAGGGTGTTATATTGTATATATAGTATATATACAATATTTTGTTAGGAGGGAAAACGGTGGATATCCTTATCAGCAATTCCAGCGGGAAACCCATCTATGAGCAGATTACCTCCCAGATTAAGAATCTGATTCTGTCAGGTGGACTGCAGGCGGGGGAAGCGCTGCCCTCTATGCGCCTGTTGGCCAAGGAATTGCGTATCAGCGTGATTACCACCAAACGGGCCTACGAGGATCTGGAGCGGGATGGATTTATTGAAACAGTTCCCGGGAAAGGGAGCTTTGTGGCCCACAAAAACGCGGAATTTATTCGGGAGGAGCATTTCCGTATGGCGGAAGAGTGGATACAGAAAGCGGTGGATATCGCGAAATCCAGCGGTATCAGTCTACAGGAGCTGTCCGATATGCTGAATTTACTGTATAAGGAGGAGTAATTATGGAACCGGTATTGGTACTGAAAGACGTATGTAAGAATTATCCGGGTTTTACCTTGGATCATGTGAGTTTTGAGGTTCCCAGAGGAAGTATCATGGGATTTATCGGGGAAAATGGAGCGGGAAAGACGACCACCATTAAATTGATCCTCAATGAGATTAAGCGGCAGGGTGGCAGTATCTCTGTTTTGGGGATGGATAACCAGAAAGAAGAAAGAAAGATCAAGGAACAGATCGGCGTGGTACTGGATGAAGGTTTTTTCTTTATAGACATGACATCCAGGGATATTGCCAAAGTGATGCGTCCCCTCTATCGTTCCTGGGAGGATTCCCTGTATTCCCGCTATCTGCGGGAGTTCCGGTTGCCGGAAAATAAGCCCATCAAGGAATATTCCAAAGGAATGAAAATGAAGCTCTCTATTGCTACGGCTTTGGCCCATCAACCTAAGCTGTTAATTTTAGACGAGGCCACCAGCGGTTTGGACCCGGTAATGCGCAGTGAGATTCTGGATATTTTTCTGGACTTTATTCAGGAGGAAGACCATTCCATTTTGCTGTCTTCCCATATTACCAGCGACTTGGAACAGATCGCCGATTATATCACGTTTCTTCATCAGGGAAGGATCATATTCAGCCGTTCCAAGGATGAACTGTTGCAGCAATACGGCATTTTGAAATGCAGCGCGGCGGATTATCATAAAATTGACCGTGGGGACATTGTGGGAAGCCGTCAAAACCGGTTTGGATGGGAACTTCTAGTGTCTGACCGGCAACGCTGCCGCCGGAAGTATCCCGGATTTGTGATTGATTCCACCACTTTGGATGAAATCATGTTGTATTATGTCAAGGGAAATTCTGTTCAGGAAAAGGAGGGTCTATGATGAAAGGTCTGTTGATCAAGGATATTTTGGGGATGCGCAAATATTTTTTCTCTTGTGTGGTGATCTGTTTCTTTTTTCTGATCTTATCGGTACTCGTGAAGACGGCCATGTTTGTCAGTTCCATTTTGTCGGTCCTGTTTCTCCTCATGCCTCTTACTGTATTTTCCTATGATGAATCGGCCAAATGGGACGCTTATGGCCTTACCTTGCCCGTTACCAGAAAACAGATGGTTTTTTCCCGCTATGTACTCACGCTGTTGATGCTGGTGGTGGGTTCTCTGATCGGGTCGGTGCTGACCTATGGGATCACACAGCTTCCCGGTGTGGAAGAGACTTCCCAGGAGATGCTGGCTGTCATTCCTGTCATTTGTGGGCTGGGGCTTATCATTTTATCGGTAGTGTTTCCTTTGATTTATCAGTTTGGGGCGGAAAAGGGAAGATATATCATGATCGCGGTATTTTTGCTTTTTATGATTGTGATGTTTCTATTTAACCAGCTCCCCGGCTGGCAGGAAAAAGTCCTTCCCCTATTGGTTTTCCTGCCTTATATAGCGCCTGCCGCAGGGATTATTTTTCTGGTCATTTCCTATTTCATTTCCTGTCGTATTTACGAAAACAAAGAGTTTTAAAGACTGATACAGAAATATGTTCATTACCATAGGCCCCCTCGGAAATCTGATGGAATTTCCGAGGGGGCCTATTTAGTCAGATTAGAGAGAAAGAAAAGCTTAATCAGAAACTGGGCTTGTGTTCCGCGAGGGATTGTACATACTGATGCATTTCCCTGCGGGATTGGATCTCATGGGTGTGGTTGATAATTTCCTGTTGCTGTTCTGTGGAAAGGCTACTGAAATACTGCATTGCCGCTGGATTTTGAGACAAGGCCATACCAAGCCCCATGGGTAATTCTTGATGATTCATGGTTGTCCACCTCATATTTCAGATATCAGAAATTTTTCCGTTCTATTAGTATGTCAAGTGATGGGGAAATTATGTTTTCTAAATTTGGACAGGTTTGGAAAACTCTATTGGAATTTAGGAAAAATTATGGTATAATAAAAACAAAATTGGGTAAAACCATAGAAAATAAATGGAGGTATCGTCATGAGAAGTCAACAAAAATTTTTCCTTTGCAAGCATTGCGGAAATCTGGTAGGCTTACTGAACAATGCAGGCGTGCCCTTGATTTGCTGTGGAGAACCCATGGTAGAGCTGGTGCCGAATACCACAGATGCCGCGCAGGAAAAACATGTCCCGGTCGTAACCGCCAAAGGCCGCGAGATCAGCGTGAACGTAGGCAGCGCGGCCCATCCAATGACCCAGGAACATCATATCGCTTGGATTTATTTACAAACAAATCAAGGGGGACACCGGAAGTCACTTGAGATAGACAGGGCGCCTGAGGTGCGTTTCGCTTTAACGGAAGGGGAAAAACCCTTGGCAGTATTTGCTTATTGTAACCTGCATGGCTTGTGGAAAACAGAGTGTGAATGATGAGTATACCATCCCCCGCTTCCATAGGCAGCGGGGGATGCCTTTTGCCAAAAAGAATGGATCACGGGATAATTAAGGGGTCAGAGAGTGATACCGGCCATGGAAATGGAAAAACAGTCAATGGATTGAGATTTTTCTTTTTGAAAAAAAGAGTATCCGCCTATTAGGATATTCTGATTATTTTTTCGATGTTTCTTGATACTCCTTATCCCAATGATAAGGAGTATTTTTATGAAGAATTTTGAAAAAAATGATTTATGTTGGTGTGGAAGCGGCCTATCCTATCCGAAATGCCATCAGAGTTTTGATGAAAAGTGGAACGAATGCCGGAAGAAAGGATATATTGTGCCTCCGAGAAATATCATCAAAACTCAAGGACAGATCGACAAAATCCGGGAAAGCGCCAAAATCAATATCCATGTGTTGGATTATGTGGCGGAACATATCAAGGCAGGAGTAACCACAGAACAAGTTGACCAATGGGTGTATCAAGAGACAGTGAAATATGGCGGGATCCCCGCCCCCCTGCATTATGAGGGGTTTCCAAAAAGCGTATGTACTTCGCTTAACAGCCAGGTGTGCCACGGGATTCCCTCATCGAAAGTGGTTTTGCGGGAGGGGGACATCGTCAATGTGGATGTTTCCACCAATTATCAGGGATATTATTCGGATTCCTCCAGGATGTTCTGTATCGGGCAGGTTTCAGAGGAGAATAGGAGGCTGGTACAAGTTGCCAAGGAATGTGTCCAGTTGGGATTGGAACAGGTAAAACCGTGGGGATTCCTGGGGGACATGGGCCAGGCGGTAAACGACCATGCCAGGAAAAACGGCTATTCCGTTGTCCGGGAAATCGGAGGGCATGGGATAGGGCTGAAATTCCATGAACTTCCCTGGGTGAGCTATGTGTCCAAACGGGGGACCCAGATGATGATGGCACCCGGGATGATATTCACCATTGAACCTATGGTGAATATGGGAAAGCCTCAAGTTTATGTTAATCATTCCGACGGCTGGACAGTCTATACCAAGGATGGGAAGCCTTCCGCACAATGGGAAATCCAAGTTTTGGTAACGGACACCGGATATGAAGTGCTTGCCTATTGAGGATGGTTTACCTTTTGATATTTTATAGATAAAATCAATAAAAATTCTATAAACTATTGCAAAAAATCATCTGTTCCGTTAGACTGGAAGAAAAAAGGAGGGTTTATCTATGAAGTGTCCTAAATGTGGACAGGAAGTCCAGGGAAAATTCTGTTCATTCTGCGGAACCCTGCTTCCTCAGGAGGGTTCTCCAGAATATCGGCCGGAAGTGCCGCTCCAGGGGGAAGTGAAAAAAGAGCCTCCATCTTTTATCCCGGAAAGGGGACAGCCCCCTATACAGCCGTTTGCTGGAACACAGACGCAGCCGGGGAACGGGCAATGGAACGAAAATGGTGGAGTACCGCCCGTTCAAAGACAAGCAGGAGATCCTTCTCCACTATGGCAGCCGGATCAGCTTCCCAAAGAAAAGAAAAAAACGGCGTTCATTGTTATTATCATCATAGCAGCCACTTTGGTAGTAGTACTGGGAATTATTCTGATGGTAATACTCTCTCAAAATATGAGGAAGCCTCTGGAAAATCCAGATATTGCTGCCAATTCCCAGGTTTCCTCTTCTCAGTCAACTTCTGAGGATAATCCTGTCCTATCCGGCCAAATTCAGGTTGTAAACGGGACATTTTCCATTACGGCACAGGAATTGGTCGATGGTATCAATCATATGGTATCGCTGGAATACCCTCTCATTGGGGAATTGCAAAAAGAGGAGGGACAAGGGGAAATCCGGTATACCAACACCATCAGCCAGGAACTTCAGATTATCATCAGCTGTGATCCCCAGACGGGAAATGTGCGCAGCGTCGGATTCCAGGATTCCCAATACACAGAGGAAAATTACAGCTGGATTTATTACGCATATCTGATGCAGATGCTGGATTTCTCCATTGACGATCAAATCTATGAGGAATTGACAGATGACCTGGTCTATGGGGCAGGCGGTACTTATGAAGTTTACTATCAGCAGAGAGGGCAGATTGCCTACGGATGTTATTATGACGATGATATCCTGTACCTCTCCATCACCCCGGCGGATGGAATCCCGGTAGAACCTGCATTTTATTAGTCCAGAATTTTATGGGAATAACATATCTGATAAAGAGCAGGCTCTTACATTTGAGATATTCTTTCCTTAGATGTTAAAAAACTGGCTTTTGCCCTATAAGACAAAAGCCAGTTTTTCGGGATAAAACAAAAAGCATCCTCGTATCAGGATGCTTTTTATTTTATTCATTTGGTGGACGTTAACGGACTTGAACCGCTGACCCTGCGCACGTCAAGCGCATGCTCTACCAGCTGAGCTAAACGTCCATAACGGGAATGCTTAATTATTATACCGTGTATTTCGGGAAAAATCAAGAGGAAAATATAAAAAAATTAGATTTTTGCTCGATATCTTGATGTTAATGATGTTAGTAAACAAGACCCTTGTAAAGTAAGGGAAATAGGCAAGTTAGAAATGATTTGAAATTTTTGTAGTATTTTATGGATATCATTAGAAATACAATAATGGGATAGCGGAAAATCGTTTGCTTGTCTTGCAACGGCAATACCGGGGTAGTATACTAAAAGAAAAACAGAGAAGATTACCTATAGGTACAAAGAAAACAGGTTTGTTTTTTCAAAGTATTGATAGAGAACAGTCAGGATAGGAGTGGATAAAGATGGCGACAGGTCTGGTATTGGAAGGCGGAGGAACGAGAGGGTCCTATACGGCCGGCGTTTTGGATGTTTTTTTAGAAAAAGGGATTGAATTTCCCAGTGTTTATGGAATTTCCGCGGGCGCATGCAACGCGGTGAGCTATATTTCCAAACAGCCGAAACGGAATCTGGAAATTTTTTACAAATATATTGGGGACGAGCGGTATCTGAGCGTGGCCAATTTGAGAAAGACCGGTTCTCTGTTTGGTTTTGGGTTTATTTTTGGGGAATTGTCCCGTCAACTGGTCCCATTAGACTATGAGACATTCCAAAATTCGCCTGTAAAGTTTCGGGTAGGGGCAACCAACGTGGTGACGGGAAAAGTGGTCTATTTTGATAAGGAGGATATCACATTTCCTATGGATGTCCTGCGCGCCTCCGCGTCCCTGCCCATGATTTCCCCGATTGTGGATTACAAAGGATACCATCTTTTAGATGGCGGGGTGGCTTGCCCAATTCCCATTGAACGCTCTATTTTTGACGGAAATGAGAAGAATGTCCTTGTGCTTACCCGCGATATTACTTACCGGAAGCGTGCCCGTCCGGAATTCCCGCGCGCGGTGCTCAGAAGTGTGTATCGCGATTATCCAAAACTGGTGGACGCTATGATGAACCGCCCGGATGTCTATAACTCCCAACTGGATCTGATAACCCGCTTGGAGAAAGAGGGGAAAGCGGTGGTAGTGCGCCCTTCCAGCCCTCTGGCAGTGGGAAGATATGAAAAAAACCGGGAAAAGCTGCTGGAGATCTATAAGCTCGGCCGGAAAGACGCGTTAAAGAAATTAGCGGAAATCCGTTCTTTTTTACAGGAAAATATTTAAAAAGGAATGAATTTACGCACAAACACTATATTTGCCAGCAAAATATTTAAAGAAAAAAGAAACAGTTTACAGCGAAATTACAACAAACGAAAGAGCTGTATGTAACGACTTATGAAAAGAAATACAGAGTTAAGGAAAAATGACGCTTGAATCAGAGTATCATTTTCTATACTGCGAAACAACATAGTATTTTATTTCTACTTGATTGCTCTAAAACTTATTAGACTTTGGTCTGTCAAGGGCTTGTTGCGTAAGTAATGCTGAACAGCACCCTTTACAAATCATAGGCTAGTAAGTAATTTTTCAAAAGCACAAAAGAAATGACAATACTTAAAAAGGCATGATATATGTGCATAAAGATAAATTGGAAGCTACTGAGGAGATGTTGGATGTTAGACAGTAAAAAGGTAAAAGAAATAATGTTTACATTAGGTGCAGATTTATGTGGTATAGCAAGTATAGATAGGTTTCATAATGCGCCGAAAGGCTATCATCCTTTAGATATTCTTCCGACATGTAAATCCGTAATTTCTTTTGGGTGTAGGTTTCCGGTAGGGACGCTTGTCTGCAAGTCTCATATTCCATATACAAGGGTAAGGAATTCTATCACACCCAAAATGGATGCGATGGCTCTGGATTTTTGCATTGAAATGGAAAAAAATCATATAGTATGTGTTCCTATTCCTACAAATGAAAGTCAATGGGATAAAAATACTGGCAGATGGCGTTCAATTGTTTCACAGAAACATATGGCTCAAGCGGCTGGATTAGGAACAATCGGAAGACATTCTTTGTTAATAACGCCGGAATTTGGAAGTATGGTTTGGCTAGGAGCAGTATTATGTGAGCAGGAATTTGAACCTGATGAAATGAAGGAATCTCTTTGTAATAATTGTAATTTATGTGTTGATATTTGCCCTGTAAATGCTTTAGAGAATCTAGAAATAACACAACAATCCTGTTGGAATTTTGCATTTGGAAATGATGAAGATGAACAAGTTTGGAAAATTTCTTGCCATAAATGCAGAGATATTTGTCCTTACAACTTAGGAAGCCAAAATTCAATTTTAAGGTAAAATGACCAAAGAAAATTGAAAAAGTCGTTTTTTCCATCAGAAAGAATTTTTATCATACCTTTTTTAGGAGAACCCTATGCACTTTGTAAAATCAAAAGGGATTTTATCCGCCCGGAATGGCATGAATTTATACCGCGGCTGCCTGCATGGATGTATCTATTGTGATTCGAGAAGTAGATGTTATCACATGGAGCATGACTTTGAGGATATTGAAGTCAAAGAAAACGCGATCGCTTTATTGGAAGACGCATTAAAACGGAAACGCTCCAAATGTATGTTAAGCACTGGTTCCATGACGGACCCTTACATCCCGATTGAAAGTGAAATCGGCCATGTAAGGAAGGCGTTGTCTTTAGCGGAACGCTATGGATTTGGTTTTACTTTCATTACAAAGTCGAGCCGGTTACTAAGGGATTTGGATTTACTGAAAAGAATAAATCAAAAGACAAAATGCGTGGTCCAAATGACATTGACCACTTATGATGAAGAATTATGCAAAAAGATTGAGCCCAATGTCAGCACGACTAGGGAAAGGTTTGAAACATTAAAGATCCTGCATCAGGCCGGTATCCCTACGGTTGTATGGCTAAGCCCTATCCTTCCCTTCCTCAATGATACGGAAGAAAATTTGCGCGGGATTTTAGATGACTGCATACAAGCAAAGGTTTATGGAATTATTTGCTTTGGAATGGGGCTTACCCTCCGGGAAGGCAACAGGGAGTATTTTTTCAGCCAGCTAGACCGTTTATTTCCCAATTTAAAAGAACGCTATATGCGGTTATATGGAAACCAATATATATTGAACAGCCCACGAAACGCAGAATTGATGAAGTTATTTCATGAGATATGTGAGAAAAACGGGATTTTACATGACAATAAACAGATTTTTCAATATCTTCAGACCATGGAAGAAAAGGAAAGTATACAGTTAAGTCTTTTTGACTGACAGATACAATGTATCTTTTGCCCTTTGTTTTTTGATCTGACACGAACAAATTGGGGGAGCGGTACCCTTGCAGTATGCCGGCTATTTGAGCGGGCGGACGCCGCTCAGTTAGCCGGCATATTTCCCGGGCTAGATTAGGAGACCCGCCGCAGCGGCCTTGTAAGGGGTTCAAAGGGGGGAAACACGATTCCCCCCTTTGCGTTCTCTTTGCATCCTTTCTCTGACGTCAGAGAAAGGATGTGCCCCCGCGGCAGGAGCGGGTAATAGAGATTAAATCAAAAATTAAAATAAGGATGGAAAATGAATAAAGATTGCTTTCAAACATCAGCCCCATAAAGAGAAAAATCATAAGGAGCTCCTTACATATCTAATGAAAAAGACAAAATCCCTGCCCCAATGGATTCACCCAAGGGGCAGGGATTACTATTTTGCATAAGAAAACCGTCAGGAAAGATGATCCTCCCTGTAGTTACCCAAAAAGGAAAAGTTGGGCAGTTCGTCCGAAAGGGAACATAGCAGGGAAAGTACTTCCGGATTGCGCACATTACCGGAAAAATCCAAATAAAAGAAATACTCAAAACTTTTATCCGGGATGGGGCGGGATTCAATCTTCGTCAGATTGAGCCCATGCAGGGCGAAACGGGCCAAGGTGCGGTACAAAGAACCGGTGGTATGGGGAAGGGAAAAGCACAGGCTGATCTTATCCGCCTGTTCCGGGATACAGGGCTGTTTCGCGATGACAATAAACCGTGTGCAGTTTTCTCTGGCGTTTTGGACCGCTTCCCTGAGAATTTCCAGCCCATATTTTTCCGCGGCCTGCCGGGAACAGACAGCGGCTATCGATAGGCTGTCCTGTTCCGCGACCATCTTGGCCGCGGCGGCGGTGTTGGAATATTCGCAGATCTGGAATTTTCCGCGGCTTAAAAAATCGGAACACTGGGCCAATCCCTGAGGATGGGAGTATACCGTATCAATCTCATTGAGTTTGCTTCCCGGCTTGGCGGCCAGACAGTGCCGGATGGGCAGATCGGCCGCCCCTACAATAAAGAACCGGTATTTTAAAATGAGGTCATAGACATCAATGACCGACCCAGCGGAAGAATTTTCCACTGGTACCACACCAAATTGCGCTTCCTCAGACTGCACAGCGGCAAATACATCCTGGAAATGGGGATAAAAATCAATATTTTTTCCAGGAAAGAAAGAACCGGCCGCCTGATGGGAATAGGAGCCCGTCACGCCGGGACATGCGATACGGGAGGTTTGGGAACAGGATAACGCCTCCGGTGATGCATCGATGAGCTGCCGCAGGGAATCCCCTCCGCCCAGCGCCTCATGCTGCAAGGCGCGGCTGACGTCCATCAGCGTGGCGAAGAGGATCTTTGCCGCGCCTTCATAACAACCGGCTTCCCGGCCTACCCGATCCAGGATTTCCTGTTCCCGTCCAGCGTTCAGGACGGGAAGGTTCTGCCGGGCTTTTACCTGAGCTACCTTACGGGCACAGTCCATGCGGCGGGTAAACAAAGAGAGAAGCTGCCCGTCAATCTGGTCGATTTCTCCTCGGATTTCCTCTAAGGTCATAGCTTGTTCCCCTCCGCCATCAGATTGATTAAAGCCACCGCCACCGCGGATTCCACCACGGGGACCGCGCGGGGCACAATGCAGGGATCGTGGCGCCCATGTACTTCTAGAATGGTATTTTCCCGGGTGGTCAGATCCACGGTATCCTGCCGCTGGGAGATAGAGGAGGTGGGCTTTACTACAGCGCGTACCAGGATTGGCATACCGGAAGTAATTCCCCCCAGGATACCGCCCGCATGGTTGGTTACAGTTTTCACAGCGCCGTTTTCTATGCGGTAAGGGTCGTTGTGCTGGCTGCCCCGCATTTTAGCGGCTCCAAAGCCTTCGCCGAACTCCACGCCTTTGATGGCGGGGATTCCAAAAATCAGGGAAGAGAACACGTTTTCCACGCCGCCAAACATGGGGGACCCCAGGCCGGCGGGAACCCCTACCGCCGCGCACTCCACGATCCCGCCCACACTGTCCAGGGACATGCGGGCCTGTTCCACCGCCGCACGCATAGGTTCTTCCACAGCGGGGTTGATCAGGGAAAAACGGGAATGGGATAACTGGGAAAGCAGAGGGGCGTCTACATGCACAGGATCAAAAGGATCATCGGGAATCCTGGCGATGGCATAGATATGGGCGCCGATCTCAATCCCACGCCGCCGCAGGATCTGGCGGCACACGGAACCGGCGAATACCAGAGGGGAGGTCAGGCGCCCGGAAAAATGGCCGCCGCCCCGGATATCATTATATCCCTGGTATTTGACATAGGCTGGATAATCGGAATGGCCGGGACGGGGCAAAATGGAAAGGTTCTGATAATCCGCGGAACGGGTATTGGTATTGCGGATCAGGGCGCAAAGCGGGGCCCCGGTGGTGCGTCCTTCCAAAGTGCCGGAAAGAATTTCCGGAATATCGGATTCCTTGCGGGGGGTAGCGGTGCGGTCATGGCCGGGAGCGCGCCGGGACATATTGACCTGAAGCTCTTCCAGGTCAATGGGTTCCCCGGCGGGCAGGCCGTCGATCACTACGCCCACCCCGGCGCCGTGGCTTTCCCCAAAAATCGAGATACGGATGAGATTTCCCCAGTTAGATGACATGGGCTTGACCTCCTAATCGTTTATAATCGTCAAAAAAGTTCGGATAAGATTTGCAGATACTCTGCGCGTCGGTAAGCTCTACCGTTGTTTGGGAACAAAGGGCGGCGATGGAAAGGGCCATCACAATGCGATGGTCATTATATCCTTCCGCCTTTCCTCCCAAGAATGTGGGAACCCCCGTGAGAATAAGCCCGTCGGGGAGCTCTTCCACTTTTCCGCCCAACCGGCGGATACCATCCGCGATGGCGGTAAGGCGGTCGCTCTCTTTGATACGCAGCCGGGCGGCCCCGGTGATACGGGTTACCCCTTCCGCCAGGGCGCCGGTGACGGCCAAAATGGGCACCAAGTCTGGGATCTGGGAGGCGTCAATATCGATGCCCCGCAAGGGATGGGGGATGACCGTAACACAGGACTCATCTTCCAATACCTCAGCCCCAAAACGGCGGAACAAGCGGGCAGCCTCCTGGTCCCCTTGGGTAGAAGAAAGGGAAAGTCCACGTATGGTCAGAGGTTTCTCTCCCAGAGCGCCGGCCGCCAGGAAAAAGGCGGCCTGTGACCAATCCCCCTCTACCGTGCAGTCACAGGGAAGATAGCGCTGGTTTCCAGGAATGGAATATCCATCCGCGTCCCGAGAGATTTGCACACCGAATTGATAGAGCATTTCCAGGGTCATGTCCACATATCCGGCGGATTCCAGCGGGC